>JBBRYL010000052.1:0-22363 GCA_038237685.1 Solirubrobacterales bacterium | reverse complement strand
TCGGGGTGCGGGAACAGGCCGAAGACGATCTTGCGGGTCCACTTGTCCGCACCGGTCCGCTCCCACTTGCGCTCGACCTGCGCCCGGGTGTCCTCGATCAGCTTGTCGTACTGCACGCCCGACGGGCAGGAGGTCACGCAGGCCATGCAGCCCAGGCAGTTGTCGAAGTGGTCGACCATCGGGGCCGACAGCTCGGTGTCTTCCTCGTGGCCGGCGCGCATGAGCACGATCCGCCCGCGCGGAGAGTCGGCCTCTTCGCCCCACAGCTGGTAGGTCGGGCAAGTGGCCAGGCAGAAGCCGCAGTGCACGCAATCGTCGATGAGCGTGGTCTCGGGCGGCTTGTCGTCGTCCCAGATCCCGATCTTTATCGGTCCGGCCTCCATCAGATGCCTCCCGCGAGGATGCCCGGCGCGCACGTTCTGGTGGGGTCGAATCGCTCGCGCACGCGCTCCATCAGAGCGGTGCTGCCCGGATCGAGCGGTCCCCACGCATCGAGGTCGCCGCGCACCGCGGACGGCGCGTCGAGCACGACGCAGGGCGACGGCGCGAGCAGGGTGCGCAGGGCCTTGAGAAGGCCGGGCTCGGGCAGGGTCACCCAGGAGAGGCCGAGTGCAGCTCGGCCGACCACCCGTGCGCCGTGCTCCTGCGCGAACAAGAGCAGGGCGCCGGTCTGGTCCTGGACCCCGGACACGCGCACGACGACGGCGTCGGCGGAGCGCTGTGCGGCGCGTTGGGCGTCCCACAGCGGGGTGTCGTCGGCTTCCACCTCGGTCTCGAGTCCGCGCTGCTCGAGCAGCTCTGCCACCTCGGCGGCGGGGTCGGAGGCGTCGGCGCCTCCGAAGCGGCCGAGCACCGTGCCACGGCCGTCTTCCCAGCGCACGTCGAGGCTCTGCAACTCGAGCTGGGCGTGGCTGAGGGCGGAGGCGGCCTCAGCGAGCGTCCGCGGATCGTCGGCGTGGCCCACGGCGGTCGCGGTGTCCGGCGCCAGCGGATGCAGGCGCACGGCCACCCGAAGGACCGCCCCGAGGCTGCCGTAGGAGCCGGCGAACAGCTTCGCGAGGTCGTAGCCGGCCACGTTCTTTATCACCTTGCCGCCCGACTTCGACACCGTGCCGTCGGACAGCACGACGGTCATGCCGAGCACGAGGTCTCGCACCGACCCGTAGCGGTGGCGCAGCGGCCCGCTGTCGGCGGTGGCGATCGCACCGCCGACCGTGGCGGCGTCGTCGTCACCCCAGGGCGGGTCGAGCGCGAGCATCTGGTTGGCACCGCCGACCGTCTCGGCCAGTGCGGCCAGCGTCACGCCGGCATCGAGCACCGCCGTCAGGTCGCCCTCGTTGTGCTCGACGATCTGGTCCAGCGCGAGCGTCGAGAGCTCGAGGTCGGGCTCTGGGGCCGGTGCGCCCCAGCCCCATTTGGTGTGGCCGCCCGAGAAGCGGACCGACTGGCCACCCCGCGAGGCCTCCTTGATTGCGGCGGCGAGCTCCTCCGTGGAGGCCGGGCTAACGCTCACATGCGCTCCGCGAGGCCGGCGGCCTCTAGCGGATGCTGCCGGTACGGGCCCGGCACCTCACCGCACAGTCGCGGCGTGGGCATCAGCTTGCCGGGGTTGGCCAGGCCGTCTGGATCAAAGGCGCAGCGCAGCCGTTGGAACGTGGCCAGGTCGTCCTCCTCGAACATCGAAGGCATGTAACGCTTCTTGTCCACGCCCACGCCGTGCTCGCCGGTGATCGAGCCGCCCTCGTCCACGCACGCCTTGACGATCTTGCCCGCCAGCTCCTCGGCCCGCTCGGGCTCGCCCTCCACGGCACCGTCGTAACACACCAGCGGGTGGAGGTTGCCGTCACCGGCGTGGAACACGTTGGCCACCTTGAGGTCGTACTCGCCGGCCAGCTCCTCGATCTTTCGCAGCACGCCGGCCATCCGCGTGCGCGGTATGACCGAGTCCTGCACGTAGTAGTTGGGGGCGATCCGACCCATCGCGGCAAACGCCGCCTTGCGGGTCTTCCAGATGAGCGCGCGCTCCGCGTCGTCCTGGGCCACGCGCACGTCCCAGGCGCCGCCGTCCTCGCACAGCGCCACGATCTTGTCGAAGCGAGCCTCGCACTCGTGCTCGGAGCCGTCGAGCTCGACTACCAGCGCGGCGCCGGCGTCCTGGGGGTAGCCCGCGTTCGTGGCACCCTCGGCCGCACGGATCGAGAGGTTGTCCATCATCTCGATGGCGGCGGGCACGATGCCCTCGGACACGATGTCAGACACCACCTCGCCCGCCTCGGACGTGGAGTCGAAGAACGCGACGAGCGTGCGTACGGCGAACGGCGTCGGCACCACGCGCAGCGTGACCTTGGTGCACACGCCCAGCGTTCCCTCGGACCCGACGAAGGCGCCGACGAGGTCATAACCGGGCATGTCGAGGCCCTTGCCGCCGAGCTGCACGACCTCGCCGTCGGCCAGGACCACCTCGAGGCCGGTCACGTAATTGGTGGTGAACCCGTACTTGAAACAGTGCGCGCCGCCGGAGTTCTCGGCCACGTTGCCCCCGATCGAGCAGACGATCTGGCTGGACGGGTCGGGCGGGTAGAAGTGCCCCGGGCCGATGGCGTCGGAGACCGCGATGTTGGTCACTCCCGGCTCGACCACCATCCGCTGGTTGGGCAGGTCGATCTCGAGGATCTGTCGCATCCGCGACACCGCGATCACCACGCCGCCCTCGACGGGCATCGCGCCCCCGGACAGGCCGGAGCCCGAGCCGCGCGCCACGAACGGCACGCCGGCCCGGTGGCAGGCCGCGACCACCCGCTGGACCTCCTCCGCCGTGCTCGGCAGCGCGACCGCCGACGGCAGCGCCGAGTACTGCAGCAGGCCGTCGGACTCGTAGGTACGCAGGTCGTGGTGGTGGGTCAGGACATGCTCGTCACCGCACGCGTCCCGGAGCTCATCGAGCAGCTCCGCCGCGAGGGTCACTTCACGACCATCCAGTCCAGCACCGCCGTGGACTGCAGGTAGATGATCAGGCACATGGCGATCATGAGCGCAACGCTCCAGCCGACGACCTTTCGGAACAGGTCGCCCTCCTGGCCCGCCATGCCCACGGCCGCCGCGCCGATTGCCAGATTCTGCGGCGAGATCATCTTGCCGAGCACGCCGCCCGAGCTGTTGGCCGCGGCAAGCAGGATCGGGGGCAGGTTGGCATCCTTGGCCGCCTGCACCTGGAGGGCGCCGAACAGCGCGTTGGAGGAGGTGTCCGAGCCCGTGACTGCCACGCCGAGCCAGCCGATCATGCCCGACAGCAGCGCGAAGATCGAGCCGGCGCCCGCGACCCACAGGCCGAGGGTGATGGTCTGACCCGACTGGTTCATCACGTAAGCGAGCCCAAGCACCGACGCCACGGTCAGGATCGCCCACTTGAGCTGGTCGAAAGCGCCGCCCGCCACCTGCACCGCACGCCCCGGGCGCACGCCGAGCACGAGCATCGTGATCACGCCGGAGATCAGCATCAGCGTCCCCGCCGCGGGCAGCCAGTTGAAGGTGTACATCAGGCTGGATACGGCCTCACCCTTGGGATTGAGCACGTGCAGGCCGGGCCAGCTGAACGCGTGCGTGAACGGGTCCTTGGCCAGGGCATCCTTGACCGGGCCGAGCTGGGCGAGCGAGAAGATGGCGATGATGATGCCGTAGGGTGCATAGGCCTTGGCCACGTCGCCGCGGGGGTCGGTCTTGCGGTCGCGCCGCTCGATCTGGGCCTCCATGGCCGGATCGTGGGTCTCTGACCCGGCCACCGCCGGGCGCGCGGCCCCGGCGGGCTCGCCGATCAGCGGTTCGCCCGGCTGCCACACCCGCAGGAAGCCGACGATGGCCGCGGTCGACGCGAGCGAGGCGACGATGTCGGTCAACTCGATCGAGATGAAGTTCGAGCACGCGTACTGACCGGCGGCGAACACGAGGCCGCCGACTACGGCGGCAGGCCAGGTCTGGCGCAGTCCGCGCGTGCCGTCGACCATGAACACGAGCACCAGTGGCACGAGCACGGCCAGCAGCGGGGTCTGGCGCCCGACCATCGCGCCGAGGTCGGCGGGCGGCAGGCCCGTGATCTCGCCGAGGGTGGTGATCGGGATCGCGATGGCGCCGAAGGCGACGGGCGCGGTGTTGGCCACCAGCGCCACCGATGCAGCCTTGATTGGCTTGAACCCCAGCGCGATCAGCATCACAGAGGTGATGGCCACGGGCGTGCCAAAGCCGGCGAGGGCCTCGAGCAGCGCTCCGAAGCTGAAGGCGATGATCACGGCCTGGATCCGCTGGTCGTTGGAGATCGCGCCGAAGGATCGGCGCAGCACTGCGAAGTGCCCGGTCTCGACGGTCATGTTGTAGACCCAGATGGCCGAGACGACGATCCACATGATCGGGAACAGGCCGAAGGCCGCGCCCTCGGTCGCCGAGAGCAGCGTCTGACCCACCGGCATCCCATAGACGGCAACCGCCACCACGATGCCGACCGCGAGCGCGCTCAGTGCCGCCCACTGGGCTTTGACCTTGATTCCCCCGAGCAGCACGAACAGCGTGATCAGCGGCAACACCGCAAAGATGGAACTGAGCCCCAGGGAGTCACCCACGGGATCGAACACTTGCTTGTACATGACCTCTCCTCTCCTCGTGGGAGGCAGTTCCCGGGCGCTCCACGAAGGAAACACGACCTAGTCGCATACGCCGCCGCCCGTGCCCGTCGCCACACCGTCGCCTGGTCCTACAGAGTTCCCGGCCTGCCAGTCGGGCTCCTCGTGTCGCCTTGGCGGTCCTGACGGCCGCAGCCTGGGCGACCATCTTGCTCCGCCGGCGCTCTCGGCTCGGCTGAACGGCCCTCACCGCCTAGGGTGGTTGGCCGTGCGCACGGTATATCTCGGAACCTCGGAATTCGCCGCCACCGTGCTCACACGCCTGGCCGGCAGCGGCCATGCGCCCGCGCTGGTGCTCACGCGTCCCGACCGCGCTTCGGGCCGCGGGCGGCGGCAGCATCCCCCTCCCGTAGCGGAGCGCGCACGCGAGCTGGGGCTCGAGCTCGCCCAGCCCGAGGACGTCAACTCGCCGGAGACGTCCGAGCGGGTGGCCGCCACTGACCCCGGGGCGCTGTGCGTCTGCGCGTTCGGGGCGATCATCCGCGATCCGCTGCTGTCGGCCTACGAGGCATACAACGTGCATCCGTCGCTGCTGCCTCGGTGGCGCGGCGCCGCTCCGATCGAGCGCGCCATCCAGGCGGGCGACGATCTGACCGGCGTCTGCATCATGCGACCGGTCGAGGAGCTCGACGCCGGGCCGGTGTACGTGCGGGCAACCGAGCCGATCCTTCGCGACGACGACTACGGCTCGCTGGCGCCGCGCCTGGCGGATCTTGGCGGCGAGCTGCTCGTGCGCGCTCTCGACGAGCGGCCCGTTCCCGAGCCTCAGCCAGACATCGGGATCACCTACGCGGACAAGATCCAGCGCGACGACCGTCGTCTCGATCCCGCCCGCCTCGCCGTCGAGCTCGAGCGCACGGTGCGCGCGCTCTCGCCGCACATAGGCGCCTGGGTGTCGCTCGATGGCGCCGACGGGGATGACCGGCTGGGCATCCTGCGCGCCGCCGCCCGCGATGCCGACGGCCCCGCCCAGGGCGCCGTCGCCGAGTCCGGCGGCAGCCTCCTGCTCGGCACCCCGAGGGGGTCGCTCGAGCTGCTCGAGGTCCAGCCGCCCGGCAAGCGCGCCATGGACGCGCAGGCCTACGTTCGCGGGCGAGTCCGACCCGACGGGCAGAATACCTCGCGTGGCTGAGCTTCCCGTCGACCTCGGACCCGGTTGCCCCTCATGTGGCGAGCCGTGGCTGCGTGCCACCAACCTGGCGGGACGCTACCGCTGCGTCAACTGCCTGCACCGGTTCGAGTTGCGCTCGGAGTGCGACAACTGCGGCGCCCACTCGACGATCGCGCGGATGTCAGATACCGCGAACGTGATCTGCCGCAACTGCGGTCACAGCATGCTGCGGCCTATATAGGTCGATTCGTCTCT
The DNA here is from genome assembly GCA_038237685.1 of Solirubrobacterales bacterium. Classification (GTDB taxonomy): domain Bacteria; phylum Actinomycetota; class Thermoleophilia; order Solirubrobacterales; family Thermoleophilaceae; genus JAAYBF01. The sequence continues at coordinate 16,327 of JBBRYL010000052.1, read as the reverse complement.
GCCGGTCAGCGGCCGTCGGGTCCGGCGTCGGCCGCGCCCTGCTTGTCGGCGGCCTTCGACAGGGCGTCCTCACGCTCGCGTTCGGCCAGCTCGGCCTGTTCGCGGCTCTGTGCCGCCAGCAGCTCCTGCTCGCGCGCCTCGGCAGCCTTGCGCGCGGCCACGCCCTCGAGCTCGACGGCCTTCTCCTTGGCCTCCTTGGCCGAAGCCGCGCGCGCTTTGCGTGCGGCGGCGCTCTCCAGGGTTCCTGAACCGGAAAGGTCCAGCCCGAAGTGGCGGCCCGCGTCGTTGCGCTCGGAATCGCTCACGTCGGCACCGGGCTCGACCTGTGGCGCGGCCTTGAGCTGATCCTTGGTGAAGGGCACGCGCACCGCGTCACGAGTGACCGTGGCGCCTTGGAGTGGGACGAGGTAGTGCTTGCGACCGAGCAGCCCCGACTTCACGGTGGCCGCGACGGCGTCCTGGGAGCCGGCGCCGAAGAGCACGTCCTCAAGCTTGCCGAGCTTCTCGCCGTCGGGATCGACGACCTCCTGTCCGACCCAGTCTTCGATGCGCTCGATGTCCATGGACCGAGCGTAGCCAAAGGGTGCTGCGGTGCTCGCCGGGGCACCGCCCCGGCGGCGCTCCTCGCCTTGTCCTCGGCGTCGCCGCGCACGCTCAAGGCGTTCGCCTCGGCATCGACCTCGATTTCGAGGCCGCATGTGGCCTCGCAGAAGGGACAGGTGCGGATGTGGGTGGCGGTAGCGCTCACGCGCCCGACCCTACGCGCGGGCGGGAAGCGAGTCCAGCGTCTCCTTGAGGTCCGCGACGGTCTGGAAGTCGAGGCCGAGGGCGTGGTCGTGACGGTGGGCCACCTTGCCGTCCTCGTCGATGATGATTGCCGAACGCTTGGTCATCTTCAGCCGCTTGGCGTAGGCGTCGTACCGCGTGGCCACCGAGCCGTCGGCGTCCGCCAGCAGCGGCACGTTGAGCTCGTGGTGGTCCTGGAACGACTTCTTGGACTCCACGTCCTTGCCCGAGATGCCCACGGCCGTCACCCCGAGCGCGCCGAACGCCTCGGAGTTGTCGCGGTAGGAGCAGAACTGCTTGGTGCAGACGCTGGTCTCATCGCCGGGGTAGAACAGGAGCAGCACCTTCTCTCCACGGTGGTCGGAGAGCTTGAACGCTCCGGCGGTGCCCTCCAGCTCGAAGTCGGGGGCGTCCTCGCCTACTGCTGGATGCTTGGCCATGGCCTCGACCCTATCCCTTGCGGTACAGCGAATACAGCAGACCGCACAGCAGAAGCGCGCCGCCCACGTAGCCGACCTCGACCTGCAGCACGCGGTCGCCGAAGCGGAAGATCAGCAAAAAGGCCACGAACGCGCCCGCCGACCCGATCCAGCACGCGCACGCCTGACGGGCGCGGTCGCGGGCCAGCAGCGCCTGGTTGAGCGTGGCCGCGGCCAGGTACAGGCCCATGCCGAGCGAGATCACCACGAGCCCGATCCGGTCATAGTCGAAGTCGCCGCCGAACACGAGGTCCATCGCGAACGGCCCGGCGATCGCCATCGCCAGCGCGACGATGCCCGCGAATCCCGCGATCGCTGAGAGGGTCACGTTCACGCTGCGCTTGAAGGGGTCGGTCTCGCCGCGTGCGCCGAGGCGGGTCAGGTGGGGCAGGATCGAGGTCTGGATGGCCTGGAACAGCTGGAGCGGCGCGCGCGCGATCAGCAGCACGTTGAACACGAAGCCCGCCAGCGCCGCGCCGCCGTCGGACTCAGTCGTCTTGACCAGCAGCGGCCCGGCGTTCAAGAAGGTCTGCTCGCTCAGCATGATGAGCAGTACCGCCACGGCGAACCCCGTGCCGTTGGCCAGCGTGAACTCGGGCTCGCCGCCGGGCTCACCGGTCGCCGCATCGTCCAGGGCGCGTGCCTCGGCGGAGGCCTCGGCGTCTGTCACGAGCGCGACATCCTCGGGCGGCCTCCGCCGCGAGATCGCGACCGGCACCACCGCCAGCGAGACGATCGGCGCGGCCGCGATGCCGAGTGCCACGACCGACTGCCCCGAGGCGATGCCGACGGCCACCACCAGCGCGAACATCACCCGCGACAGCGCCTCCATGAGCACGAGGCCCCCATACAGGCCGAATCGCCGCTGGCCGGCCAGGAAGCCACGCGCGAAGTAGCTCACCGCGTAGGCCAGCACCGCCACGATCATCACGTGGTAGAGCGCGCCCGAGCCTTCGAAGAGCTGATCGCGTAGCGGCACCTTGAAGGCCAGCGCGGCGATCACGAACACCACTCCGAGCGCGAGCTGGATCGTGGCCGCCACGCGGAGGTGCTCGTTGCCGGCGCGCCCGTGGGCCTCGCGCTCGGCGATGGTCCGCGACAGCAGCTGCTCCACCGGCCGGTACAGCACCGAGACCGTGATGAACACCGCCGACCACAGCAGCGTGATGCCGCCGTAGTCGGCCTCCGAGAGGGTGTGGCTGGCCAGGGAGAAGTAGCCGTAGGTCACGAGGCCGGTGGCCCCGATTCCCAGCGAGAGGATGCCGGCGCCCTTCTGGAAGCCCTTGTCGCCCGACTTCGAGTCGGTCACTACAGGCGTACGAGCAACATCGTCCAGGGAAACGGCGAGCGGGCCTCGGCTACGTGGCCGTGGCGGCCCAGCAGCTTGGCGAAGGACGCCTTGGACCAGTGATTCACGTGTCCCGGGGTGTTGCCGAGTTCCTTGACGTAGGAGCCGCGGGCCATGTTCAGTCCGCGCCACATCGGCTCGCGCGGCACCGACACCAGCAGATGGCGGCTGGCAACGCGGGCCATCTCGGCCACGGTTGCCTCCGGGTCGGGCACGTGCTCGAGCACCTCGATCGCGGTGGCCAGATCGAACTCGCCGTCGCCGAACGGGAGCCTTGTGGCCTCCTCGATGCGGTACTCGAGGTTGGGGCGCTCCCGGGACGCCCACAGCGCCCGGAGCTCCGGATCGTCGAGGTCGATGCCCACGATCCGCTTCTCATCGAGGCGTTGGGCCCACTCGTAGGTGAGCACGCCCTCGCCGCAGCCGACATCGAGCACCGAGCTCGGATTCGCCTGAGCCCATAGCTCGTCGAGCGTCTCGTGAAAGCGGCCCATCAGCCGGCGCACGACGGGGTTGGTCGAGCCGTACTTGTCGAAGGTGTTGCCCGTCGGGGCGCTGCCGGGATCGGTGGAGCCCGGTGTGGCGACGCCGGTGCTCACAGGCCCACGCGCTCGGGCTCGGACGTCTTGCCCGTCGCAGGCCCGGACTCGGCACCGGTGGTGGCGCGGCCCGAGGCCTCGACGGGCTCGTAGTGGGACGGCTCGACCCCCAGCGTCAGCTCCACGCGCCGGACGCGCTCGAGCGTCCGCGCCTGCAGCGACCGGCTGGCGGCCAGGATGTCTGCCACCACTCCGAGCGCCACCAGCTGTACGGCGATGATCAGCAGGGTCGAGCCGAGGATCAGCGACTGCACGTGGCCCTGGCCCTCGCCCGCGAAGAAGAAGTAGAGAAAGCGCGCCCAGATGACCGTGGCCGGGAGCGCGACTATGCCGGCAGCGATCATGAACACCCGCAGCGGCTCGTACAGCGAGTACACGCGGAAGATCGCGACCGCGTTACGACGCACGTAGGACCACATCGACGGGAACAGGCGCGACTCGCGCGTCTTCTCGTTGGTCCTGATCGGCACGTGGTCGACGGCCACCAGGGTCTTGCCGGCCAGGATGATCGTCTCGAGCGTGTAGGTGAAGCGCGACACCACCACCATCTGGAGCGCGGCCTCGCGGTTGTAGGCGCGAAAGCCGGAGGTGGTGTCGGGGACCGTGGTGCCCGACGCCCGGCGCACGACGGCGCTGCCCAGCCGTTGCAGGCGCTTCTTCAGGGGAGAGAAGTGGTCGATCGTGTCGGTCTCGCGATCACCAACCACCATGTCGGCGCGCCCGGCGGCGATAGGCTCGACGAGCTTGGGGATGTCGCCGCCGTAGTACTGGTTGTCGGCATCGGTGTTGACGATCACGTCGGCGCCGAGCTTGAGGCAGGCGTCCAAGCCCGCCTGGAAGCCCGCAGCGAGGCCTTTGTTGTTGGTCAGCTTGACGATGTGGTCGACTCCGCCGGCGCGGGCGACCTCGATCGTGGCGTCGGTCGAGCCGTCGTCGATCACCAGCCACTCCACGACCTCGAAGCCGGGAACCTCGCGCGGGAGGTCGGCGAGGGTGGCCGGCAGTTGGGCCTCCTCGTCCTTGCAGGGGATCTGGATGATCAGCTTCACGACAGTGAGGGAGGGTAACCCGCCGTGCCGCCGGTAGGTCGGAGCGCCTATGCCATAGTGCGGCTGCGCCCAGAAAAAGCAGCGCCGTGCCGCTTCACATCCATTCGCAGCGCAACAATCTGGCAACACCCTTTGCTACCTTGGGCCGTTGTCCAACCCCGTCCCGTTACGGAGCCTTCTCTCTTATGACACACCTCGCATACCTCGACGCCGGCACCGGCAGCGCCATCGCGGCCATGGTCGCCGGTGGTTTCGCCGGTCTCGCTGTGACGCTCAAGATGTACTGGCGTCGTTTACTCGTCCTCCTTCACATCCGCAAGCCGGAGCAAGAGGAGACCCCCGCGCGTCAGCCCGACGCCACCTAGTTCCGCCAAGTAGGGGGCGTCGCGGCAACGCGTCGCCCCCGCCAGCTACTCTTTCGTGCCGCCGCGCCCAGGCGGGCGCGCAGCGGGCACCCGCCTCGCCACTCCGTCCATGAGCATTTCGACTACGAACAACGACCCCAGCTTCGACATCGAGGCCGGTTCCTTCAGGGACCCCGAGAGCCGGATCTTCTACTCCGGCGACGCGGTCTACCGCGCGCTCTCGCCGGACGGCCTGGCCGACTTCGAGGCGCTCAAGACCACGAAGCTGTTCGAGGCCGCAGAATCCGACGGGCGCCTCGTCAAGACCGGCCTCGTCGACGAGGCCGACTCGCTTCCCAACCTGCTCGTACACGAGCGCGCGGGCGTGCTCAAGCACGAGCGCATCCCGTTCGTCTCCTATCCGTACGAGTGGACCTTCTCGATGCTCAAGGACGCTGCGCTTCTGCAGCTGGACCTGCTCGAGGGATCGCTCAAAGAAGGCCTGATCCTCAAGGACGCGTCGTCCTACAACGTCCAGTTCAAGGGCAGCAAGCCCGTGTTCGTTGACATCGGCTCGTTCGAGCGCCGGCGCGAGGGCGAGCAGTGGGTCGGCTACCGCCAGTTCTGCATGCTCTTTCTCTACCCGCTGATGCTCCAGTCGATCAAGGACGTGCCCTTCCACGGCCTGCTCCGCGGTCAGATCGACGGGATCACGCCCAAGCAGATGCGCGACCTCTCCTCCTTCCGCGACCGCTTCCGCAAGGGCTTCGCCACGAGCGTGTTCCTCCACGCGCGTCTGGAAGCGAAGTACGCCGATCGCGCCGCCGAGGTCAAGGGCGAGATGAAGGCGGCCAACGTGCAGAAGGAATTGTTGCTGGTGCAGGTCGGCAAGATGCGCAAGGTCGTGCAGCAGCTGGACTGGAACCCGCCGCAGGGCGTGTGGGTGGCCTACGGTGAGCGCAACAGCTACTCCGACGCCGACGCCGAGCGCAAGGACGAGTTCGTGCGCGAGGTGTCCACCTCGCAGCGCTGGCCGATGACGTGGGACATCGGCGCCAACAACGGCCGCTACTCGCGGATCGCTGCCGAGGGTTCCGACTACGTGCTGGCGCTCGACGCCGACCAGGGCCCGATGGAGCTGCTCTACCGCGGCCTGCGCGACGAGGGTGCCGAGAACATCCTGACCCTCACCATGAACTTGGCCGACCAGTCGCCCAACCTGGGCTGGCGCGGGGCGGAGCGAAAGGCGCTGGCCGAGCGGGGCAAGCCGGATCTGGTGCTCGCGCTCGCGTTGATCCACCACACCACGGTCACCGCCAACGTGCCGATCGCGGAGTTCGTCGACTGGCTCGCATCCTTGGACACGTCGCTGGTGATCGAGTTCCCCACGCGTGAGGACCCGATGGTCAAGAAGCTGCTCAGCGGCAAGCGCGACGGGCTGCACCCCGACTACGAGCGCGTGAACTTCGAGCGCGTGCTCGATGCGGCGTTCGACGTCGAGCGCCGCGAGCGCCTGGCCTCGGGCACGCGGTTGCTCTACTACGCGCGTCCCAAGGGCCAGGGCGCGCCGATCCAGCTTCCGGCGGAAGATTGATGAGCGGCCGGGAGGCCGCCGGCACCGCGAACGGCGCTGAGCAGGCTCCGGCGAAGCGCAAGCGCTGGCAGCCATCGAACCTTTTCGCGTTCGGTCACATCGCGGCCCTGACCACCTTCGCGATGGCCCAGCCGCTGTTCGACCTGCTCGGCAAGAACCCCGAGTTCTTCGCCGCGCGCGGCTCCACGACGGGCGACATCATCACCTTCGCGATCCTGCTGGTGATCATCCCGCCCGTCGTGCTGTTCGCGCTCGAGTTCCTGGTGGGCCTGGTGTCGCGGCCCGCCCGCGACGTCCTGCATCTCGTCTACATCGCCGTGCTGCTGGCCGTCGTGATCATCCAGCCGCTTAAGAAGGCGATCGACGTCGGCGACGCGGTGCTCATCGTCATCCCACTGGTCATCGGCGCGCTGGTCGCGCTGCTCTACAGGCGCGCCGAGCCGATTCGCTCGTTCTTCAGCGTGCTCTCGCCGGCCCCGATCGTCTTTCTGATCCTCTTCCTGTTCATCTCGCCGGTGTCGAAGCTCACGCTCGAGGGCGACGCCCAGGCCAAGGACGTCAAGGGCGGCTCGCGCGCGCCGATCGTGTTCCTCGGCCTCGACGAGTTCCCGGCCATCGACCTGCAGAACGCCAAGGGCGAGCTGGACAAGAAGCGCTATCCGGGCTTCGCCGAGCTGGCCAGCAAAGGCACATGGTTTCCCAACGCGCACTCGATCTATGACTCCACCAGCCGTGCCTGGCCGGCCATCATGGATGGCGACTATCCGGACGAGGACAAGCTCCCGACCTCGGCCGATCATCCCGACAGCATCTTCGCCATCCTCGGCAACACCCACGTGATGAACGTGAGCGAGGAGGCCACCTCGGTGTGTCCGCGTAGCCTGTGCAAGGACACTCGGCTGGACGAGCCCAGGGTCGACCGGCTGAAGTCGATGGCCGACGACCTCAGCGTCGTCTACAAGCACATAGTCGCGCCGCCCGGGATCGAGAAGAACCTGCCGACGGTGTCGGAGACCTGGGGCGACTTCGGCGGTGGCGGATCTGGCGGCGATGGGGGCAACGCATCCGGGTCCCCCGCCTCCAGCGACAAGCCCAACACCGAGAAGAACCTCCAGGGCAGCCGCAACAAGCGCCTCGACGCCTGGATCCAGTCGATCAAGAACACGAAACGGCCCGCGTTGAACTTCAAGCACGTGCTGCTGCCACACGTACCGTGGCAGTACCTGCCAGACGGCCGCCAGTACCGCCGGGTGGCCACCGAGCCGATCCCCGGCATCTCACGCCAGAGCTACAACGACCAGGGCCAGGTCGACGTCCTCCAGCAGCGCCACCTGCTCCAGCTCGGCTTCGCCGATCACGAGTTGCAGAAGCTGATCGCCCACCTCAAGCAGGAGGGGCTCTGGGACAAGGCGATGGTGGTCGTGACCGCCGACCACGGCGTGTCCTTCCGCAAGGGCCAGTTCGACCGCCGTCAGGCCAACGAGCGCAACGTCGATGAGATCGCGCCGGTGCCGCTGTTCATCAAGGCACCGAGGCAGCAGAAGCCCGCGGTCAACCGCGCGAACGTCGAGACCACCGACGTGCTCCCGACCATCCTCGACATCCTCAACATCGACCCCAAGGTCAAGATGGACGGCAAGTCTGCGTTCTCGAAGCAGGTGCGCGACCGCACCCAGTTCAAGATGCTCAAGCGCAACTTCAGCGGCTGGATCCGGATGCCGGTATCGCGCTTTGCCCAGATCAAGAACGCGGCGCGGGATCGCCGGATCGCCAAGTTCGGTGACACCGGCGCCTTCGACGCCCGCTTCTTCCGAATTGGGCCAAACCAGCGGCTGATCGGCACCAAGGCACAGTCAGCGGGCAGCTCCCAGTCAAAGGCCGCGATCGCCGAGCCGGGCGCGTTCGCCAAGGTCGATCCCAAAGGAACGACCATCCCGATCTGGGTCACCGCGAAGGTCAGCGGCGGCTCCGGTCCGCCCAAGGACATCGCCGTTGCGGTCAACGGGACGGTGCGCGCGGTCGGCAACACCTTCAGGCTCGCCACGGGCGGCGGGGAGATCATGGGCGTGCTCGTGCCCGAGGACTCCTTTGACCAGGGCAAGAACGATGTCGAGGTCTATGAGGTCCAGGCCGGGACGCGGTTGCTGCGCATGGGCGGCACGTCGTGAGAGCTCGCGCGCTTGCCACCGTCGCCGTGCTCGTGGTCGCACTCGCCCTCGGTGCGTGTGGCAGCGTGAGCAAGGACAGCAACCCGGCCAAGCCGGCCGCCTCGGGCGCTCCGCCCGACCCCAACGACAAGCGCGGCGTTGCCATGGGCTGCATTACCGGCAAGGGCTTGCAGGCGCGGCTCGTCGGCGAGCAGTCGATCCAGGTCGGGCCCCCCGGCGGCGCGCGTGTCGAGTTCTTCGTGTCCGGGGGAGAGGCCGAGGGCCAGCAGTTCCAGGGCCTCGCCCAGGGAGCGGAGCAGATCGGCCAGGCACTGTTGTTCCTGAACAACGCCAGCAGCGACGACCTGGGCAAGGTCGAAGCCTGCCTCGACGATCAGTAATTCCCAACTGAGTCGGAATCCGGCAGGTGGTCCTGCTACCTTCTCGAACTCTGGCGGAGGTATGCGCCCCCGCCGCGCCGCGCGCCTCGCCCCCGGTAGTGCTCGCTCGATTCCCCTCGGAATGCGCTCGGCACTCCGGTGGAGGACCGGCGCGCCGAGCACCTTGGATCGATGAACAGACGCTTCGCCCTACTTCAGGCCGTGTTCTCAGTGGTCGCGCTTGCCGCGGTCGTATGGTGGGCATCCCATCAGCCGGCGCCGTCGTTTCCGCACACCTCGCGCGCGCTCACCGAAGTGCTTGCCGCCACGCTGCTATACGCGGTCGCCACGGTGATCAGGGCCGAGCGGTGGCACAGCATCCTCGCCATCACGGGGGTCAAGGCGGCGCGCGTCGACTGCTATGGCCTGACCACCGTCGGCTACATGGGCAACAACGTGCTGCCGGCACGCGCCGGCGAGCTGCTCCGCGTCGTGTTGCTCGACCAGAAGGTCAAGGCCGGCAAGCGCACGCTGCTCGGCACGATCGTGGCCGAGCGCATCCTGGATCTCCTCGTGCTCGCGGCGATGCTGTTCGTCGTGGGCTACGGCGTGCTCAAGGGTCACGCCCTGCCCTCCCAGACGTTTGCCCATCCCGTGATCCTGGGCGGCGCCGCGGTGGCGCTTCTGGTGATGGCCGGTACCGGCATCCTGGTGCTCAAGCGCCGCGGCCTGCTCGAGCGCGTACACGAGGCCGCGCGACCGCTCGCGGGCGCCCCGCGCGCGCTGTGGGGCAGGCCGGCGGTGCCGATGCTCGCCGCCACGGTCGTGTTGTGGTGCGTCGAAGCCAGCGTCTATCTGTTCGTGGCCAGGTCGGTAAACCTCGACATCAGCGCCTCGGGCGCGCTCTACCTTGTGGGGCTGACCAACTTCGTCGCGGCCCTCCCCGCCGCGCCCGGCTCGATCGGCACCTTCGACGCGGCCGTGGCGTTCGGGGCGCGCGTGCTCGGCGGCTCGGGCTCCGCGGTTGTCTCCTACGTGATCTTGCTGCGCTTCGTGCTGTACGTGCCGATCACGGTCGTCGGCCTTGCCGTGCTGGTCCTGCGCTACGGCGGCTGGGCACGACTTCGCTCAGTAGCGAGCCTGCAGACGAGCAGGGCCTAGACCGTCTCATGAAGTCCACGGCCGCACATTCGCCTGTGCTCCAGCGCGGGCCCAGCACCACCGGCCCGGGCTCCGACGGCGCGACGTTCGCGCGTCGCGGCGTCGGCGAGGTCAAGCGGCTCGGGATCCTGTGGGTGATCCTCGCGTGCCTCGCTATCGCGGCCGTGACGCTGCTGTTCCCTTCGACACCCACCTACGACCCGTGGGCGTGGCTGCTCTGGGGCCGAGAGATCCTGCACCTCGACCTGGTCACCGACGGTGGACCGTCGTGGAAGCCGCTTCCGGTGATCTTCAACGTGCCCTTCTCGCTGTTCGGCGCGGGAGCCGAGCCCTACCTGTGGATGTGGATCGCGCGGGCCGGGGCGGTCCTCTCGCTCGCGATGTCGTTTCGGCTTGCCCGCAGGGTCGTGGGGCCCGGGCCGGCGGGCCTGATCGCGGGCGGGTTCGCGGCGGCCTTCCTTCTCACCACCTATCAGTACGTCCGCGACTCGATGCTCGGCAACTCCGAGGCGTTGCTCGCCGCAATCTTCCTATGGGCCTTCGAGCGCCACCTCGACGGCCGCCGCGACCACGCGCTCTACCTGGGCTTTGCCGCGGCCCTGCTGCGTCCCGAGGTCTGGCCGTTTCTCGGCATCTACGGGATCTGGCTGTGGTTCGACGACTCCGAGCTGCGGCTGCGGCTCGTCCTGCTCGCCCTGGCGATCCCCGTGCTCTGGTTCGGCCCCGAGCTGTGGGGCTCTGGCCAGCCGTTTCGTGCGTCGAGCCGCGCGACCAAGCCCAACCCGGGCAGCGCGGCGTTCGCGGATCATCCCGGCCTCGAGGTGGCCAAGCGCTTCCTCCAGCGAACGGTGATCCCGCTGCAGGTTGCGACACTGCTCGCGGTCGCCACGGCCGCGGTCAGCTTCGTTCGGGCGCGCCGCGAGGCGGCGACGCTATGGCTGTTCGGCATCGGGGTCGCCTGGATCCTCCTGGTGGCGTTCATGACCGAGCACGGCTACGCCGGAAACCAGCGCTACCTGGTTGTCACCACCGCCGCGGTCTGCGTCCTCGGCGGCATCGGGGTGGCGCGCGTCTTCCAAGCGGTCGAGGCGGGCGTGACCAGACTCTCGGGCAACGCGCGGACCGGCTTTGCCGTGGCGGCCGGCATCTTCGTGGTCGGCCTGATCGGCCTCTCGCCGGTGATCAAGAACAAGGTGGACAACGTGCGGGTGACCCTGGACGAGCTGCGTTACGAGGCAAGCCTCTGGCAGACGCTGCCTGGGGCCGTCGAGAAGGCTGGGGGACGCGAGCGCCTGCTGGCCTGCGGCAACGTCTACAGCGGACCGTTTCAGACCCAGATGGTCGCCTTCGAGATGGGCCTGCACGGCATCGAGGTCGGCGACGTCCGCCCGCTCAAGGACCACAAGCCCCCGATCTCGCCTGCGCCCGGCGTGATCTTTCGGACCCACACCGTGCCCGACGGTCCACTCGTGGCGTCGGTCGACGACGGTCGATTCCGCCAAGTCGGCCGTTCCGGCCGCTGGCAGGTCTGGACCGCGCCGCGGTCCGATTCGCGCGGCCGCGCCTGTCCGGCGGCCGGTGCAAAGGCGCCACGCGTGAAGCCCGCCACCCGTACTCCCGAGCTCACGTCCTCGCGCTGACTATCTTTTCCGAATGTCCTCGGTTGCCCACAGAGCTCGCGCGCTCCCTCGCCTGAAGTTCCCGCCCCTCGGAACGACGGGGATCGTCGCCATCACGGGCCTGCTCCTGCTCGTGTCGCTGTTCGTGCGCACGCGGGCCCTCGGGGCCTCGCTGTGGATGGACGAGGGGCTCTCGATCGGCATCGCCTCCCAGCCCTTCGCAGACATTCCCGGGGTGCTGCGCCAAGACGGCTCGCCGCCGCTCTACTACATGATGCTGCACGTCTGGATGTCTATCTTCGGCAACGGACCGGGCGATACGCAGGGGCTGTCGGTGGCCGTCTCGATGCTCGCGGTGCCCGGCGGGCTGTGGGCGGGGTGGACCCTGTTCAACCGTCGCGCCGGCCTGATCTGCGCCGCGCTCGGCGCCTTCAATCCGTTCCTCACCACCTATGCGCAGGAGACGCGCATGTACTCGCTGATGGTCGTGCTCAGCCTGCTCACGAGCGCGGCGTTCCTCCACGTCTATGTGTTTCGTAACCGCAAGTACCTGCCCGTTTTCGCGGCGCTGCTGGCCGCCATGCTCTACACCCACAGCTGGGGCATCTTCGTGACCGCCGGCACGCTGGTGGCGCTCGTGCCCGCGATGCTGGCCACCGAGGACCGCAGGGCGTTCTTCAAGGACGTGCTGATCGGGTTCGGCGTCGCGGCCATCCTGTACGTGCCGTGGCTGCCGACCCTGCTCTACCAGACGGCCCACACCGGGGCGCCGTGGCTCAACTCGCCACGCTTCGGCGCGCCGGTCCAGATCTCGAAGTCCCTGCTGGGCGGCGGCACCGTGACGGTGGCGATCCTGCTCGGCGCAGGCTCGGGGCTCGCGGCCATCCTGGCCACGCGCGAGCAATCGGAGGACAACGAGACCCGGACCGCGCTCTACACGGTGCTCACCCTCGGGGTCGCCACCCTGGCGATCGCGTGGCTGTTCTCCCAGTTCTCCCCGGCGTGGACCACCCGCTACCTCGGTGTCGCGCTCGGGCCGATCTTCCTGCTGGCCTCCTTCGGCCTGTCGCGGGCGGGCAACCTCGGGCTCGCCGCGCTGGTGGTCGTGCTCGGCGTCTGGGCCATCCCGCATACCGACGGGCTGAAGAACAAGTCCAACGTCACCGACCTGGCGGCCGCTGCCAACCCACAGCTCAAGAAGGGCGACGTCGTCGTAACCCTTCAACCGGAGCAGCAGCCGCTGATCAACTACAACCTGCGCAGCGGCCTGACCCACGCAACGGAGCTCGGCCCGGTCAAGACCCAAGGGGTCATGGACTGGCGCGATTCCCAGACTCGCCTCGAGGAGGCTACGCCGACCAAGAACCTCGAGCCGTTGATTGATAGGCTCGCCGTCGGTCAGCACGTCCTACTCGTGCATCCCGTCACGAGCAACATCAATGATTGGGACGCTCCATGGACGACGCTTGTTCGGCGCCGGTCCGCGCAATGGGGGCAAGCCCTGGAGTCGGACACGCGCTTCAAGCGCGACAAGGCAGTGCCGGCCTTTTACCGCCGGGCCCGTCGTATCGGGGTGCGCGGAGTCCTGTATACGAAGACTTCCCAACGATGAGTGAGAGCGCAAAGATGAGCGAGAACGAGAACGCAACTCCCAACGCCCCGTCCGAGCAGCCGGCAACGCCGGCCAAGCCCGCTCCCGTGGTCGAGCCCGCCTACCCGGGGCTCAAGGACAACCCGACGCTGATCCTGGGCGCGGGCCCCGCCGGCCTCACGGCGGGATATCTGCTTGCCAAGCAGGGTCTGCCGGTGATCATCTTCGAGGCCGAGGACCAGGTCGGCGGCATCGCCAAGACCGAGGTCCGCGACGGCCCGGGCGGCAAGTACCGGTTCGACCTCGGCGGCCACCGCTTCTTCACCAAGGTCAAGGAAGTCGATGACCTGTGGCACGAGATCATGCGCGAGGAGTTCCTCAAGCGCCCCCGCATGTCGCGGATCTACTGGAACAAGAAGTTCCTGGACTACCCGCTGCGTGGCCCGGACGTCATCAAGAAGCTCGGCCCGATCGAGCTCACACGCTGCATGGCCTCCTACGCCTGGGCCATGGTCAAGCCCAAGGGGCGCGAGGACACCTTCGAGCAGTGGGTCGTCAACCGGTTCGGCAAGCGCCTGTTCGACAACTTCTTTCGCTCCTACACCGAGAAGGTGTGGGGGGTGCCCGTCTCTGAGATCCGGGCCGACTGGGCTGCCCAGAGGATCAAGGGCCTCTCGTTCTTCTCCGCTGCCAAGGCCGCCTTCTTCGGTAACAAGGGCGATGAGATCAAGACGCTGATCGGCGAGTTCCACTACCCGCGGTACGGCCCCGGTCAGATGTGGGAGACCATGACCGAGGACATCACGAGCCTCGGCGGTCAGATCCTGATGAACACCCCCGTCGAGAAGCTCCATGTCGAGAACGGCAAGGTCGTCAAGGTTACCGCCGGCGGTAAGGACTACGAGTCCAACTACGTGATCTCCTCGCTGCCGCTGCGCAACGTGGCCGGCATGGTCGATCCCGCCCCGGCGCCGGAGGTCAAGTCCGCCGCGAAGGGCATTCGCTACCGCGATTTCCTGACGGTATCGCTGGTGCTCGATGGCGAGGATCTGTTCCCCGACAACTGGATCTACATCCACGAGCCCGATGTAGAGGTCGGCCGGATCCAAAACTTTCGCTCGTGGAGCCCGTGGATGGTGCCCGACCCGAGCAAGGCGTGCGTGGGCCTCGAGTACTTCTGCTTTGCCGGCGATCACCTGTGGGAGATGGACGACGACGCGCTCGTCGAGCTCGGCATGAAGGAGCTCGAGACCCTCGGCTTGGCCAAGCGCTCCGCGCTGGAGTTCGGTTTCGCCACGCGCGTGCCGAAGGCCTATCCCATGTACGACATGGACTATTCAGAGCGGATCGACAAGATCAAGGGCTGGCTCGACGGGATCGACAACCTCCAGCAGGTCGGTCGTAACGGGTTGCACCGGTACAACAACTCCGACCACTCGATGCTCACGTCGATGCGGGCGGTGGACAACATCGTCAAGGGCACAGAGCACGACATCTGGGCCGTGAACGCCGAGTCGGTGTACCACGAGACCGAGACCCAGGACGAGCAGCAGCCCTACATCGAAGCGCCCGAGACCGAAGCGCAGAAGGCTCCGCTGCACCACTGACAGGCGGTGGTGGACGCGTGATCTAGGCATTCGCGCCAAGAGGCTTCAGTTTGGGGCGGCATCGGCCGAATCCGTGAGGAATGGATTCCCGACGCGATATCCCCTCAAAGCGCCCACGTCGTCTCACCCTCGTCGCCGCCGGTGTGGCCGCCACCTTCGCGCTGGTGCCCGGCTCGGCGGTCGGCCAGCTGCCGACCCTGCCCGGTCTGCCCGGTCAGCCCGTGGCGCAGCCATCCCCGGCCCCCGCGGCACCACAGGGCCAGACCCCATCTGACCCCAATCAGATCGCGACTCCGCCCGGTTTGAACTTCACTCCGTCCGCGGTGCCGAACCTAGAGCGCGACTGCGGCCCCACCTCTTCGAGCGCTCCGGCCGCGGTCGCTGACCCGCGCGGGGTGAACCCCCGCTCGCCGAATCCCATCGCGGGGTCGAAGTTCTTCGTCGATCCCACCGAGCGGTCGTACAAGGACATGCAGATCTATCGCAGCCGCGGCGAGACCGCCAATGCCTCGGCCATGGCGAACCTCGCACTGCAGCCGAAGGCCCGCTGGATGGGTCGCTTCACACGCCCGAACCTCCAGCGCAAGGTGCGCAACTACATCAACTGCGTGCAGGTCTTCCAGCCCGGCGCGACGCCTTTGATCGTGGTCATGCGCCACCAGGGCATCGCGTGCAACCCCCGGTACACCGGGGGTGGCGTGGCTGAGGACGATCGTTCCAAGCAGTGGTACCGCGACTTCGCGGGCGCCGTCGGGGACAAGCGGGTGGTGCTGGCGTTCGAGCCCGATTCGATCGGCACGATCTCGTGCCTGGCCAAGTCACGCCGCAAGGCGCGCAAGGACCTGCTGCGCTACGGCGTCGACGTGCTCTCCCAGCTGCCCAACGCCACGATCTACCTCGAGGGCACGGCCTCTGACTGGAAGAGCCCGGCCTACACGGCCGGCCTGCTGCGGTATATCGGCATCGCCAAGGTGCGCGGGTTCATGCTCAACGTGACCCACCACGACTGGACCTCGAACAACATCGCCTACGGGCGCAAGGTGTCACGCCGCGTCGGCGGCAAGCCGTTCGTGGTCTCGACCTCCTACAACGGCCGCGGGCCGGTGCACTACAAGCTGGGCAAGGCCGGCCGCTACCGCCGCGTCAACGTCTACTGCAACCCGCGCTACCGCGGCCTCGGGCCCAGGCCCAACACGAACACCGGGATCGCGGGCGTGGACGGCTTCCTCTACCTGAACCGGCCCGGCGTGTCCGGCGCGGGCACCTGCAACGGTGGCTTCAAGGCAGGCGAGTGGTGGGCGCCGCGTGCGCTGATGTATGCCCGCTACGCCACCCAGCAGCTCGGCCCGATCAGGGGCACCCGCTTCGGGTTTCCCCAGCGGATCTCGCTGTGTGCTCTCGGTGCGCCGTTGAAGGGCGAGAACACCTACAGCCGCGTGTCGCCCGAGAAGCGCTGCAGGTAGCGCCGAGGCGCCGACGTTTCGGGCGTAGCCGCAAACCGCCGTTGGTAGGGTTGACTGACGAGTCAATATTGCTCGCGACCTTCCCGAAATGGCTCCGACAACCGCCACCGAGCGCGACACGCGCCACCTCAAGCGGGCCATCGAACTGGCCGCCAAGGCC
>JBBRYL010000051.1:0-22525 GCA_038237685.1 Solirubrobacterales bacterium | reverse complement strand
CACGATCCTCGTGATCCTGTCGGTGGCGTTGAGCATCCTCGTGCTCACCGCCGAACGCAGGGGCCGTCGGATCATCGGTGGTGATGTGCTGCGCCTGACGGCATGGAGCGTGCCCGGCCTCATAGGCGGTGTCGTGCTGCTCGGGATCGTCGCCAAGCCGGTTTTGCAGGTGGCAGTCGGGGTCGCAGTCGTGGCAGCGGCGCTGGTGGACCTGCGGGCCGCGGCGAGGCAGCGCGAGGCCGGCACCCGCGCGCCGACCCGCTGGCCGCTGGCCCCGGTGGGCCTTGGCGTCGGCGCGCTGACCACGACCACGGGCATCAACGGGCCGCCGCTGCTCACGTACTTCCAGCGTGCGGGGGCCGACCCGCACGAGGTGCGGGACTCGCTCGCGGCATGCTTCTTGCTGCTGAATCCCCTGGCAGCCGTGGCGCTGGCGGCCGATGGTCAGCTCGGTCTAGGCGGGATCGAACCGCTCGAGCTGGTGCTGCTGTGTGTGCTCGTCGCCGTCGGTCAGCCGGTGGGGCGCGCGGTGTTCCTGCGCCTGAGTCCTGGCCGCTTCCGCGCGGTGGGCGTCGCGTTGGCGGTGGCGGCGGGGCTTGCCAGCATCCTCGCCGGCGCCCTGGGGTAGGCGGCGCTAGTCGACCAGACGCAGGCGGATCGGACCGCGCGCGGCGGCGGGATCGACCACCTCGCCGTGCTGGGTGATCTCAAGCTCGCCACGCTTCACCAACGCCCTCGCGCGGGCGCGAACCGGCTGCATGAGCGGCCGGAAGTCGCCATCGCCGGCCAGGGCGCGGGCGGCGTCGGAGGGACAGATCGTCTTGCCCGGGTCGCGCGCATGGAGCAGCTGGAGGATCGTCGTCTCGATCTCGTCCCCCGTCGGCGTGGCCTCGGTCATCGTGTCGACCGTACCCCGGGGTATGCCGGAGCGAACTCCCGACGGGCACTACGTGGTGATCGACGGCCGCCGTTGGCGCGCCAGTGATCCCGCCCTGCCCGAGGGCCGCCGCGGGGAGCTCGTGCGTGAGCTGATGTCCGCCCGGTCCTCCGTCGGGTGGGCCAAGCGCCGCAACGATCGCGAGGCCGAGCGCGCCGCCCGCCGCCGCGTGCACGCGGCCAAAGTGGCTCTGGGCGAACGCGGTGCGACGTGGTGGGGCCCGTCGTGACCACGGTGTTGCCGGCGCCCTCGACGGGGGCCGCGGCCGCGGCTTGCTGGGTGGCTGAGCACCTGGCCGGCCTGGTGCTCGAGGCGCCCGCTGACATCGCGGCGTCCCCGCGCTTTCGCGGCGGGCAGGGTGCCGCCGACGCGGCGCTCGAGGCCTACGAGGTCTCAGGCTACGCGGCCCGTCGCAACGAGGTCTGGCCACCCGAGCGCCGTGGGGCCAGTGGGCTGTCGCCGTTCATCCGCCACGGACTGCTTGGCCTTCCACGCGTCTGGGATCACGTGGAGGATGGTCCCGCGCGCGACCGTCGCAAGTTCCGCGACGAGCTGTTGTGGCAGGAGTACTCGCGCCATCTCTACGCCCGCGTCGGTGCCCGCAGCGCGGCGGCCCTGCGCCACCGGCCGGCGCGTGCGCCCGAGCGCTGGCCCGATCCTTGGCCGCGCGACATGGCCTGCGTCGACCTGACGCTCGGCGAGCTTGAGCGCGACGGCTGGCTGGTCAACCAGACCCGCATGTGGCTGGCGTCGCAGTGGACCGTGCGCGCGGGCGGCGAATGGTCGGCCGGCGAGGATCGCTTCTTTGCCCACCTGCTCGACGGGTCGCGGGCAGCAAACCGGCTGGGCTGGCAGTGGGTTGTCGGCGCTGGCACCGGCAGGCCCTACGGCTTCAGCCGCGCGCAGGTGCGCAAGCGCGCACCGGGCCTGTGCGGTGGCTGTCTGCACGACGCGGACTGTCCGATCGCGGCCTGGCCCGATGCCGCCCGCGGTGCCGCGGTGCCGCCGGTCGAGGGCCTGCGCTCGGATCCCGACCCCGAGGCCACGGCCGGCCCATCGGATCCCATCGTCGTGGGAGAGCCCGACGCGGTGTGGCTCACCGCGGAGTCGCTTGGTGACGCTGACCCGGCGCTCGTGGCCAATCCCGACCTGCCGGCGGTGTTCGTGTTCGACGAGAAGCTGCTGGGGCACCTGCGCCTCTCGGCCAAGCGGCTCTGCTTCCTGGTCGAGACCCTCGCCGACCTCGCCACACGCCGTGAGGTGCAGCTGCACCTCGGCGACCCGGTCGACGTGCTCGCCGGCAGCTCACTGGCCGCCACGTTCGCGCCCGTGCCGGGCTGGCGCAGGCGCAGCGCTGCACTCCAACTGGCGGCCATCTACCCGTGGCCGTGGCTCGTGGCACCGCATGGGGCCGCGGCCGGGTCTTTCAGCGCCTGGCGCAAGAATGCCCGCGAACCCGCGCCACGAGAGGCCTCGTTGCGTTTCGCGCTCGACGAGCCGGATAGGACTTCGAGGTGGTGAACCTGACCTACGACGACGGGCCCGATCCCGTCTGGACGCCCGCGGTGCTCGACGCCCTGGCCGAGCACCAGGCCGGCGCGACCTTCTTCGTGCTCGGGCCGGCAGCGCAGCGTCATCCCGACCTGATCGCGCGCATGCGCGCCGAGGGTCACGAGGTCGCGTTGCACGCCGACGAGCACATTCGTCACTCCGGGCTCACCGGACCTCAGATCGCACGCGACGCGGCTGCCGCGCTTGCGCGCCTGTCCGTCCTCGGCGTGGTGCCACGGCGGTGGCGCGCCCCCTGGGGAACGGTCACCGCCGACACCCGCGTGGTGGCCGACCGCCTCGGGCTGGAGCTCGTGCACTGGACTGTCGACACCCACGACTGGCGAGGGGACACCGCACCGGAGATGTTCAGCGAGTGCGGTCCAGCCTTCGGCCCCGGCGCGGTGGTGCTGATGCACGACGGCCTGGGTCCCGGGGCCCCGCGCACCGGCTGCGCGACCACGGTCGAGCTGACCCATCGCCTGCTCGAGCTGGCCGCCGCTCGCGACCTGCCGGCGCGGTCGCTGCGCGCTGCCACCGTGGCCGAGGTCGCGGCGTGACCCCCTCTTCCGGAATTGCCGGCGTGCCCGCGCGGGAGGCTGAGGCGGTGGCCGCGGTGGCGGCCGGCGCGCAGGCGCTCGACCGGTCTCCGCGCTTCCCGGCGGAGGCCTTTGCCGCGCTGGATGCCGCGGGGCTCACCCGGATGCTCGACGCGGACCCTCCGCGCGAGTGGGCGGTCGTCCGGGCCGTGGCACGCGCGGACGGCTCGGTCGCGCGCATCCTTGACGGGCACCTGAACGCTGTGGAGCGGCTGAGCGTCGGCGCGCCCGAGCCGTTGCGCACGCGCGAGCGCGAGCAGGTGGCCGCCGGAGAGCTGCTGCTGGGTGTGTGGGGCGCCGACCCGGCGGACGGAGAAGGCCAGCCGGCGCAGATCAGCGGCAACACGATCTCGGGCGTCAAGACTTTCTGCTCGGGCGCCGGGGGCGTGCAGGCCGCACTCGTGCTGGTCAAGGGCGACACGCCAGGGCCGCCACTGCTGGCCTACGTCGACCTGGCCGACGGCGTCGCGATCGACCGCGACTGGTACCAGGCGCCGGGAATGCGGGCGTCGGAGAGCCACCGCGTGACCTTCGACGGCGCACGGGTGCTCGCGGTGCTTGGCGAGCCCGGCGAGATCGCTCGCGAGCCCTACTTCGGCCGCGACGCCATACGTACCGCTGCGTGCTGGGCTGGGCTGGTCGACGCGGTGCGCGAGGAAGCGCTCGCGGCGTTGGCCGCAAAGCCCGGCGACGACCAGCTCGCGGCGCTCGCGGCGGGCCGGATGGTGGCCCACGCCGCCACGATCGACGCGTGGTTCGAGCACGCCGCCGCCGCTGTGGCGCGCGCCCCCGCCGACCCGACGACCGACCTCTCCATCGCCCTGCGCGCGGCCGTGGCGGGGGCCGCCCGCGCGACTGTGGACGAGGCCGTCCGCGCCGCCGGCTCGCGGCCGCTGGTGGCCGGTGGGCGGCTCGACCGGGCGCGCCGCGACCTCGAGCTGTTCCTCAACCAACACCGGCTCGACCCGCTCGTGGCGCGGCTCGGCCGACGGGCGCTGGGCGGGTGAACGCTCCAGCGGACGCGCGACGCCTGGGCCGCGAGTACTTCGACGCGCTGTACGCAGGCGACCCCGACCCGTGGGGCTTTGCCTCAAGCGACTACGAGCGCGACAAGTACGAGCACACGCTTGCCGCGCTTGGCCAAGGTCACTTCGGCCGGGCGCTCGAGGTCGGCTGCTCGATCGGCGTGCTCACCCGGCAGCTTGCCGCGTACTGCGACGCGCTGATGGCGGTGGACATCTCCGAGCCCGCCGTGTTGGCGGCCCGCGAGCGCACGGACGACCTCGAGCACGTGTCGGTGCAGCAGCGGTCGCTGCCCGAGGAGATGCCAAGCGGCCCGTTCGACCTCATCGTCTGCTCCGAGGTCCTCTACTACTGGGACGAGGAGCTGCTCGGCACAGGCCTCGATGCCATGACGGCGCAACTCGCTCCGGGTGGCCGGCTGCTGGCCGTGCACTGGACCGAGCCGACGCGTTACTACCCGCTCCCGGGCGCCGAGGTCCACGCCGTCGTGCGCGCCCACCCGGGCCTCGTGCCGGTCAATGGCGAGGACCGGCCCCACTACCGCCTCGACCTGCTGGCACGCGCGTGAGTCCCGTCGGTGGAGTGGTGATCGTCGGCGCGGGGCCGGCAGGACTCGCCACGGCACGCGCCTACCGCGAGGCCGGGGGCCAGCAGCCGGTCACCATCCTCGGCGCCGAGACTCGGCCGCCGTACGAACGACCTCCGCTGACCAAGGAGTTCCTCCGCGGCGAGGCGACCGAATCCGACCTCCCGATCGAGAGCGATGCTTGGTACTTCGACAATCGCGTGGATCTGCGCGCCGGCGCGACCGCAGTCGCGTTGGCCCCCGAGTTGCACCTCCTCACGCTCGAGGGCGGTGAAAAGATCCCCTACGACCGCTGCGTGCTGGCTACCGGGTCCGAGCCGATCCGGCTCCCGATACCCGGCGGCCACGATCCCGGGGTGTTGACGATCCGCACCGTCGAGGACTCGCTCGCGCTGCGCGAGCACGGGCCGCGTGTGGCGGTGATCGGGTCGGGCTTCATCGGCTGTGAAGCCGCGGCCTCGCTCGCCGCGCGCGGCGCCGAGGTCACCTTGGTCAGCGACGAGCCGCTGCCCCAGAGCGCACGCCTCGGCCCGGAGGTCGGCGGGCGCCTGGCGGGCTGGCTCGAGGATGCCGGCGTGGCATTGGTGCTCGGCACCGCCGTCGAGTCGGTCGAGCGCGTCGGGGGCGCATGGACCGTCCGCGCCGGCGACGGCCTGACCGTCGAGGCCGACACCGTCGTGCAGGCGGTCGGGGTCGCGCCGCGCACCGCCTTGGCGGAGTCGGCGGGGCTGCGACTCGACCATGGCGCCATCGGGACCGACTCCCACATGCATACCGCCGCTCCCGACGTGCTGGCGGTCGGCGACATTGCGTTCGCGCGCAATCGCGCGGCTGGGCGCCGGCTGCGCGTCGAGCACTGGGGCGAGGCGCTCAATCACGGCGCCGTGGCGGGCGCGGTGCTTGCGGGTCAAGACGCGGAGTGGGCGACCGCCCCCGGCTTCTGGAGCACCATCGGTGATCGCACGCTCAAGTACGTGGCCTGGGGCGACGGCTTTGCCGCCGTCCGGATCGAGGCCGAAGAGGACGGCTCCCTGACGGCCTGGTACGCAGACGCCGACGGCACCTGCGTCGGGGTGTTCTGCCACGAGCGCGACGAGGACTACGAGCTCGGCCGCGAGCTCGTTGAGTCCGGGGCGCCGCTGCTGTGAGCGCGCCGCGGTGTTGCGTGGTCATGCCCGCACGTGACGAGGAGGAGCTGATCGGCGCAGCGATCGAGGCGCTCGCGTACCAGCGTGGGGTGCAAGCCGGTGACTTCGAGCTGATCGTCGTGCTCGACGTGTGCGCCGACGACACCGAGGGCCAGGTCGAGCGCGCGGCGAGTAGGCACCCGCACCTGAGGATCACCTTGCTGCACGGTCCTGGCGGCGGAGCGGGGCCCGCTCGGCGGGTGGGCATGGACGCCGCGTATGACCGGCTGGAGGGTGCCGGGTTGATCGCCTGTACCGACGCCGACTCCACCGTCGCGTCCGATTGGGTGGGCGCCCAACTGCGCGCGATGGCGCTCGGCGCCCACGCGATCGGCGGCCGGATCGAGCTGCACCCAGCCGACCGCGATCGGCTCGGACCCGACGTGATGGCCGACCGCGCCGCGCGCCAGGCTGCCCGCCACCAGCGGGTGACCGCCGACCCCGGGCCGCCCGGCTCGACCGCCGAGCACTGGCAGTTCAGCGGAGCTTCGCTGGCGGTAACGGCGAAGACCTATCTGCGCGTTGGCGGCATGGTGCCGGCGGCCGCGCTCGAGGACGAGGCCTTCGAGAGCACCCTCATCCGCCACGGCGTGCCGATCCATCGCAGCCTCGCGGTGCAGGTCACGACGTCGGGCCGGCTGGTCGGCAGGGCCGAGGCGGGCCTGGCCAAGGATTTGGCGGCAGCCGCCGTGCGTCGGGGGTAGGCTCGCGCCATGGACGCGGAGAGGAGCGTACGGTTCTGCCGACGTCCACGGCCGCCCTGGTCGCGCTACCCGCCGAAGCCTCCGGCCTAGGCAGACCCCACGGCTCGGTAGCGGTCCTGCGCCACGCGGCGCTCCTCCGCGTGGTCGACGATCGGCTCGGGGTAGTCCTCCCCGATCACGCACCCGGACGCCGACTGCTCCTCGTCCGACATCGCCCACGGCTTGGTCAGCTTTTCGAGCGGCACGTCGGCAAGCTCGGGCACCCAGTGGCGTACGTAGTCGCCGTTGGCGTCGAACTTCTCCTGCTGGCGGACCGGGTTGAACAGGCGCTGGAAGTAGGGCTTGGGGTCGGTGCCCACCGAGGCGATCCACTGCCAGCCGCCGTTGTTGGCCGCCATGTCGCCATCCACGAGGTGCTCCATGAAGTGCGCCTCACCGATGCGCCAGTCCAGGTGCAGGTCCTTGGTCAGAAACGATCCGACCACCATCCGCAGCCGGTTGTGCATCCAGCCCTCCGCCAGCAGCTGGCGCATCCCGGCGTCGACGAACGGGAACCCGGTCCGGCCCTCCTTCCAGGCGTCGAGCTTCTGCGACCTCCGTGCCCACTCGAGATCGCGGTAGCGCTCCTGGAACTCCTGCTTGATCACGTAGGGAAAGTGCATGAGCACGGCCGCGTAGAAGTCGCGCCAGGCCAGCTCTGTGCGGTAGGTGTCCGCGCCCGCGCCGCCATGGTCGGCCGCGCGCCGCTCCAGCTGCAGGGGCGACACGCAGCCCCAGCGCAGGTACGGCGAGATCCGCGAGGTGCCGCCCGCCGCGTGATTGCGCATGTCGTCGTAGTCGGCCACGCGTGAGCGCAGGAACGCGGCCGCCGCTTGGCGCCCGGCCTCCTCGCCCGGTTCGAAGGCGAGGTCTGGCTCATCGGCGACGCCCAGGTCGGCGAGCGATGGCAGGCGCCCAACCCGAACGCCTGATGGCATCGTGAGCTTGCGCGGCGATGGCGCCGCCTCACGCCGGTCGAGCCCCATCCACGTCCGGGCGAACGGCGAGAACACCGTGTAGGGCGTGCCCTGACCGGTGAGGATGTTCGACGGGTCGTCGGCCACGAAGGCGCCGGGGGAGGGGTGGGCGCGAATGTCGTCGGAGGCCAGGGCGTCGATCACCTGCTGGTCGCGCTGCCGCGACCACGGCGAGGAGTCGGCGGTCCAGAACACGTCCTCGGCGCCGACCTCGGTCGCCAGCTTCGGAATCTCGTTCTCCGGCCTGCCGTGGCGGATCACCAGCTGCGCGCCGCGCTCGCGCAGCGTTGCGTCGAGCTCCTCCAGGCAGCCGAGCATGAACGTGGTGCGGTTTGCGCTGGGAAAGCGGCCCGTCTTCAACAGCCGGTCGTCGAACACGAACACCGGCACGATTCGGTCGGCTTCGGCGGCGCCGGCAAGCGCGGGCAGGTCGCGTACGCGTAGGTCGCGACGAAACCACATGACGGCGGTCGTGGTCATCTTCTGAGCCTACGGGCGGCGGGGAGTCGGCAGCTCAGGCGCGGCAGTTGCTGCACAGACCGCGGATCACCGTGTCGGCGCGCTCGGGCTGAAAGCCCGTGGCCCGGGCCGCGGCAAGCGCCGCCTCCTCGTGCCCGGGGGGAACTTCGATGTCGGTCACCGCTGCGCAGGAGGTGCAGACGACGTGGTGGTGGGGGTGCACCTCGGCGTCGTAGAGCACCGCGCCGCCGCGGACGTTGACGCGGCGCACCGAGCCGAGCTCCTCGAGCAGGTCTAGGGTCGCATAGACCGTGGGCAGCGACACCCCCGGCAGGCGCTCGGAGACCGCGGTGAGCACCTGCTCGGCGGTCACGTGCGTGTTCAGCTCGCGCACGATTCGGGCAATGGTCAGACGCTGAGGCGTGACCCGTTGGCCGCGCTCGCGAAGGGCTGCCGCAAGGGCCAATTCGGGGTCTGGGGGCACGGTGTCCACGACGCAAAAACCCTAGCAATCGTTAGGGCTGTGTTGTTTTGAGTGAATTGTTATAGTCGGCCGCTAACCCTGTGGGAACGCGAAGGAGTGGAGCTAGATGAGCGACGAGAAGAAGGTCACGACCACCGATTCGGGGATCCCCGTCACGAGCGACGAGTTCTCGCTCACCGTCGGTGAACAGGGCCCCATCGCACTGCACGACCACTACGTCGTGCAAAAGATGCAGCACTTCAACCGCGAGCGCGTGCCCGAGCGCGTGGTGCACGCCAAGGGCGGCGGCGCCCACGGCGTCTTCCAGGTGACCGAGGACGTGAGCCAGTTCACGCGCGCCGATTTCCTCCAGCCCGGCAAGGAGACGCCGCTGTTCCTGCGCTTCTCCACCGTGGCCGGTGAGCAGGGCTTCGCCGACACGGTGCGCGACCCCCGTGGGTTCGCGATGAAGCTCTACACCGACGAGGGCAACTTCGACATGGTGGGCAACAACACGCCGGTCTTCTTCGTGCGCGACCCCTCGAAGTTCCAGGACTTCATTCACTCCCAGAAGCGCCTGCCCGACACCGGGCTTCACTCCCATGATATGCAGTGGGACTTCTGGACGCTCTCGCCCGAGAGTGCGCATCAGGTCACCATCCTCATGTCGGACCGTGGCATCCCGGCCACGTGGCGTCATCAGCACGGCTTCTCCAGCCACACCTACTCGTGGCAGAACGCGGGGGGCGAGAAGTTCTGGGTCAAGTACCACTTCCGCACCGACCAGGGCATCGAGAACCTGCCCGAGGCCGACGCCGACCGGCTGGCCCACGAGGACCCCGACTACCACCGGCGCGACTTGGTCCAGGCCATCGACAAGGGCGACCACCCATCGTGGACGCTTTCGGTGCAGGTCATGCCGTTCGAGGACGCCGCGGACTACCGCTTCAACCCGTTCGACCTGACCAAGGTCTGGCCTAAGGGCGACTACCCGCCGATCCCGGTGGGCAAGCTGACGCTCAACCGCAACCCGGAGAACTTCTTCGCCGAGGTCGAGCAGGTGGCATTCAAGCCGAGCAACCTCGTCCCGGGCACCGGCCTCAGCCCCGACAAGATGCTCATGGGCCGCGTGTTCTCCTACCACGACACCCACCTGCACCGCGTGGGCGCGAACCACGAGCAGCTGCCGATCAACGCGCCGCACGCCCCCGTCAACTCGTACAACAAGGACGGGCACATGACCTACCGGCACGCCGGTGATCAGCCCGTCTATGCGCCCAACTCCAAGGGCGGCCCGGCAGCCGGCGGGGCCGCCGGCCACGGCACCGACATCGGCTGGGACGTCGAGGCCGCCGAGCTGGCCCGCTATGCCAACCGCAAGCACGCCGAGGACGACGACTTCGTCCAGGCGCGCACCCTCTACAACGAGGTGATGGGCGACGACAACCGCCAGGCGCTCGTCGATGGCATCGTCGGTCACGCAAGCTGGGCCGACGTGACCGCTGAGATGAAGGAGCGCGTGGTGGCCTACTGGGCGAGCATCGACGCCGATCTCGGCGCCAAGGTCGCCGCCGGCCTTGGCACGACCAACGGCCACGGCTCCAACGGCTCGGGTCCAGCCTCGCCGGAGGCCACGGAGCTGCTGGCCGAGCGCGCGAACCGCGCCTGATGCACCGGGCGCGCGGGGATCGGCGATCGCTGACCACCGCGCGCCCGTAGGCACCACATGGCTCGCTACACGGACACCGTCTCCTCCTCGCGCTCGCAGGAGGACACCTTCGATTACCTCGCCCGCTTCTCCAACACCGAGGAGTGGGACCCCGGCGCCGTCCGCGGACGCGACCTCCAGCACGATGGCAAGATCGGAGTCGGCTCGCGCTTCTCGCTCGACTTCAAGATCGGGGGACGGGAGCAGGAGCTGGTGTATGAGATCACCGAGTACGAGCGCCCGCACCGCGTGCGCCTGATGTGCACCAAGCCGCTCTTTACGAGCGACGACACGATCGTGGTCGAGGCCGCCGGTGCTACGAGCCGCGTGACCTACGATGCCGACGTCGCCTTGCGCGGGCCGCTCAAACTCCTGGACCCGCTGATGACGATCGGCTTCAAGCGCGTGGCCGCCAAGGCCGCCGAGGGGCTAGAGGAAACGCTGAGCTCGCAGTAGTCCTGCCCTGCCTCGGTAGGCTCGCGCAATGACCAGGGTCGGCATCCTCACGGGCGGCGGTGACTGTCCGGGACTCAACGCGGTCATCCGCGCAGCGGTGCGCGCCGGCACCGATCGCCATGGGCTCGAATTCGTCGGCTTTCGCTACGGCTGGGCCGGCGTGATGGCCGGCAACACGATGGCACTCGACCACGAGACCACGTCGGGGATCCTGCATCGCGGCGGCACCATCCTCGGCACGTCGCGCACCAACCCGTTCAAGGACGAGGGCGGACCCGAGCAGGTGCAGGCCACGCTCGATCGCGAGGGCGTCGACGCGCTCATCCCGATCGGCGGAGAGGACACCCTTGGCGTGGCCAAGCGTCTGCACTCCGAGCTCGGTGTGCCCGTCGTCGGGGTTCCGAAGACGATCGACAACGACCTTGATGGCACCGACTACACCTTTGGCTTCAACACGGCGGTGCAGATCGCCACCGACGCCATCGACCGGCTCCACACCACCGCGGAGTCGCACAACCGCGTGATGGTGGTGGAGGTCATGGGCCGCCACGCCGGCTGGATCGCCGTGCACAGCGGCATGGCCGGCGGCGCCGACGCCATCCTCATCCCCGAGCGTCCGTTCGACGTCGCCGGGGTGTGTGCTCACATCCAGCGCCGCCACGACAACGGACACAGCTTCTCGATTGTCGTGGTGTCCGAAGGCGCGGTTGCCACCGACGGTGACGGGCCCGCCAACACCGGCCAGACCGACGCCTTCGGCCACGCTCGCCTCGGCGGAATCGCTACCCAGCTCGAGGGTCAGATCGAGGAGCGCACCGGCTATGAGAGCCGGGTCACGATCCTCGGCCACGTTCAGCGCGGCGGCACGCCAACGGCGTATGACCGCGTGCTGGCCACCCGTTTCGGAGTCGAGGCCGCAGACGCCGTGGCCGCCGGCGATTTCGGCCGCATGGTGGCGTTGAAGGGCACCGAGATCGTGCGCGCCTCGATCGACGAGGCGCTGGCCGAGCCGAAGCTCGTCGACCCCGCCCTCTACCAGACCGCCGCGGTCTTCTTCGGCTAAATGGACCGCGAGCTCTCCGATATGCGACGCACATATCACGCGGACACGCTGGCGGAAGAAGACTTGGCCGTCTCCTGGCTCGAGCAGCTCCAGCACTGGCTCGACGACGCCGTGCGATCAGAGATCTCAGAGCCAAACGCGATGGTCCTCGCCACCGCCGATGTCGATCGCGCGCCGAGCGCTCGAACCGTGCTGCTCAAGGGCCTGGACGATCACGGCCTGCTGTTCTTCACCAACCTCCGCTCGCGCAAGGGCCAAGAGCTCGGCGTCAACCCCCGGGCCACGGCCCTCTTTCCCTGGATCGCGCTCCAGCGCCAGGTGATCGTCGAAGGCACGGTCGAGGCGGTCGCGCCCGCCACCTCGGACGAGTACTTCGCCTCGCGCCCGCACAGCTCACAGATCGCGGCATCGGTCAGCCCTCAGTCGACTCCGGTGGAGTCGCGCGAGGTGCTAGAGGCCCTCTACGCCGAGGCGGCCGCCGAGCACCCCGAGCACGTGCCGCGCCCCGAGTGGTGGGGTGGGCTGCGGCTCAAGCCCGACACCGTGGAGTTCTGGCAGGGCCGCCCCGATCGGCTCCACGACCGCCTGCGCTACCGCCACACGGTCGGCGAGTGGACCGTGGAGCGGCTGGCGCCCTGAGGGCCGTTAGGGGGCAACTAGTGGCCGCCGCCGGCTTGCTCCAGTCCGTCCTCGCCCTTCTTGATCGCATCCTCGTCGCGCTCGCCCGAGCCGGGAGGCGTGGTGGCCTCGTGCGTCTTGCCGCCGGGGGGAGCGGTCTTGTCTCGGTCCTTCTCAGTATCTGATTCCTGTGTCATGTCAGGGTTCTACCCGAACGGGCAGGGGCTACCCGTCGGCGGCCGCGCGGCGGGCGGCCTTCCAACTGCCAAACGCCTCGAACACGTCGCTCAGCGGGGGGAGGCTCGGATCGGCCACCGAGGTCTGCTGGTAGTCGACCATGAGCAGCCGGTCAGCCCGCTCCTCGCGCGCCACCGCCACCGAGCGAATGGCCTCGAGCACGCGCTCGGGCGACGCCGAATCCGCTCCACCCCCGTCGCGCTTGGCGCGGCGGCTGAAGACTCCGGCGGCGGTGCCCTTGGCGCCGGGCTCCCGGGACGGCTCCGCGAGCCCCCTCCCAGAGCCGATCAGCAGATGGCAGTGCGGGCACCGCACGGGCCGGGCGGGCCAGGGCATCGGGGCGTCGCGCTCGACCAAGAGCTGACAGTGCGGGCAGTGCCCGCCTACGGCCGCGGCTCTCGTTGCTGCTCCCACTCCCGGGAGCCTACGCCGTCAGGCTGTCTCCGGTATCTGCCTCGAACAGATGGATGTGGCTGGCGTCGACCCACAGCTCGAGCGGCTGGCCCTTGGCGGCCTTGCTCTCCGGGTTGAGTCGCGCGACCACACTGCCCTCCTCGCCGCTGCGGGGAACCTCGCCCGCCCCTGAGTCCTCGGCCAGCTCGCGCAGCTGGTCGGACTGCAGCTCGGCATCGGATGTCACCCCGAAGTGCACGTACAGCTCGGCGCCCATCGACTCGACCAGGTCGATCGACGCATCGAAGCGGGTGCCGCGCTCGAGGTGGTGGGAGTCCACCAGCGATGCGTCCTCGAAGCTCTCGGGGCGGATGCCCGCGATGAGCGTCTTGCCCTCGGCGCGGGCGACTCGCTCACGCAGATCCTGGGGCAGCGCGACGTCGGCCATCGGCAGCTGCACCGTGTCGCCCTCGATGGTGGCCGGCATGAAGTTCATGGCGGGCGAGCCGATGAACCCCGCCACGAACAGGTTGCGCGGTGAGTTGTAGAGCTCCATCGGGGTGCCAACTTGCTGGAGCACGCCGGCGCGCATTACCGCCACGCGGTCGCCGAGGGTCATGGCCTCGGTCTGGTCGTGGGTCACATAGACGGTGGTGGTGCCGAGGTTCTGCTGGATGCGTGAGACCTCTGTGCGCATCTGCACGCGCAGCTTGGCGTCGAGGTTGGACAGCGGCTCGTCCATCAGGAAGGCGGCGGGATTGCGCACGATCGCGCGGCCCATGGCCACGCGCTGGCGCTGCCCGCCGGACAGGTTGGCCGGCTTGCGGCTGAGATGCTGGTCGAGGTCGAGGATCTTCGCGGCCTCGTTCACCTTGCGGTCGATCTCGGCCTTGTCGACCTTGGCCAGCTTGAGCGCGAAGCCCATGTTCTCGCCGACGGTCATGTGCGGGTAGAGCGCGTAGTTCTGGAAGATCATCGCGATGTCGCGGTCCTTCGGCGCCTTCTGGTTGACCACCTCGCCCCCGATGCGCAGCTCACCGCCCGTGATGTCCTCGAGCCCGGCCACCATGCGCAGAGCCGTCGACTTGCCGCAGCCCGACGGGCCGACCAGGATCACGAACTCGCCGTCGGCGATCTCCAGGCTCAGGTCCTTGACGGCCTCGAAGCCGTCGGGATACTGCTTGCTCACCTTGTCGAGGACGATGTCTGCCACGGGGTCTCCTTCGGGTTATGCGAAGCAGCCGGCTGGGCCGGGTGCGCACGAGGTTCTCATTAGCCCTTTACGGCTCCTGCCGTGAGGCCGGCGACGATGCGCCGCTGGAAGATCAGGACCATGATCACGATGGGAATGGTGACCACCACGGCGGCTGCCGAGATAGCGCCGATCGGCTGCTCGAACTGCGACCCGCCGGTGAAGAAGGCGAGCGCCGCGGGCACCGTGCGCGCGTTGTTGGTCGAGGTCAGCGTGTTGGCGAAGAGGAAGTCGTTCCACGCGAAGATGAACACGAGGATGGCCGTGGTGAAGATGCCGGGGGCGGCCAGCGGCACGATCACCTTGCGAAACGCCTGCACCGGCGTGGCGCCATCCATTTGGGCGGCCTGCTCGAGCTCCCACGGGATCTCTCGGAAGAACGCGCTCATCGTGTAGATGGCCAGCGGCAGGGTGAAGGTCAGGTAGGGGATGATCAGCCCCGCCCAGGTGTCGAACAGCCCGATCGTGCGCCAGACGTCGAACAGCGAGCCGACGATCGAGACCGGGGGGAACATCGCGACCGCGAGCGCGCCCGAGAGGATCACGGCCTTGCCTGCGAAGTCGAGCCGCGCCAATGCGTAGGCGGCCATGGCGGCGAGCAGGATGGCGATCAGCGTGGAGATGGCCGCGATGCCGAGCGAGTTGATCAGGGCGGCGGTGAAGTCGGAGTTCTTGAAGATCGAGGAGTAGTTGTCGAAGCTCACCCCCGAGTAGAACTTCTTGTCGCCCAGCTTCGCGGTGGGCTTGACCGACAGCGAGATCATCCACGCGACCGGGATCAGCGCGTAGAGCAGCACCACCATGATGCCGATGGCCCACTGCACCTTCTGGCGCGCGGTGTGGGTCATGCGGGCTCCTCGCCTCGTTGCTGGGCGGTGCTCGTCCCGAGCACCTTGACGAAGAACGCGGCGATGATGATCACGCTGATGAAGATGAGGATCGAGATCGCCGAGCCGAGCCCCTGGTTCACCCGGTTGATGAGCACGTTGTAGCCGAGGATCGACACCGTCTCGGTGCCGTTGGCGCCGCCCGGTTGGATGATGAACGCGCTGTCGAACAATCGGAACGCATCGAGCGTGCGAAACAGCACGGCCACGAGGATGGCCGGCTTCATCAGCGGCACGGTGATCCGGAAGAACCGCTGCAGCGCGCTGGCGCCATCCACCTTGGCCGCCTCGTGCAGCTCGTCGGGCACAAGCGCAAGGCCCGCGAGCAGCAGCAGCGCCATGAACGGCGTGGTCTTCCACACCTCGGCCAGGATGATGATCAGCAGGGAGCCCGGCTGGGCGTTCAGCGGCGTGTAGTCGTCGGGCACCAGCGGCAGCCCCTGTACGAAGCCGCTGGTGGGGTCGAACGCGTACTTCCAAGTGAAGGCCGCGACCACCGTCACGATGCCGTAGGGGATCAGCACCGCCGCGCGCACCGGCCCTCGTCCGAAGATCGCCCGGTGCATCACAAGCGCGATGATCATGCCAAGCGCCAGCTCGAGGACCACCGAGATCACCGTGATGATCAGCGTGACGCCGACGTCTGACCACCACGTGCTCGAGCTGAGCACGTCGATGTAGTTGGACAGCCCGACGAACTGCCTGTCGTCGGGAAAGCGCAGGTCGTACTTCTGCAGCGACAGGTAGAGCGCGTACAGGATCGGGAAGCCGGTGACCAGCAGCATCACCGTGACCGCGGGCGCGCACAGCATGTAGGCCAGCTTGCGCTCCGCCTTTGCGCGGTCGGTCACCCCGGTCGGCTGCTGCTTGGGCTCCTCGGTGGTGGCCGTCGCCTGCGACGCCTCCATCAGAAGATCTTCCCTTCCGCGGCCTTCTTCAGGCGATCCTTGAGCTGGGACTCGATGTCGTTTGGCTTGATGCTGTCGGGCGGGTGAAAGCTCTTCTGGATCGCCAGGGAGATGTCGCTGTAGGCCGGATTGATCGGCCGCGGCGCGGCGTCCTCGATCGATTGGCGCAGAAGCTTGGCGAAGGGGTAGGCCTTCTTGACCTTGGCGGTGTCATAGACCGACTGCGTCGTGGGTGGCAGGCCGCCAAGCTCCGCGGCGGTGGCCTGGTTGGCGCCTTGACCCAGGCAGCGCGCCGCGCGGAACGCCAGCGCCGGATGCTTGGAGTAGGCGCCGATCCCGAGGTTGATGCCACCGAGCGGCGGCTTGCTCTTCTGGCCGGCCTTGACCGCCGGAAAGCGCGCCCAGCCAATCCGCTTCTGGAAGTTCTTGGGCGACTTCACCATCGCGGCGCTCGGGTAGATGAACGGGTAGTTGATCTGGAAGTCCGAGCGACCGGTCTCGAAGCCGAGCCTGCCATCGTCCTCGGCGTTGGTGGACAGCCCGGGAGGCGCCGCCTTCGACGTGGCCAGGCGCTTGATGATCTCCGCTGCCTGCGTCGAGGTGGCGTCGACCTTGACCTTGCCGTTCTCATCGACGATCTGGCCGCCCGCCGAAGCGATCAACGAGTTGACCCACACGGACAGGCCCTCGTACTGACGGCCCTGGACCTCGATCGCGGTTTTGAGCTTGATCGCCTGATCGATCATCTCGCCCCACGTCTTCGGCGGCGTCTTGACCTTGTCCTTGCGATACCAGAGCAGCTGGGTGTTGCTGGTGAACGGAAGTGCCCACACCCGATTCTTGTAGGTGACGCTGCGCAGCGGTCCCTTGAGCTTGTCCTTCAGCGCGGCCTGCTTGTCGGCCCCGGTCCACTCCTTGATCCACTTCGCCTGAGCGAACTCGGCCGTCCAGACCACGTCCATGCCGATCACGTCGATGCTGGAGTCCTTCGCGGCCAGGCGTCGGACGAGCAGCTCGCGCTGCTGGTTCGCGTCGGTTGGCAGGCGTTGATAGGAGATCTTGTACGCACCGCCGGCCTGCTTGTTGCACATGTCGACGGCCTTCTGGTACGCCCCACCGGGCTCGTTGAACACGTACCAGTTGATGGTTCGCGCTCCAGACGCGCTGCCACCGCCCCCACACCCGGCCGCGAACGCTGCCACCAGCGTGAACGCGGCGAATGCGACCCAGCGCACCCTCATGCGCAGAAACTCTCCTCCATCGGGGGCCAGCCTACCCCACAACGCCAGTGGCTAATCCGAACGCGCCAGGCGATCCGCACGCACGGTCGCAGAGTGCGCCGCGAGGCGGTCACCGGCGGGGTGGCCGGCGTGCGTGCAGAGCACCAGGTCGCCTTCGGCCGGAGCCCGCAGGTCGCGGTCGGTGGTGTTCACCGCAACCACGTGCTCGCCGCGCCGGTACGCCACCACGCCGGTGTCCGCGTCCAGCATGGACACGGCGCCGGTCAGCAGCGGGCGTAGTGCGATCAACTCCCGGTACAGCTCGAGCATCGACCCCGCCTGGGCTGTCTGGTCTGCGATGTTGCACTCGGGAGCGTCCACCGGCGCCAGCCACGGCTCACCCTCTGTGAATCCTCCGGTGCGGGCATCGGGCTGCCACTGGACGGGATGACGGCAGGCGTCGCGGCCCGCGCGGTCGTAGTGGCGCTGCCCCGGCGGGCCGTCGCGCTGGCCGATCTCCTCACCCTGGTAGATGAACGCGGGACCCGGGAGCGTGAGCAGAAGCACGGCCGCCGCGCGCACGTTCTCGGCCCCCACACGCGTGGGCACGCGTGGGAAATCGTGGTTGGAGATCGCCCACGCCGAACCCGGCCCCCCGCCGCGTCCGACGGCGGCGGCACATGCAGCAATCGCGTAGCCCAGCGCTTCGGAGTCCCACGGCGAATGAAAGAGCTCGAAGGCGAAGGCGGCATCCAGATGGTCGAGGTAGGGCGCCACCCGCGCGGCTGGGAG
The DNA here is from genome assembly GCA_038237685.1 of Solirubrobacterales bacterium. Lineage (GTDB taxonomy): Bacteria > Actinomycetota > Thermoleophilia > Solirubrobacterales > Thermoleophilaceae > JAAYBF01. The sequence goes on along the minus strand of JBBRYL010000051.1, from coordinate 4,469 downwards.
GAAAACCTCGCCAACCAGCAGGGCGTTGCCCGCCGCCTCTCGCAGCGCCGACAGCGCGAGGCCGATGTCGGGGCTGTTGGTCGAGTACACGTGGTCGAGCCTCCCGAACTCGCCCTCGAGTGGGAGGCCGAACGGCTCGGTAGCCGGCGGATCGTCGCGCATCAGCGGGTCCTTGAGGAGCCGGTCGAGCGCGTCGAGCCGGAACCCGTCGACTCCGCGTGCCACCCAGAAGCGGACCACCTCCTGCATCTCCTGGCGCACGTCGGGATTGCGCCAGTTCAGGTCCGGCTGCTCGGGATAGAAGGAGTGCAGGTACCAGCGCCCGTTCGCGGCCTGGGTCCAGGCGGCTCCGCCGAAGGTGGCCAGCCAGTTGTTCGGGGGCAACCCGTCGCGCCCGTCGGCCCAGACGTAGACGTCCGGACGTTCGAGAAACCACGGGTGCTCGACCGAGGTATGGCACGGCACGAGGTCCATCAGCAGCTTCAGGCCTCGTGCATGCGCCGCGGCCAGCAGGCGGTCGAACTGCTCGAGGTCGCCGAACAGCGGGTCGATGTCGCAGAAGTCTGCGACGTCGTAGCCCATGTCCGCTCCCGGTGAGGGGTAGACGGGCGACAGCCATAGTGCGTTCGCGCCAAGCTGCGCGATGTGGTCGAGCCCACGTTCGATGCCGAGCAGGTCGCCGACCCCGTCCCCGTCGGCGTCGAGGAACGAGCGCGGATAGACCTGGTACACCACGGCGTCTTCCCACCAGCTCACGGCCCTGACCCTATGCACCACCGCCCAGCAGGCCCCGACGGGCCGGCCCCGGGCGTTTGGTGCGAGAGGCCGCGGGTAGGCCCGTGTCACGTGGAGCAGGCGGATCTACACAGCGTGTTGGGCCGGCAGTCCGGCGGCCATGTCTGAGCCGGGAACAGCCGAGCAGGCCATCGAGGCCAAGATCGGCATCTTGGCGCCGGAGCTTCGCCTGCGGATCCCCGCGCACGAGGACAGCCTGCCGCTGGTGCGCCAGGCGTTGCGCTCGCTCGGCGAGACCGTCCAGGCGGACCCCGAGGCGCTCGAAGACGTGGAGTTGGCTGTGACCGAGGCGTGCGCCAATGCCGTCGAGCATGCCTACGGCGAGGGCGGTGGCGATGTGTGGGTCCATTTCGCCCCCGCCGACAGCGAGCTGGTGGTCCGCGTGGTCGACCACGGCATGGGCATAGGCGACGACGTGCGTCGAGATGACGGCACCCGCGGCTTCGGGCTGCCGATGATCGAGAGCATCGCCAGCAGTGTCGAGTTCAAATCGGGCGACGGCACCGAAATCCGGATGGCCTTCCCGCTCGGCCGGCCGCAGGTAGAGACCGTCGACGGCGGCGTTCCCGGCGTCGAGCCGGCGGAGCGCATCACCAGGCGGCTGGTGGCGATCGTGGCAGCCCAGCTCGACATGAGCAGCGAACGCGTGATCGAGGCGCTCCTGCTTGCAGAGGTGGTGGCTCGCAACGCCCTGCGGTACTTGATCGGCGAGGAGGCCGAGGTGCGCATCGAGCACGTCGGCAACGGCTTCGAGCTATGCGTGGGACCACTCGAGGCCGGCGGCGGTCAGGCCGTGGTCAGCGACAGCGAGGTCCCGGTGGTCGGCTCGGTGGTCGAGGCGCTGGCAAACAGGGTGAGCGTCGAGCTGCGCGGGGCAGGCGAGTACCTGACCCTTCGCATCGAGCCGCGCGGCTAGATACCTCAGACGGATCGGGCATCCATGCCGGATCCGTAGTTAAGCCTGGATCTCGGCGGGGTCGTCGACCATCTCGAGCTGGCGCTCGGCGCCGGTGAGCTCGAGCACCCGGGCCACGCGTCTGCCTCCCCGCACCACCGCCAGCCGCTTTCCCGCCTCTCGTTGCTCGCGGTCGAGGCGGAGCACGACCCGCAGGCCGCTCGAGTCCAGGAAGTCCACGTTGCGCAGATCCAGCACCAGGATCTCGGGCTGGGAGGACACCGTGGTGGCCATAGCCGTCTCGACGCCGTCCACCGCTGCCAGGTCGATCTCGCCGGATAGCGCGATCACCGGTCCCAAAGGGCCATCCGTTATCTCGACGTCGTGAAGGCTCATCGGTGCCAGCGCCGGCGCAGAGGCCGGGCCGGGGTGTCTGTATAGCACGCATTCGGGGGCCCTTGGGCACCGCGATTGGCGTCTTCAAATGGGCACAATGTGATCCGCACCAGCCGCTACGACGCAAAGTCGTACAAGAACGGCTCAAGAGCAGAATCTAGTAGCAGGGGGCCGTTCCATCATTCCCCGATTAGGAGGGTTCGACCCATGCCTAAGAATCTCGCACCTGACGAGCTGACCGATAGTCAGTCGTCGCGCGCGCAGTTCCTGAAGGTCGCCGGCGGTACCGGCGCAGCTGGTGCACTCGCGATCTTCGTTGCCGCCTGTGGTGGCAGTGACAAGAAGTCAAGCTCGGGCAGTTCCAGCTCGTCTCCGAAGAAGAAGACGACGTCGGCCGACACCAAGTCCGATATCGCGATCGTCAACTACGCGCTCACGCTGGAGCACCTCGAGGCTGCTTTCTACAAGCAGGCGATCGAGTCCGGCGAGGTCAAGACACCGGCCGTCGTCGAGGCCGCGAAGGTCATCTACCAGGACGAGCAGGAGCACGTAGCGGCGCTCATGGCGACCGTGAAGCAGCTCGGCGGAACGCCGGCTGCAGCTCCCAAGACCAAGTTCGACGCGGTGATCAAGGGCGGCGAGAAGATGATTCTCACCACCGCCGCTACCGTGGAGAACCTCGGCGCCTCCGCGTACCTCGGACAGGCGGGCAAGATCAAGAACAAGGACATTCTTGCTGCCGCCCTGTCGATTCACACGGTCGAGGCTCGCCACGCTGCCGTGCTGAACACGGTGATCGGCAAGTCGATCGTGCCCGATGGCGCTTTCGCCAAGCCGGCTGACATGGCCACGGTCCTTAAGACCGTCAAGCCGTTCATCGCCGCGTAACCGACGATTTCCGGAAAGGAGATTCATATGAGCACGAACAACATGCAAGAGCCGGAACTCGCCAATGTCCAGATCAAGGGCACGACGCGTCAGGCCTTCATCCTCCGGGGTGCGGTCGCGGCCGGATCGGTCTACGGACTGTCCACCGTGGTCCCCTTCGTCGGAGAGGCGCTCGCGCAGGGTGGCGGCGACGTCGACATCCTGAACTTCGCGCTGACGCTGGAGTACCTGGAGGCCGCGTTCTACACCCAGGCCCTGAAGAGCACCAAGGGTCTGAGCGGCGACGCCAAGAAGCTGGCCACCACGCTCCGCGACAACGAGATGGAGCACGTCTCGGCGATCACGGCCACCGTCAAGAAGCTCGGTGGCAAGCCCGTGAAGGCCCCGGGAGTCGACTTCGGCAAGGCATTCGCCAGCCAGAAGTCGTTCCTGACGACCGCCAAGACGTTCGAGGATCTGGGAGTCGGTGCCTACAACGGTGCCGGACCAATGATCAAGTCCACGGAGGTCCTCGCGGCCGCCGGAAGCATCGTCCAGATCGAAGGGCGCCACGCCGGTGCCATTCGTCTGATGCTCGGTGAGAAGCTCGCCCCGTCGGCGTTCGACAAGGGCATCCCGATGGCCGAGGTGCTGAAGGCTGCGAAGCCCTTCATCAAGGCGTAGCACGCCCTAACGGGTGGAGCGTCGTTCCCTCCTACCCGCGGCCCGTTCCCTCGTGGAGCGGGCCGCGGGCGCTCCGCCGTGGTCGCATCATTCGCCCGGGTTTTCCCGCAAGGGGAGCTGGAGGGAGTCCCGGGCGCCGGGCACGCCGGCCCGGAGCTGGCGTGAGCGCTCGAGCTCGGAGTTCAGCTCGGCTCCGAGCAGCACGGCGATGTTGGTGATCCACAGCCACACCAGGAACGAGATCACCCCGCCAAGCGTGCCGTAGGTCTTGTCGTATGAGCCGAAGTGCGCGACGTACAGCGCAAACGCGGCCGAAGCCAGCAGCCACGCCACAAGGGCGAGCAGGCTGCCCGGCGTGACCCAGCGAATGCCTCTGACCTTCGCGTTCGGTGCGCAGTAGTAGAGCAACGCGAGCATGCAGGCGATCAGCAGCGCCAGCAACGGCCACTTCGCGATGCCGTAGATCGTGATGGCAACGTCGCTGAGCCCGACCGCGTTGCCGACAGCGCCGGCGACGGGCCCGCTGAGCACCAGCGCCAGCAACACCAGGGCCACAGCCAGCACGAGCACGATGGTCACCGCCAGCTGCAGCGGACGCAGCTTCCAGAATGGACGGCCCTCCTCGACCTCATAGATCACGTTGGAGGCCCGCACGAAGGCCCCGATGTAGCCTGAGGCGGCGTTGAGCGCGCCGAGCAGGCCGAGCACGAAGAGCACGCCGGCCGCACCGCGGTTGGCGGTGATGCTCTCGATCGGGCCGGCGAAGGTATCGGCGGCCGTATTGGGACCGAGGTCGCGCACGACGCTTGTGAGCGAGTCGGTCACGGCCTTG
>JBBRYL010000050.1:0-23465 GCA_038237685.1 Solirubrobacterales bacterium | reverse complement strand
CTCTGCCGCCGCGCGCAGGAACACCTCGAGCGCAGCCGTCAGGGCCGTCGCCGGATCGTCGAGATGGCTGGCCAAGGCCTGCTCGACCGCCACCAGGAAGCGATCGGCCTCGCGCAGCACGAACGCCTGCGCGAACTCTCCTCGCGAGCCGAACTCCTTGTAGAGCGTCTGGCGGCTGACGCCGGCGGCGCGAGCAACCTCGGCCATCGAGATCTCGCCCCACGGCCGGTCGCGCATCTGGTCGCGCATGGCGTCGAACAACGTGTTGCGCAGCAGCTCGCGCGCGGCTGTCGGGTAGGGGGTGGCGATCGCCAATACGGTTACGCGGGCTCGAAATCCAGTTTGTCGACGACTCCGCAATCGGGGCAGGTCCAGGTGTCTGGCACCTCGCTCCACGGCGTGCCCGCCTTGAAGCCCTCCCGCGGGTGGCCCGCCTGCTCGTCGTAGGTGTACCCGCACTCGGGACAGTGAAAGGCGCTCACGCGGTCGCCCCGTAGCGGGCCAGCACCTTCTCGCGCCGCGCCGGCTGGATGTTTGCCCGCGACAGGTCGCCCTCGTAGTGCGCGACCAGGCGGGGGTCCATCACGCGGCGCCATACCGGCGGGAACACGGCCGCCAGCATCATCGCGCCGTAACCCGAGGGCAGCTCGGGCGCCTCGTCGAAGTGGCGCAGCGCCTGGAAGCGGCGCAGCGGGTGCGCGTGATGGTCGGAGTGGCGCTGCAGGTGGTAGAGCAGCACGTTGGAGGACACGTTGTCGCTGTTCCAGCTGTGCTCGGGCCGTGTCCGCTCAAACCGGCCGTCGTCGCGCTTCTGGCGCAGCAGGCCGTAGTGCTCGAGGTAGTTGACCACCTCAAGCAGCGAGAAGCCGTAGACGGCCTGGATCGCCAGGAAGGGCAACACCACGGGCCCGAACACGGCAACCAGGACTCCGAACAACACGATCGTCATCGCCCACGCGTTGAGGATGTCGTTCCTGTAGGTCCAGGGCGACGAGCCGCTTCGGCCCAGCCGCTCCTTCTCGAGCTCCCACGCCGAGGCCAGGCTGCCGGCCACAGTCCGCGGCAGGAAGCGGTAGAAGCTCTCGCCGAGGCGCGAGCTGGCGGGATCGTCGGGGGTCGCCACGCGCACGTGGTGACCGCGGTTGTGCTCGATGAAGAAGTGGCCGTAGCCCGTCTGGGCCAGCGCGACCTTGGAAAGCCATTTCTCCAGGCTGGCGCGCTTGTGCCCGAGCTCATGCGCGGTGTTGATGGCGATGCCGCTGACCAGGCCGACGGTGAGCGTCAGGCCGAGCTTGTCGACCAGCGTGAGGTCACCGTAGGCCCACAGCCAGCACGCCGCCACGAGCGCCACGTACTGCAGCGGGATGTAGGCGTAGGTGCAGAAGCGGTAGTAGCGATCCTGCTCGAGCCGCTTGAGAACGCTGTCGGGCGGGTTGGCCGAGTCCTTGCCGATTACGTGGTCGAGCGCGGGCATGATCACGTACAGGAACATCGGTCCGAAGAACCAGAAGACGCCGAGGCCGGTCAGCTGCACCAGACCCCACGCGATGAACGGGATCATCGGCACGAGCAACCCGAGCAGCCACGCGTAGCGCTTGGGATCGGACCACCCGACCTCATTCAGGTCGACGTGCTCGTGGTGGTGCTCGTGGGTTTCCTCAGCGGTTGCCATGGTTGACAACCCTACCCGCTCGTGTCAACCAATGCAACACGCAACCGTCATTGTGTCGGGCGTGCCCAGACGCCGGCAAGATGGACGACGACCGCAGCGGCCGCCGCCATCTCCTGCACCGACGCCCACTCGCGCTCGGAGTGGTACTCGTGCCCGCCGGTGAAGATGTTGGGTGTCGGCAGGCCCTTCGCGCTGAGCTGCGAGCCGTCGGTGCCACCACGGATGGGCGAGCGGACCGGCTCGAGACCCTCCCGCCGGATGGCCGCCTCGGCGTTTTCCACCACCTTGGGGAAGGGCGCGAGGTGGTCGCGCATGTTCGGGTACTGCGGCGTGACCTTCACCTCCAGCGTCGCCTCCGGCTGCCGTGCCACCACCTCCTCGGCGGTGCGCCGCAGCAAGGCGATGTGGGCGGTCAGAAGCTCCTCCTCGAAGTCGCGCGCGATGAAGCCGAGCGTCGCGGTGCCGGAGTCGGCGCAAACCTCGAACGGATGCAGGAAGCCCTGGCGCTCCTCGGTGGCCTCGGGGGTCAGCTCGGCGGGCAGGGCCGCGAGGACCTCGCCCGCCAGTCGCGCGGCATTCACGAGGATGCCCTTGGCCGAGCCGGGGTGCACGTCCACGCCGCGGATCGTGAGCACCACCTCGCTGCCCGTGAACGACTCGGCCTGCACCTCGCCGATGTCGGAGCCGTCGAGCGTGTAGGCACACAGCGCCCCGAACCGCTCGACGTCGAAGAGGATCGGCCCTCTGCCGATCTCCTCGTCGGGTGTGAAGCCCACCCGCAGCGCCGGCCGCGGCAGCTCCGGATGCGCCACCAGGTACGCGATCGCGGCCATGATCTCGGCCATCCCCGCCTTGTCATCGGCGCCCAGGAGGGTATCGCCGCTCGAGGTGACCAGGTCGTGGCCCACGGCGTTGGCCAGGCCGGGGACGTTGCCCGGGTCGAGCACGGTGCCGCCACGTGGCAGCTCGATCACGCCGCCGTCATAGGCGCGATGCACGATCGGCTGGACGCCCGCCGCGGGCGCGTCGGGGCTCACGTCGACGTGGGCGAGAAGCCCGATCGTCTGTGCGCCGTCCACCGTGGCCGGCAGCGTGGCGAACAGATAGCCGTGGTCGTCCAGCTCGACCTGCGCGAGGCCCAGCTCCTCCAGCTCGCCCTGGAGCAGGCGCAGCAGGTCCCACTGCCCGGGCGTGCTCGGCGTGTCCTCGGTGTCGCGACTGGACTGCGTGTCCACGCGCGCGTAGGCCACCAGCCGGTCCACCACCCCCGGAGCGAGCTGCTCGGCGAGGTCCGAGGTAAACGGTGCGGAGGTGGAGGCGTTCATGACTGCATGATGACTTCGCGGGCTATGGTGTCGCGACCTTCATGACGAGCGAGCTACGCGTCCCGACGCCGCAACCCCTCACCGAAGACCTGCTCGAGATCGATCGTCGCCACGTATGGCACCCCTACGGCCCGATGCCGGCCACGGCGACGCCGCTGCCGGTGGTGGCGGCCCACGGTGTACGCCTCCGACTGGCGGACGGCCGCGAGCTGATCGACGGCATGGCCTCGTGGTGGTGCGCCATCCACGGGTACCGCCACCCGGCACTCGACGCCGCCGCCCACGAACAGCTCGACCGCATGGCCCACGTGATGTTCGGTGGGCTCACCCACGAGCCGGGCGTGCGGCTGGCCCAGCGGCTCGTGGAGATGGCCCCCGACGCGCTGGAACAAGTGTTCCTGTGCGACTCGGGCTCTGTATCGGTCGAGGTGGCGCTGAAGATGTGCCTGCAGGCGCGGCCCGGGCGGTCCCGGGTGCTGACCGTGCGGGGTGGATACCACGGCGACACCTTCGGGGCGATGTCGGTCTGCGACCCGGTCGGGGGGATGCACTCGATGTTCACCGGCGCGCTGACCCGGCAGGTGTTCGCCCCCCGGCCGCCACGAGAACTGGACGACGACTACGCCGCCGAGCTCGAGCGCATGGTGGCCGGCCACGCCGGCGAGCTCGCCGCGGTGATCGTCGAGCCGGTGGTCCAGGGGGCGGGAGGAATGTGGTTCTACGATCCCGCCGTCCTGACGCTGCTTCGAGCGCTGTGCGACCGCCACGACCTCCTGCTGGTCCTCGACGAGGTGGCTACCGGGTTCGGGCGCACCGGAGCGCTGTTCGCCTGCGAGCACGCCGGTGTGGCCCCCGACGTGATGTGCGTCGGCAAGGCGCTCACCGGCGGCTACATGACGCTGGCCGCCACCCTCTGCACGGCCGAGGTGGCCGGTTCGCTGGCGGGTGGGGCGCTCATGCACGGCCCGACCTACATGGCCAACCCGCTGGCGTGCGCGGTTGCGCTCGCGTCGACGGAGCTTCTGCTCGACGGCCATTGGCGGCAACAGGTGCAGGCGATCGAGGAAGGCCTGCTCGCGGGGCTCGAGCCCGCCCGCGACGACCGCGGTGTGGCCGACGTGCGGGTGTTGGGGGCGATCGGCGTCATCCAGCTCACCGGCCCCGTGGACGTGGCGGCGGCGACCGCGGCGGCAGTGAAGCACGGTGTCTGGCTCAGACCGTTCCGCGACCTGGTGTACGTGATGCCGCCGTATGTGACCGACTCCGACGACGTCGCGCGGATCGCCGCGGCGGCCGTGGCAGCCGCCGCGGCCGGTGCCCAGCGATGAGGGCCCTGGCGGTGGCAGGGACCGACACCGGGGTGGGCAAGACCGTCGTGACCGCCGCGCTGGCGTCGGTCGCGCGGAGTGCCGGCACGCGCGTGGCCGTGCTCAAGCCGGCCCAGACCGGCGTCACCGCCACCGAGCCGGGCGACCTGGACGAGATCCGACGCCTCAGCGGAGTCGAGGACCTGCACGAGCTGGCTCGCTATCCCGAGCCGCTGGCCCCCGCCACGGCAGCCCGCCGGGCCGGGCTGGCCGGGCTCGGAGCCGAGGAGGTCGCGGCCGCTGCCCGGGGGCTCGACGATCGCGACGTGGTGCTGATCGAGGGTGCAGGGGGCCTGCTCGTCCGGTTCGACGAGGCCGGTTCCACGCTTGCCGACGTGGCCTTGCTGCTGGACGCTCCCGTGGTAGTGGTCTGTCGTTCCGGGTTGGGCGCGCTCAACCACGCCGCCCTCACCTGCGGCGCGCTCGCGGAGCGCGGGCTGAGGTGTCCCGGAGTGGTCATCGGCGCATGGCCGGCCGAGCCCGGCCTGGCGGAACGGTGCAACCTGGAGGACTTCCCCGCGTACTCGGGGAGTCCCGTGCTCGGTCGCGTGCCGGACGGAGCGGCGAAACTGGGGCCTGCGGCCTTTGCCCAAGGCGCGCATGGTTGGATCTCTACGAAAGGACTGATGTGAACGACATTCTCGACGTCGCCCGCGAGCAGGTGCTGGAAGGCGGCAAGGGGCTCTCCGAGAGTCAGGTCCTGGAGGTCCTGCGGCTCCCGGACGAGCGCCTGGACGAAGCGCTGGCCCTTGCCCACGGGGTACGCCTTGCCTGGTGCGGCCCCGATGTGGAGGTGGAGGGCATCGTCAGCCTGAAGACCGGCGGATGCCCCGAGGACTGTCACTTCTGTTCCCAGTCCGGTCGGTTCGAGACCCCCGTGCGGGCTGCCCGGATCGACATACCGTCGCTCGTGGAGGCGGCCCGCCAGACCGCCGCCACCGGAGCGACCGAGTTCTGCATCGTCGCCGCGGTGCGCGGCCCCGACGAGCGCCTGATGGGCCAGGTGCGTGAGGGAATCGACGCGGTCCGCGCCGCGGTGGACATCAACATCGCGTGCTCGCTGGGGATCCTGACCACCGGGCAGGCCGACGAGCTCCGCGAGATGGACGTGCACCGCTACAACCACAACCTCGAGACCGCCCGCTCGCACTTCGGCGACGTGGTCACCACCCACACCTGGGAGGAGCGGCGAGCCACCCTGGAGCTGGTGCGCGAGCGTGGCATGGAGCTGTGCTGTGGCTGCATCATCGGCATGGGCGAGACGCTCGAGCAGCGGGCCGAGCTGGCCGTGCAGCTGGCCGAGGTGGATCCCCACGAGGTGCCGATGAACTTCCTGGACCCGCGCCCGGGCACGCCGTTTGCCGACCTCCCGGCCCCCGAGCCGCGTGAGGCCCTGCTCACGATCGCGGCCTTCCGGCTGGCGCTGCCGCGAACTGTGCTGCGCTTCGCCGGGGGGCGCGAGCTCACCCTCGGGGACCTCGGCGCCCGGCAGGGCATCCTGGGTGGGATCAACGCGATCATCGTGGGCAACTACCTGACGACGCTTGGGCGCGATCCGCAGGACGATCTCGACCTGCTGGGTGAGCTCTCCATGCCGGTCAAGGAGCTGTCCAGCACCTTGTGACCGGGGCAGGCGTGACTCACTGCGACGCGTGCGGGCGGCCCGCGGCGGAGGGCGACCACAGCCGCTGCCGGGCGCGGCGGGCGGCCACCGACCCGCCGCGCTACTGCAAATCGTGCGGCCGCAAGCTACGGGTCCAGGTGCTCCCGGTTGGTTGGACCGCACGCTGCCTGACGTGTGACCGCGACCCCGCATGAGCGGCGTCCACGATGGCCTGGAGGAGACCCGCCGTGCGGGGCTGCTGCGCGAGCTTCGGGTGATCGAGAGCGCACCTGGCGCCCACGTGCGCCTGGAGGGCCGCGAGGTCCTGCTGCTGTGTTCCAACGACTACCTCGGCCTCGCCGGAGACCCCCGCGTGCGCAGCGCCGCAGCCGACGCGGCGGAGCGCTGGGGCGCGGGCGCCGGCTCCTCGCGCCTGGTGGCGGGGAACATGACGCCGCACGGCGAGCTTGAGGCCGAGCTGGCGGCGTTCAAGGGCAGCGAGGCGTGTGTGCTGTTCGGATCGGGCTTTCTGGCCAACACGGGCGTGATCGCAGCACTGGCCGGACGCGGTGGGATGGTGCTCTCCGACGAGCTCAACCACGCCTCGATCGTCGACGGTTGCCGGTTGGCGGGCGCCGAGACGGTCGTCTACCCCCACGCCGACCTGGACGCGCTCGCAGGCGCACTGGACCGCGCCGGCGGCCGGCCCACCACCATCGTCACCGACTCCGTGTTCTCCATGGATGGCGACCTGGCCCCCCTGGCGGGGATCGTGGAGCTGGCCGGCCACCGCGGAGCACGGGTGATGGTCGACGAGGCGCACGCCACCGGCGTTGTGGGCCCGGGCGGGCGGGGGCTGGTCGCGGCCCTGGGTCTGGAGGGGCAGGTGGACGTGGTGGTCGGCACGCTGTCCAAGGCGCTTGGCAGCTACGGGGCGTTCGCCTGCTGCGACTCGACGACGGGCTCCCTGCTGGTAAACCGGGCGCGCACGCTGATCTACTCGACCGCGCTGCCGCCGCCCTCGGTCGGGGCCGCTCGTGAGGCGCTGCGCATCCTGCGCGAGGAGCCATCCGTGGTCGAGCGCCTGTGGGCCAACGCGCGGGTCCTGCGGGAGGAACTGGCCGCCCAGGCCTTCTCCGTGGAAGCCGGGGAGATGCCGATCGTGCCGCTCGTGGTCGGCGAGCCGCGCGAGGCGATGGCGATGTGCGAGGCGGCCTTGGCCGAGGGCGTCTTTGCCCAGGCCATCCGGCCACCGACGGTGCCCGATGGCACGTCCAGGCTGCGTCTGGTGGCCATGGCCAGCCACGATCCCGCCGAGCTGCGTGACGCCGCGCGGCTGCTGGGCCGTCTGGCCGCCCCGGCGCCGGAGCCTACGCCGCGCGGCGGCCCGTGACCACCACCCGCCCACCCTGGGCGGGGATCATGGTCACGTTGCGGTGCAGCGCATGTTCGGGCTCGGGGTCGACCGCCTCGAGGTCGAGCCGGCGCGCCATCTCGCGCAGCACCACCCGCTGCTCCGCCATCGCCAGCGTGGCACCCAGGCAGCGGCGGGTGCCGCCGCCGAACGGAATCCATTCGTAGGTGCCGGGCTTGCGCCCGTGCCATCGCTGCGGCCTGAACGCGAATGGATCCGGATAGACATCCTCGCGGTGGTGCACAAGCAGAATGCTCATCGAGACCGGTGTGCCGGCAGGGACGGCGTACTCCCCGAGGCGCCACGGCACGGCGACTCGGCGCCCGATCGAGGGGATCACCGGGCGCGAGCGCATCCCCTCGGTTATCACCGCCTCGATCTCGGCGTCCGGCGAATCGCCCGAACGGACCGTCTCGACCAGACGCTCATGCGCCTCGGGATTGCGGACCAGCCGCTCCCACGTCCAGGCGAGCTGATTGGCGGTCGTCTCGTGACCGGCCAGCAGCAGGGTGAGCAGCTCGTCTCGCAGCTCGCGGTCGGTGAGGGCGTCGCCGTCCTCGGTGCGCGTGCGCAGGAGCAGGGAGAGGATGTCTGAGCGCTCGCCGAGGTCGTCGACCTTGCGCCGCGCCGCGATCACGGCGAAGGTGGGGCGGTCGATCATCTCGAGGCCGAGCTTGGTGAGCCCCACCGGCTCGTCGCGGCCGAGGTTCAGGAGCTCGGCCACCTGCGCGAGCGGCCATGTCGACATCGCCAGCAGATGCTTGGTTCCTGCGCGCAGTGCCCATTCGGCGGTGCCCATGGCCGGGCGATCCTCGATGCCGAAGATGCCCGACATGATCACGTCGAGGGTGATGGCCTGCATACGCGGCGCCAGCGACATCGGCTCGTCCAGGCGCCAGGTGCCCAGCTCGCGCTCGGTCACGTCGGTGATCATCTGGACGTAGCGTTCGATCGCCTCGCCATGGAACGGAGGCAGCAGCAGCTTCCGCTGGCGCATGTGGCGGTCGCCGTTTGCGGTGAGCACCGAGCCCGGGCCGAGCACCGGGCGCAGCGGCGACTCGGCGGTCAGCGATGGCGCCAGGTGCGGCTTGGCGGTGAACAGCGACCTGACGTGGTCGGGGTGGCTGGTGACCACCGGCCCACCGGGGATGATGCCGCGCATCCGAAACACCTCGCCGAGCCGTCGGCGCGCGCCAAACACGAACTCGATCTGGCGTTGGTTGAAGCGCAGCACCTGCGCCGTGCGAGGAAGGTCGACCATCGGCGGCCGCGGCAGCAGGTCGGCCTCCTCGGGCTCGACCGGGCCGGCGGGCGACGGGGGCGCGCAAGACAGCGTGGCAGCTTCCATGACGCTGATTGTTACATCAGCTAGATGCTGATCTCGGCGCCCATGACCACGGTGTTGCCTCGCGGGAGGTCGAAGAATTCCACAGGATCGGAGGTCAGGCGCGTCGTGGCCAGGAAGAGGTGCTTGCGCCACTTCGCCATGCCCGGCTTGTCGGTGAGGCGCAGCTCCGGCGCAGACACGAAATAGCTGGCGTTGTCGACGTCCAAAAGGCCCCCCTCGAGTCCCTGCTCCTCTGCCTGACGCAGGACGTCGGGAAGGCTCGTGCTCTCCATGTAGCCGAACCGTGCGGTCACCTGGCTGATGCCATCATCGCTGAAGCCCAGGTCGCCGACGACGATCCGCTCGCTCGGATCGACGCGCGGCGAGGTGGTGGTTTCGAGGGTGAGGACCACCGTGTGCTTGTGCAGCGTGTGGTTGTGCTCGACGTTGGCGCGCATTGCAAGCGGCGTCTTGCCCTCGCCGCGACTGAGAAAGACCGCGCAGCCGGGAACGCGCCGCACGGGGATCTCGTGGTTGTGCAGATCGTTGACGAACTCCTGGAGGGTTCCCTCGGCCTTGGCGCGCGAAGCGCTGGCAAGTTCGCGGCCTCGGCGCCACGTGCTGAGGATGGTGAAGATCACGAGCCCGATCCCGACCGGCAACCAGCCGCCTTCCCCGATCTTGACCAGGTTGGCGGCCAGGAAGACCACCACGAAGGCCAGGAACGCGCCGCCCGTGGTGGCCACCACCCAGTGGGGCCGGCGGTCCCGCACCCACTGCAGCGTGAAGAAGAGCGTCGTGGTCACCGTGATCGTCCCGATCACCGCGACGCCGTAGGCGGCCGCCAGGCTCTCGCTGCTCTGGAAGCCGAGCACCAGCGCGAGCACCGCGAGCATGAGCATCCAGTTGATGAAGGGCACGTAGATCTGGCCGGCCTCCGCGGCGGAGGTGTGCACCGTGCGCAGGCGCGGCAGGTAGCCGAGTCGCGACGCCTGCCGCGACACCGAGAAAGCTCCGGAGATCACGGCCTGGGAGGCGATCACGGTGGCAACCGTGGCCAGCGCGACCATCGGGATCTGCGCCCAGTCGGGGACGAGCAGGAAGAACGGGCTGGCGGTGCCCTTGGGGTCGCGGATCAGCAGCGCGCCCTGGCCGAGGTAGTTGAGCGTGAGCGCGGGGAACACGACGGCGAGCCATGCCCGCGAGATGGGCTTGCGCCCGAAGTGGCCCATGTCGGCGTACAGCGCCTCGGCGCCGGTGATCACCAGCACCACGCCGCCGAGTGCCAGAAACGCGGTGAGTGGCTCGTCGAGGAAGAAGCGGATCCCCCAGTGGGGCGAGAGGGCCTGGAGCACGTCGGGATGGCGGACCACCTCGGCGAGGCCGGCCGCGGCGATCGCCACGAACCACACCGCCATGATCGGCCCGAAGAAGCGCCCCACCCGCGCGGTGCCCCAGTGCTGCACGGCGAAGAGCGTCAGCAGGATGGCCACCGCCCCCGGCACGACGATCTGCTTCAGGCTCGGGTTGATGATCTCGAGCCCCTCCATCGAGGACAACACCGAGATCGCCGGAGTGATCATGCTGTCGCCGAAGAACAGGGCGGCGCCGAAGATTCCCAGCGAGCCGAGCGTGAGGATGACCTTCGCCGGCAGCTTGCGCTGGGACAGCAGCGCAAGGAGGGCCAGCAACCCGCCCTCGCCATCGTTGTCTGTGCGCATGAACATCAGCACGTACATGACCGTCACGATCACCGTGATCGACCAGAACACGAGTGAGATCACGCCGTACACCGACGTCTCCCCGACCGCGACGGGCCGCAGCGCGTTGTGCGAGAACACCGTCTGCATCGCATACAGCGGGCTCGTGCCGATGTCGCCGTACACCACGCCAAGGGCGCCGAGGAGCGCGGCGGCCTTCACCGGTTGCGACGCCTTCTTGGAACCTTCGGCGGCTGACACGCAGGGCGAGACTACGTGGTCAGGACCATGCGGAAGCGCGCGTCGCCGGCCATCATCTTGTCGTAGGCCTTCGCGGCGTCCTCGAGAGGCATCGTCTCGATCCGCGGCCGCACCCCGCTGAGCGCGCTGAAACCGAGCGTGTCCTCGGAATCCTGCGAGCTACCCGACGCGTGCCCGGCGATCTCGGTGTTGCCGCCGATCAGCGCGGCGGGCGGGATCTCCATCGGGTCCATCGACGCGCCGACGATCACCAGCTTGCCGCGCGGCGCCAGCCCGGCGATCACCGACGCCATGGCCTCGGCGTTGGTGACGGTGGCGAGCACGACCGAGGCGCCGCCGAGCTTCTGCAGCTCCTCCGCGACGTCGGATGCCGTGCTGTCGACGTAGTGGTGTGCGCCCAGCTCGCGCGCGAGCGGCTCCTTGTCGGTGCCGCGCGCGATCGCCACGGTCTCATAGCCAAGCTTGGCGGCGAACTGCACGCCGAGGTGGCCCAGGCCACCGACGCCGAGGATGGCCACGACGCTGCCGGCTCGCGCGCCGCTCTCGCGCAACGCGTTGAAGGTGGTGATGCCCGCGCACAGCAGCGGGGCGGCGTCTTCGGATGAGAGGTCGTCGGGGATGGTCGCGGCGGCGGCGGCAGAGACCACCACGTAGTCGGCGTAGCCGCCATCGAACGTAACGCCTGGAATGCCCATGTTCTGACACTGGATCAGGAAGCCGCGACGACACGGCTCGCAGTGGCCGCAGTTGCCGCCGAACCAACCGACGCCTACGCGCGTGCCGGCCTGCCACCAGTCCACGCCCTCGCCGACCGCCTCGATCACGCCGGCAATCTCGTGCCCCGGCACGATCGGGAAGGTCACACCCGGGTAGCCGCACTCCTTGGCGAACATGTCGGAATGACAGACGCCGCAGGCCTCGACCTTGACCAGCAGCTCGCCGCGGCCGGGCTCGGGAACGTCGCGCTCCACAAGCTCGAAGTCGGCTCCGGCTTCGGCAACCTGCACTGCTCGCATCTTTGGCACGGCGGAACTCCTTGTCGATCTCGGGGGCAGTGTGCGACGTTAGACGCCCACCGTTTCCGAGCCGAGGAGCCGCCGTGTCCGAGATCGTCGTCGTCGCCAACCTGAAGGCCAACCCGGGCAAGGAGGACGACGCCCGCGAGGCCCTGTCCGGCCTGGCCGAGACAAGCCAGTCCGACCCGGGCTGCATCTTCTACGCCCTGCACCAGGGCAACCAGGACCGCAGCCGGTTCGTGACCGTCGAGCGCTGGGAGTCCCAGGCCGACCTCGACGCCCACATGGCCACCGACCACATCGCGGCGGTGCTGGCGCGCGCCGAAGAGCTGCTTGCGGAGGCGCCCGACATCGTGGTGCTGGACGCGTTGACCCTCGGTGACCCGGCCAAGGGGTCGCTGGCGGGCGCGGCCGCCTAGGACTACGAACCGAGCCAGCCCTCGATCAGCCGCCGCGCGATTGCCGAGCGCGGCGGCAGCAGCAGGCCGTCGCCCTCTCCCGGCTCCGACCACGAGTTCTCGCGCGCGGCCTCAGCCACCTCCTCGCGCGGAAACCAGCGGGCGTCCTCGAGCTCTCGGTCGGTACCGCCAAGCTCGCCACCGGCGTAGGGGACGGTGAAGCCGAGCATCAGCGAGGCCGGGAACGGCCACGGCTGCGAGCTCACATAGACGGGCGCGCCGACGGTGACGCCGACCTCCTCGAACACCTCGCGCGCGACCGCCTCCTCAAGCCCTTCGCCGGGCGCCACGAAGCCGGCCAGCGTGGAGTAGCGGCGCGCGGGCCACACCCGTTGGCGGCCCAGCAGCACACGGTCGCCGTCCTCGACGAGCATGATCACCACGGGGTCGGTCCGTGGGTGGTGCTGAAGGCCGCAGGCAGGGCACGAGCGCACGACGCCGCCCTCGCCCACCACGGTCTCGGCCGCGCAGTTGGAGCAGAAGCCGTGGGAGCGGTGCCAGTTGAGGATCGCGGCGGCGTAGGCGGCCAGGCCGCCGTCGGCCTGGCCGAGCGACTGCGCCGCGTCGCGCAATCCTAGGAAGCCCGGCGCGTCCGGCGCAGGCTCGCCCCGCCGCCCGCCGGCGCCGAGGAACGCCGGCCGTCTGCCCGGCTCCGGGGGCGGGCCGCCGTCCACGGCGAACACCGGCCCGGTCGCATCGATGCCCAGCAGCACCGGTGGCGCCGGCACTGCCAGCTCGGCCATCGACACCAGCGCCAGGGCGTCGCCGTCCATCCGCACGCCGGCGTCTGAGATGACCACGGCGCGCGCGGAGGGGTCTGCGATCTGGTCGGCCAGGAAGGCGGGATCGCGACGGCGGCCGTCCTCGGCGCGGTCGAGCTGCGCGCCCGTGAATGTGTTGGGCTGGGCCACCGCGAGAGACCCTAGAGGGGGTCGATCGGCTTCGAACCAGCGCCCGTGCCTGCTTACCTCAGAGGCGTGGCACCGCCAGCCGCAACCCAGACGGAGGCCCAGGCGGCCGCGCCGCAGGGCTTCGGCCCGCGCGAGCTGGCGCGGCGCTCGCTGCCGATCTTCATCGGCATCACGCTGCTGGTGCTGGTCGCGCTGCTGGCGCCAGGGCTTGGCCAGGTACGCGACGAGCTAAGCGGCGCGTCGGTCGGCCTAGTGGCCATCGCGGTGCTGCTGGAGCTGGCCTCCTGCATCTCCTACGTGCTCATGTTCCGGCCGGTGTTCGCCACCGGGCTGCCGTGGAAGACGAGTACCGAGATCGGCCTGTCCGAGGTCGCGATGGGCTCGGTCGTGCCCGCCAGTGGCGCGGGCGGTCTGGCGCTGGGCGCGTGGATCCTCAGCAAGCAGGGCATGAAGTCCGATCGCATCGCGTGCCGCTCCGTGGCGTTCTTTCTGATCAAGAGCTCGGTCAACTTCGTGGCGGTGGCGGCGATCGGGCTGGCGATGGCCTCGGGGTTGGTGCACACCGACGCTTCGCTCGCACTGACGCTGGTTCCCGCGGTCATGGCGATCGCGGTCATCGCAGCGCTTCTCGCTCTCCCACGGATCGGACCGGGCTGCCCGCCCGGCCCCACGGCGCGACGGTCGATGCGAGCCATCGCCAAGGCACGTAGGGCGCTGGTGACCGGGATAGCCGAGGCGGTCGTCGTGGTGCGCTCGGGCAACGTGGCCTTGATCGTCGGCGCCATCGGCTACTGGGCCTTCGACAACGCGGTGCTGTGGGCCACGTTCCACGCCATCGGCGAATCGCCGCCTCTCGCGATCATCCTGATGGGCTATCTGATCGGTCAGCTCGGCGGGCTGCTGCCGATCCCGGGCGGTATCGGCGGAATCGACGGGGGACTGATCGGCACGCTCGTGGTCTACGGCACGCCCGCGGCCGCGACGGCCGCGGCGGTGTTGGCCTACCGGCTGATCCTCTTCTGGGTGCCGCTGGTGGTCGGCACCCCCGCCTTCGTCGCCCTGTGGCGGCGCGAGCTGCGCGACCCACCGGCGGCCGAGGCGCTCGCCACCGGCGGTTAGCGCACCAGCTGCACGAAGGCCGCCAGGCCGACCACCACGACCAGGCCGCGAAGCGCGACCGGCGGCAGCCGCCGCGCGATCGAAGCGCCGATGGTGCCGCCGGCTGCCGAGCCCACTGCGATCAGCACGACGGGGCCCCACGCGACGTCGGCGCTGACCACGAACACCAGCGCCGCCACCGCGTTGACCACCCCCGCCAGCACGTTCTTGATCGCATTGACCTCCTGCAGGTCCTCGGATAGGGCGAGCCCCATCACGCCGAGCAGGATCACGCCCTGCGCGGCGCCGAAGTAGCCGCCGTAGACGCCTGTGGCGAAGATCGCTCCCGCCAGCGCGGGCCCGGCGGTCCGCCGGGTCGATCCGCGGTCGATCGACTGCAATCGTCGTGACAGCAGCGGCTGGACCGCGACGAGGATCACCGCCAGGGCGACGAGCACCGGCACGATCACCTCGAAGGCGCCGGCGGGGAGCGTGAGCAGCAGCACCGCCCCCACCAGGCCGCCGGAGGCAGACGCCGTGGCGAACTGGATCAGCTGCGCTCGTCTTCCCCGCAGCTGGTCGCGATAGCCGATCGCCCCCGCGACCGAACCGGGCACGAGCCCGATCGTGTTCGACACGTTGGCCACGAGTGGCGAGTAGCCGATCGCCAACAGCACGGGAAAGGTGACAAGCGTGCCCGAGCCCACCGCCACGTTGATGGCGCCCGCGGCGAAGCCGGCGAGTAGCACGAAGACGATGTCCGGGGCGCTCACGATCTACATGTTCGCGGTTGGGGCACGACCCAGCGCGTAGGCTGGCTGCTGTGAGCGTGCGCGGCGGCATCGACCTTGGCGGCACCAAGATCCAGGCCGCCGTGGTGCAGGACGACGGCACCGTCACCGGTCAGGCGCGGCACCCGACTCCCACCGTGGGCCACCCCGCCGACGTCGCGGCGGCCATGGCCGACGCGATGCGCGAGGCCGCGAAGCAGGCCGGGACCAAGACGTCGGAGCTCGAGGGCGTCGGCGTCGGATCGCCCGGCGCGGTCGACAACCACAAGGGCACCGTGTCCGACGCCCGCAACCTGCCCGATTGGGATGCCCCGTATCCGCTGCGCGACACGCTGGCCAAGGCGTTCGGCACCGCCGTGGCCATTGGCAACGACGTCCAGGTGGCGACCGACGCCGAGATGGCCCTTGGCGCGGGCCGCCCGTACGGGTCGCTGCTCGGCGTGTTCTGGGGAACCGGGGTCGGCGGCGGCATCGTGCTCGACCACAAGCCGTGGCTTGGCCGTTCGGCCGCCGGCGAGATCGGCCATGTCGTGGTCAAGAACCACGGGCGACGCTGCCCCTGCGGGCGGCGCGGCTGCATGGAGGCCTACGCCGGGCGCGCGGCGATGGAACGGCGCGCGCGCAAGCGCCACGACAGGGGCGAGAAGACCGATCTGTTCAAGATCATGGAGAAGCGCGGGCGCGACCGGCTCTCGAGCGGCGTCTGGGCACGCGCGCTCAAGGACGGCGATCCGTTGGCGGCCGACCTGATCGACGAGGCGCTCGACGCGCTCGGGGCCGGCATCGCCTCGGCGGTGAATCTGCTCGACGTCGAGGCGGTGGTGATCGGTGGCGGCATGGGCATCCGGCTCGGCGAGCCCTACGTGCGCCGCATCCGCGCCGAGATGAGTCCCCACCTGTTCGTGGACGCTGACCCGCCCGCGGTGCTGCTGGCCCAGCTCGGCGACCTCGGCGGCGCGATCGGGGCCTCGCTGCTCGCGAAACGCGGCTAGCGTAAGCCCATGGCCGCCGCCGACATCGCGCTGATCGACCGTTTCTATGATGCGTTCGCCAAGCACGACGGCGTCGCGATGGCGGCTTGCTACGCCCCCAGCGCCCGCTTCGACGACCCGGCCTTCCCGGGACTGCACGGCGACGAGCCGGGCCTGATGTGGCGGATGCTCACCGAGCGCGGCGCCGACCTCACCGTCGAGCTGCTGGAGCGCGACGCCGACGGCGACAACGGCACCGCCCACTGGGTGGCCGACTACACCTTCGCCCAGAGTGGGCGCAAGGTGCACAACGACGTGCAAGCGAGCTTTCGATTCAACGACGGGCTGATCGCCGAGCACCGCGACGACTTCGACTTTCACACCTGGGCGCGCCAGGCGCTTGGCTTGCAGGGCCTGCTGCTTGGGTGGGCGCCGCCGATGCAGAAGGCCGTCCAGAAGAAGGCCCGCGCACATCTCGACGACTACGCGGCCAGGGCGCGCGGCGCCTGAAGATGCCCTACACCTGGGTGATCGTGACCGCGGCTTCCGGCGTGGCCACGCGGAAGCTGAACGACTCCTCGAGGTATAGATGCAGGTCGTCGCCGTCGTGGGATCTGTAGCCGACCGCGATGTCCTGACCGGAGTCGAACAGGAAGTCGCCGCCGCGCAGGCTCGCCACCACGGCGCCGTCGATGCCCGGCGTCCACACGATCGGGCCGTCGAGGATCCGGCGCAGGTGGTCGAACAGCGGATAGCCCCCGTGCTCGGCCGTCTCGACGATGTGGGTGTAGTCCTCGCGACCGACAGCCAGCGCGTAGGGGCCGCCGACGCCGTTGCGCAGCAGCAGCTCGACGGCGCGCGCCACGTGTGCCGGGTAGTCGTCGAAGTCGGCGCCGCGCCTGATGGCGTCGTGCGGGGTGAGCTCGCCGATGCCGCCGAAGCCGCCCTCGGCCCATCCGTTGAACACGGCACCGTTCTCGGCCTCGACCAGTAGCTGGGCGGCGTCGTCCAGCGGCTCCAGATCCACGTCTTCGGCGCCGCGATCGCCCGCGCTGAGCTCGCGGCGGTCGATCGTGAACGGCACTTCCAGCTCCACGAGCGGCAGCACGATGCGTCGGCGTGCCTCGACGCCTTCAAGGGCCCCGGCGTCGAGCTGCTCGACGCGCCCGAGGTTGGTCGCGGAGTGCTGCCAGCCGGCGGGACCCGCGAAGTCCACCACGCGTCGCGCCGCCAGCCCCGGCGTCAGGCGCTCGCGCGCCTCCTCGTCGAGCAGCTTCCACCCCGCGTCGGTGATCGGCGCGTGGCCGCGCAGTAGGTGGTTCACGATGCCTCTCCTCTCAGGCTGCCGATTCCAAGCGACCCGTCGGCCGGCGCCGGGTCGGATCCGCCGGCGTCGTCGTCGGCGCCACCGGCCGCTTCCTCGGCCGCCTCGCCGTGCTCGACGATGTCGCCCCCTTGGAGCAGCACCCCTTCGGCGATCTCGCGCCAGATCGGCTTGCGCCGCAGCAGGAACTCGAGGTTCATGCAGAAGTGCTTGTACTCCTCGCCGACGGCATCGCTCATGATGGCCGCCGCCTCCGGGTTGGGCTCGATCGAGATGCGCTGCTCATACCAGCCGATCGCCTCGGCCTCCTCGGTCAGCGACGCACACAGCCGCGCGAACGTGCGCGTGTCCTCCGACAGCTCCTCGGGCGGCTCGTGGTACTGGTCGAATCCCATGCTTCCAGCGTACGGGACGGCGACGGTTCCGTCAGAAGAGCTCCAGGGCTCCCAGGGCCCCAACCGACAACACCACGAGCGCGAGAGCCACGCCGGTGACCAGGCGGCTGACGGGTCCCATCACCTGCTCCCCCATCACCGCGGGGTCGCGGCCAAGCCTCCTCATGAACGGCAGGATGGCCAGCAACAGCACGGCGTTCAGCGCCTGCGAGAGAAACAGGATCGGCACGAGCGGCGCGCCGGACACCAGCACGAGCGCGGCAGCCAGGACCACCGCCGCGACGAAGCTCCCGTAGAACAGGGGTGCCTGGCGAACGCTGTCGTTGACGTCGGCGCGGGCCCCGAACGTCTCTGAGATCGAATAGGACGTGGACAGCGGGACGACCGCGGCGGCCAGCAGCGCCGCGCCGAGGAATCCGAGCCCGAACAGCTTCGAGGCCACGTTTCCGGCCAGCGGCTCGAGCGCTCTGGCGGCATCACCGGCCTCCTTGATATGCACGCCGCGCGGGTGCAGGGTGGCGGCACACGCCACGACCACGAACACCCCGATCACCCCCGTGAGCACCGCGCCGGTGATCACGTCGATGCGTTCGTATCGGAGGTCCTTGACGCTGAGCCGCTTGTCGACCGCGTAGGACTGGATGAACGCGAGCCCCCATGGCGCAAGCGTCGTGCCCAGCGTGGCCACGGCCACCAGTGCCGCGTCGCGGGTGAACGGGATGCTCGGCACCACGAGCCCCCGCGCCGTGGCGCCCCAGTCCGGACCGGCCAGGAATCCCGACGCGATGTAGGCGACGAAGACCACCGCCAGCGCGAGCAGCACGTGTTCGACCCGGTGGAAGGAGCCGGCCAGCACCAGCGCGCACACGGCAATCGCGGCAATTGGGACGCTGAGGTTGCGGCCCGGGCCGCCGAGCAGGTTGACGCCCGCCGCCACGCCCGCGAACTCGGCGCTCAGGGTGCCGAGGTTGGCCACGATCAGGGCGGCTAGCGCAACGCCGGCAGCACCTCTGCCGTAGCGGTCCCGCACGAGCGCCAACAGGCCCTTTCCCGTGACCACGCCGAGGCGGGCGCCCAGCTCGTGGAAGACGATCAGCGCGGCGGTCGACAGCGCGAGCACCCACAGCAGCCGGTAGCCGTAGTCCGCGCCGAGGATCGAATAGGTGGTGATGCCGGCCGGATCGTCGTCGGAGAGCCCGGCCAGGATGCCGGGACCGACCACGGCGAGCGCGGCCACGAGACTGGCTCGCTTGATCAGGCGCGGCCGTCGAAGCACGAGCCATCCCGGGAGGCGGCGGCCCGGCGGTTGCAGTCGTCGAGCGATGGCCAGACGCTAGTCGCTCTAGTGTCGCGGGAATGACGATTCCCACAGCACCCGTGGCCGCCGGTTCGCTCGTGGCCGGATACGTCGTGGCCCGCGAGAGCGGCATCCGACCGTTAGGCGGCGTGGTGCTCGCGGCGGGTGGCGCGTGGTGCGCGCGGCGTTGGGCCGCCGACGCCGGCGCGCCTGCCGCGGCCGGGCTGCTCGCCGTCTACCTCGGCGGGTTCGGCGCGTCGCATCCGCTGGCCAAGAAGATCGGCGCGTGGCCCTCGGTGCTTGCGGTGGCGGCGCTGTCGGGCGCCGCGGCCTGGGCAGTGGCCGACCGCTAGGGCAGCGACTCGGCGCGCACCGACTCCGGCAGCCTGCCCCCACCCACCAAGTCGGCCGCGGCGCCCTACGGCGCGCTTGCCAGCGCCAGCAGCTCTGCGGCGTCGTGCAGGGCTTTGAGTGTCTCAGCGGGCCTCATGCGAGAGGATGGTGGCATGGCCACCGTCGACTCCACAGCCAGCGCAGCCGCCACCGGGAACCGCGGCGCGCTCTTCAATCCCCAAACCTATGACGCCGCTGAGTTCGACCCGGCCACGCGCCGGGTGCTGCTGGCCACGATCGAGTTCTTCGAGGCGCGCGGCAAGGTCGCGCTCAAGGAGGCCGACCATGAGCGCACCTGGTACGCCGACTTCCTCGAGTTCTGCAAGCGCGAGCGGGTGTTCGCCACGCTGCTCACGCCGCAGGCCGAAGCCGGCGGGGACCCCGACAAGCGCTGGGACACAGCGCGCATCTGCGCGTTCAACGAGATCACGGGCTTCTACGGGCTCGTCTACTGGTACACGTGGCAGGTCTCGATCCTCGGTCTCGGCCCGATCTGGCAGAGCCCCAACGCCGCCGCCCGCAAGCGCGCGGCCGACCTGCTCGAGGACGGCGCCATCTTCGCCTTCGGCCTGTCCGAAAAGCACCACGGCGCCGACATCTACTCCACCGACATGATCCTCGAGCCAGACGGCTCCGGCGGCTTCATCGCCAACGGCCCGAAGTACTACATCGGCAACGGCAACGAGGCCGGGATGGTGTCGGTGTTCGGACGCCGCTCAGACGTCGATGGCCCCGACGGCTACGTCTTCTTCGCGGCCGACAGCAAGCACCCCAAATACGAGCTGATCAAGAACGTGGTCAACGCCCAGTCGTATGTGAGCAACTTCGAGCTGCACGCATACCCCGTACGCGAGGAGGACGTGCTGCACACGGGCAAGGCCGCCTTCCACGCCGCGCTGAACACCGTGAACGTGGGCAAGTTCAACCTCGGCTTCGGGTCGATCGGGATCTGCGAGCACGCGTTTTACGAGGCCATCACCCATGCCCACGAGCGGGTGCTCTACGGCAAGCGCGTGACCGACTTCCCGCATGTGCCAGTACCTCACAGACGCCTATGCGCGGCTGCAGGCCATGAAGCTGTTCGGCGAGCGCGCCATCGACTACTTCCGCTCCGCCTCCGCCGAAGACCGGCGCTACCTGCTCTACAACCCGATCACCAAGATGAAGGTGACAACCGAGGGCGAGCACGTGATCGACCTGCTCTGGGATGTGATCGCCGCCAAGGGGTTCGAGGCCGACACCTACTTCGAGATGGCCGCCCGTGACATCCGCGGGCTGCCCAAGCTCGAGGGCACCGTGCACGTGAACATGGCGCTGGTCCTGAAGTTCATGGCCAACTACTTCTTCAACCCGGGCGAGTTCGAGCCGGTGCCGGTGCGCCGCGAGGCCGCCGACGACGCCTTCCTGTTCAACCAGGGGCCCACCAGCGGGCTGAGCAAGATCCAGTTCCACGACTGGCGCCCGGCTTACGACGCGTTCTCAGACGTGCCCAACGTCGCGCGGTTCGTCAAGCAGGCCGAGGGCCTGAAGGCGCTGCTCACGACCGCGCCGCCGGACGAGTCGCAGCAGGCCGACCTCGGCTTCCTGCTCACGATCGGCGAGCTGTTCACACTGGTGGTCTACGGCCAGCTGATCCTCGAGCAGGCCGAGCTGACCGGCCTGGATCACGAGGTGATCGACCAGCTCTTCGACGTGTTCGTGCGCGACTTCTCCGCCCAGGCGGTCACGTTGCACGGCCAGGCATCGGCCAATGAAGCCCAGCGCGAGTGGGCGCTTGCCAACGTGCGCAGTCCGGTGGCCGATCGAGCGCGCTTCGACTCCGTGTGGGACGACGTCGCCGCGCTTTCGGGCGCCTACGAGATGCGCCCGTAGGCCCTTGCATCGAATAGGCTCGCGCGCTTCTTCAAACCCACGAAGGAGCGCACCGTGAAGCTCGTGATCGGCATCGTCCGCCCCGAGAAGGAGAACGACGTGCTGGAGTCCCTGTACCGCGCGAACGTGGGCGGGTACTCCATCACGCGCGTGCAGGGCCACGGCGGCGAGCTCGACCGGGTCGAGACCTACCGCGGCACGACCGTGCAGATCGGGCTCTCCGAGAAGGTCCGCTTCGAGATCGCGGTGTCCGAGGCGTTCGTGCAGCCGGCGATCGATGCCCTCTGCGCAGGGGCCCAGACCGGTGAGGTCGGCGACGGCAAGATCTTCGTCGTGCCGCTCGAGCGGGTGGTCCGCATTCGCACGGGTGAGACCGACGACGGCGCCATCACGCCGGTGGGTGGCGCATGAGTGGTGTCGTCACCCTGGCCGCCGCCCGGGTGAACGCCGGTGACACCGCGTGGATGCTCATGGCGACCGCGCTGGTCCTGATGATGACGCCCGCCCTCGGGCTCTTCTACGCGGGCCTCGTCCGCTCAAAGAACACCCTGAACACCTTCATGATGTGCGTGGCCGCGCTTGCGGTGGCCACGGTCATGTGGGCGCTCGTCGGCTACTCGCTTGCCTTCGACGGGGACAACGCCCTGATCGGAGGCCTGGGTCACGTCTTTCTGCGGGGTGTGACCTTCGAGCCGCGAGCGGGAACGGCCATCCCGCAGCTGCTGTTCATGGCGTTTCAGGCCACCTTCTGCATCGTGACCGTTGCGCTCGTGTCGGGCGCTGTCGTGGAGCGGATGCGGTTCGCGCCGTTCCTTGTGTTCGCGGCGCTCTGGTCGGTGCTCGTCTACTCCGTGCTTGCGCACTGGTCCTTCGGGGGTGGCTGGCTGCAGGAGGGTGGAACGCTCGACTTCGCCGGCGGAGTCCCCGTCGAGATGGGCTCGGGCTTCTCAGCGCTCGCAGCGGCGCTGGTCGTGGGCGCCCGCAAGGACTACGGGCACCAAGCGCTCCTGCCCCACAACGCCGTCTACGTGCTGCTCGGAGCGGGCCTGCTCTGGTTCGGCTGGTTCGGCTTCAACGGGGGAAGCGGTTTCTCGACGGGGAACCCCAGCGTGCTCGCCTTCACCAACACGTTGCTGTGCCCGGCATGCACGCTGGTGGTCTGGTTCGGGCTCGACCTGGTGCGCAGCCGCGAGGTCACAGCGATCGGGGCAGCCACCGCGATCGTGGTGGGCTGCGTCGGGATCACCCCTGCGGCCGGCTTCATCAGCCCGGGCTGGGCGATGGTGCTAGGCGCGCTTGCAGCGGTGCCGAGCTACGCGATCATCGTCTGGCGTCCGCGCACGCGGGTGGACGAGACCCTGGACGTACTAGCTGCACACGGAGTGGCGGGCTTCACCGGGATCCTCTTCATCGGCATCTTCGCCCAGACGTCGTGGAACGGCGTCGCCAACGGCCTTGCCTATGGCAACGCGGGCCAGCTCGGCCACCAGGCGCTGGCCGCGGTCGCGACGCCCGTGTATGCGTTCGTGATGACGTTCGCGCTCCTGAAGGTCATCGGCCTCGTGATGCCGCTGCGCGCCACCGAGCGCGAGGAAGGGATCGGCATGGACATCATCCAGCACGGCGAGGAGGCCTACGCGACCGGCGAGGGCGCCGTTCTCGTGACCGCAGAGCCCCGCGCCGAGGGCAGCACGCGGTAGCTCGCGGGGGCCTCGGCTCCTGTCACGCCGCCCACCCCCGAGGCGATTCGGTGAGCCCTGCCGCCAGCCGGTCGCGCTTGGCGTGAAGATCGTGGTGTGTCGCGCCATCGTCCTCAGCCGTCTATCAGCCGGGCTGGGCCACCCCGGCGAAGGCCGCGATCTCACGCGCCAGCCGCTCGGGGTGGTCGTGGGGCACGAACGTGCGCCCGCCCTCTATCTCGACCAGGCGGGCATCGGCGAACACATCGCAGAGGCGGTGGGCAAAGTCGACCTTGAAGAAGCGATCGGCGGCCCCCCACACCAGTAGGGCGGGCCCGTCGAAGGTCCCGAGCCTCGTGGCTACGTCGAGCAGCTCCTGGGGGTCGACGGCCTTTGCGAACTTCGCGACGTCGCGACGCACGTCCGCGTCGTTCAGGCACGGGTCCACCCAGCCGCGTGTCTGCTCGGCATCGAAGGGGGTGTCAACCAGGAGGCCGAAGCCCGCAGCCGAGTGGCGTACAGCCGCCACCTTCATCGGGGCCATCAGCCCCTTGATGGCGCGCGCGCTGCGAAACGACTTGAACAGGATGT
>JBBRYL010000049.1:0-23585 GCA_038237685.1 Solirubrobacterales bacterium | reverse complement strand
TGGTGCGGATCCCGACCTGTGGCGCAGCAGCCCTAGCCGGCCTCCCTGTCTCACGCTTTGCGCCAGCCGCGCTTGCGGGCGGAGCCGTCTGGGTGCTCTCCTTCGTCGGCGTCGGCTACGTGGTCGCGGCCCAAGCCACCTGGCTCTAGCGTCACTGCGAACTGCCAGGAGCGCGGACCTACCCAGGGACCGCTCACCTGATTGCCCGTCTCGTGCCACCAACGGGTCCACAGGCGTTTGTTTCCGAGCTACCCCGGTCGCGAGTCAGGCCGCCAGGGCAACCGCGACCGGGCACAGTTCGGGAACGTCGAGGGATTCAAGGACGCAACGCGCGAAGAGCCACCGGCGCAGTCGTTGCGCGTCGAGGTCGAGAAGCTCGGCCATCCGCCGCACGAACCCGGCCGGGTCGGCGGCCAGCCGCTCGGTGCAGTTGAGCATGTGCTGCAAGACGTCGTAGGTCGGGTCGCCGACGTAGGGCTTGGGATCGATGGCCAGCCACGGCTCGCGCTCGGCGGCGAGGACGTTTCCGGCATGCAGGTCAGTGCACAGCAGCACGTGGCGCTCGGCCGTCCGGGGGAGATCGCGAAGGAGGTCGATCCCCGCTCGCACGAGACCGGGGTCCAGCCCAGACCCACCGTCGCCGGCGGCATCCTGCCGGGCGTCGAACTCGTCGGCCCAGCGCTCGCACATGCTCTGCAGCGAGCGAAACGGATGCGTTGCCGGCGGCGTGAACCACAACCGCGACAGCACGTCGGCGACGACGACGTCCTGTTCGAGCTCGGGGCGCTCGGAGAGCGGCGTGCCGGGCACGCAGGCGTCCAGCAGCAGCGCGCTGGTCTGGTCAAACGTCCGGGCGTCGAGCAGGCGCACCGCTCCGGCGCCGCCCCAGACGCGCAGGCCCTCGGCTTCATGCAGCGCCTCGTCGTGGCGCCAGCCGACCTTTAGGACCACGCGCGCACCGGCCGCGGTACGCGCCGGGGCGACCCACGATGCAGACCCGCCCGGCTGAAACGGCGAGCCCACCTCAAGCGACCACCGATCTGCAAGGCCGGCGACTATGTGCGACAGCGACGCCACCCACTCTCGCTGCCCCAAGTCCGCGTCGCCGCCCTCGACGGCCAACACCAGCTCCCGGGGCAACTCCCAGTCAGACACACCCCCATCTTCTCGGCTGACCCGCCGGCGGGCGGCGCCCGGTGCGCGGGGGATGGCGATCAACCGGTGTCGTCAAAGACGCGGCCGCCAGATTGGAACCGCCGCCGGTACCACGGCACTCCCTTCGCGCCGGGCCCATCAACGAAAAACGTCCGCGTTGCGGGCCTTCCGTGAGCAGCGGGGGCAGGATTCGAACCTGCAAACTTCGGGCCATGAGACCAATGGACCCGCACCCTGCGAGGCTGCACGAGCGCCGCATCGGATCTGTACCTGACGCCAACCCGTAGCGCCACGGCCGCTAGGGCATTCCGGGCCGATCCTCTTGACCGCTGCCTAGCAAGGCCAACGCAGCACTGGGCAGATGGATCCAGCCCCCGACGAGCGCGTGATCGCGCTCAGCTCCGGTCGCAGGGAGCCGGTCAGCGCGGCTCCGGTAGTCAAGAGAATGGCGCCCGCGGGAATCACGACGCTGCGGACGACGAATTGGCCATCGCCCGGGTCTGCCCCGCCGGCCTACCCGTGGGGATGACCGCTGCCATGACGAGCGCGAGGACCGCGATGGCCAGGATGCCCGACTCGTCGCTGATGCCCTGGTTGTGACCGGAGTAGAGCGCGCCCACGCCGGCACGCACGCCGGACTCCAGCCCGGTGGTGATCAGCGAGACCGCCACGATCGCGCCGAAAGCGCCGGCCACACGGACCACGGGGTTGTGGGTGCGCGTCAGATGCCACCCCGCCGATGTCGCGGCCACGACGATCGCCAGCAGCCCGACATCGAAGAGCACCGACTCAAGTGGGTCGAAGGACCCATCGATGGCGGTGATCACCGCCACCTTCAGCGTCCATGCGGCACCGCCTATGGCGGCTGAGTACTTGGTCCGAAGCGGGAACGGGGCCATGTCTACCTCCGGGTTCGTTGAGAAGAGCACCGATGCCCTCGACGCTAGGTGCGTTCCCGCGTCGCGGCATCGGCCGACAGCGCGAACCGACCTAGCCCGCCCGGGTGATCTCATCTCACCCTGGTGACTGAGGCGGAGTGGCTGTGGCCGACGTAGGGTGGCCACATGGCCGAGCCGGCACGAAGTTGGATCCGGATGCCGAAGCTGCCGCGTCGGGATCTACTGATCGCGCTGGCTGCAACGCTTGGCATGGAGCTCGAGCTGGCTCTCGAGCGCGGGGTGGCCCCTGACGCCCGGGTTGTCAGCGCGCTCGGCGCGCTGGGCGGACTGGGCTTGGCCTGGCGGCGTCGGCGCCCGCTGGTCTCGCCGGCCGTGCTCGTGACCGCCATCGTGGCCTCGACCCTCGCCGGGGGCATCCTGCTCCGCGACGCGGGAGCTCCGATTCTGGTCTGCGTGGTGGCGGCGGCCGGCCTTGGCGGCGCGTCCTCCGGGGCGCGGACGGTGCAGGGCCTCGCTCTTCTGGTCGGCGGGCTCACAATCGCCAACCAGCTTGACCCGGCCAACCACTACGCCCCCTCGAATGACGCGGTCTTCTTCGGGATCATTCTCGGCGCTGCGACGATCGCGGGCCGGCTCGTGGCAGAGCGACGCCGCACCGCCGGGTCCCTGCGCGACCGTCAACGCCGAGCTCCGCCGCCCGACCAGGCCGCCGCGGCGGCCCTGATCGAGGAGAGGACCCGTCTGAGCGAGGAGCTTCACGACGTTATCGCCCACCGCGTCGGGGAGATCGCGGTCCAGGCCGGGGCCGCCGAACGGGTGGCCCCGGGGGACAACGAACGTGCCCTGGCGGCGCTCGCGGTGATCGAGTCCACCGCCAGGGACACGCTCGTGGACATCCGGGATGTGCTCGGCTTCCTGCGTCGCGGTACCGACGAGGGTCTCGCGCTGTCCCCCCAGCCGAGTCTCCGGCGGCTCGACACGCTTATCGACTTGCGCCGGCGCCAGGGCGTGGCCGTCCACCTCGAGGTCGACGGTGACCCGGGCGCGCTCGATCCAGGGGTCGACGTGACCGCCTGCCGGGTGATCCAGGAGGGGCTGTCGAGCATCAGCGACGAGGGCAGCGTCCAGGTCCGATACGGCCCGCGGACGGTGTCCGTATCGGTTGGGGGCGTCGGCGCGGAGATCGCTGACACCTTCGCCCTGCGCCAGCGGGTCGAGCTGTTTGGTGGTCGGATCACTCGCGACCGGGCCGGCATCAGCGCGCGGCTTCCGCGCCGGGCGGGATGAGCGTGCGGATACGGCTGCCAGTCGGTGCGCCACACGCCGAGCACGGCGAGGAGGACTGGCTGCTCGCCGGAGTCATCGGACTCGCTCTCGCCGTCGAGATCGCTGCGGCGCCGGGACGCCGGGGACCGCTCATCGTGGGCCTGGTCGCGGGATTGGCGATCGCGGGGCCGCTGGGCGTGCGGCGCCGCCATCCGCTCATCTCGGGAGCGGCGGCTCTGGGCGCCCTGTTCTTCACCGCCCGCGCGATCGCCCCGGTCGGTGGTCTGGTCACCCCGATAGCGGTTGCAATCCTCTCGCCCTACTCGATCGCGGCCTATGCGGGCCTGCGCGCCGCGCTGTGGGGGCTCGCGTTCAGCATGGCCGCGTGCGTTGCGATGTACGCCCTTGACACGTCCGGCACCACCGCGCTGATTGCGGTGACCGCCCTCGTCGGGGGGTCGTGGGCTACCGGGAGATTCGTGCGCCAGCACGGACGCGAGGTCGGTGACCTACACGAGGCGACCCTCGCGGCAGAACACGAGAGCGCTCGACGCGAAGCGGTCGAGGTGGCGCGTGAGCGTGCCCGAGTGGCGCGTGAGCTCCACGACGTGGTCGCCCACAGCATGACTGTGGTGGTGCTGCAGGCCGAGGCCGCACAAAGGGTCTGGCGCACCGATCCCGCACGGGCACGGGAGTCGCTGGCCGCTGTCTCCACAGTCTCGCGCGAGACCCTGGGCCATCTGCGCACCGCGCTCTCGGTGCTCGGGGCCGGCGACCACCCGCCCCTCCCCCGCCTTGCCGACGTGGACGACCTCGTCGAGGTGGCGCGCGAATCGGGTCTCGGGGTGAGTGTGTCCCGCGAGGGCTGCCAGCGCGACCTGCCCGCGGCCGTGGAGCTCGCGTCCTACCGCCTCGTGCAAGAGGCATTGACCAACGCCGCTCGCTACGCCGCCCCGACCGACGTGCAGGTCCGCCTGGGCTACGGCCCCGAGGCGCTCGCCGTCGAGGTCACCGACCGGGGACGACGCGGGGCCGTCGCAGCGTCAATTGCGGGCACCGGGCACGGCCTCCGCGGGATGCGCGAGAGGGTGGAGGCATGCGGCGGCCGCCTGCGGGCAGAGCCCCTGCCCGGCGGCGGCTTTACGGTGTTCGCGAGCCTGCCGCTCGATAGGCCCGGCACATGCCCATGAGAGTGCTCATCGCCGACGACCAAGAGCTCGTGCGGGCCGGGCTCCGAACGATCCTCGAGGCTGAGCCCGACATGGAGGTCGTGGCCGACGCGCGCGACGGCGCAGAGGCCGTCGATCGGGTCCGCCGGCTCCGACCCGACGTGGTCCTGATGGACATCCGGATGCCTCAGCTCGACGGCGTCGAGGCCACCCGGCGCATCCTTGCCACCACACCCCCGATCGCCACCCGGGTCCTGATCCTCACGACCTTCGATCGCAACGAGTACGTCTACGAGGCGCTGCGGGCAGGGGCGAGTGGATTCCTGCTCAAGGACATGCCCGCTCCCGAGTTGGTCATGGGGCTCCGCGCAGCGGGCCGCGGCGACGCCCTCCTGGCCCCGTCGATCACGCGCCGTCTGATCGAGGAGTTCACCGAAACACCGGCGGCAGTCGCGCCACCGGGTCTCTACGAGCTCACCCCGCGCGAGGTGGAGATCTTCCAGCTCGTGGCCGAAGGCCTCTCCAACGCGGAGATTGCACAACGGCTCGTGCTCAGTGCAGCCACAGTCAAGACACACGTCGCCCACCTACTCGCCAAGCTCGGGGTGCGCGACCGGGTCCAGGCGGTGGTGCTGGCTTATCGGACGGGCGTCATCCGGCCGGTCAGGAGAGTGGAACGGGCTGAGCGTGGCTCAGGTCGTTCCTGGCCGGCGTGAGCAGGGTGATGCCGATGGCGAGGCTCCAGACCAGGAAGTAGACGAGGCCGAGGAAGCCAACCGCCTCGAACGGACTGCCCGTGAACGATGCCGCGTCAAGCACGGCCAGTGGTACCCCTGCGAGTGTGAGCCACGCCATCCAGCGCGGAACGATTCGCTCCCGGAGAAAAGCCGCGCCCGCGGCGGCGAACAGTCCGACAGCGGGCAGCGAGCTCAAAGCCAGGACGCCGTCTTGGAGATATCCGAGCGCGCGCACCACGTCGGAGCCGGCGTGCTCGTGCGAAGCGACCTCCGCGCCGATGCCGACGGCCTGGGTGAGCAGGAGCATAAGCCCGCAGAGCACGCCACCGAGCAGCGCGATTCGAGCGAGCAGGGAGCCTTCGCCGAGCTTTCGGCGGATGGACTGTGACACGGCGAGGGCGAGAAGCACGAAAGCAAGCGCGGCCAGTGCGCGGACGTAGCCTTGGAGCGCAACAGGCGATTGGTGCGCCGCAAGCCATGCCGGATTGCGGGCCGGTGAGTCGTCGCCGCCGGGGGGCATCGGAAAGGCTAGGGCCGCGATCACCAGCAGCGCGGCGTAGGCAATTCCGGACAGGGCAAGCAGCCGCTCAAAGCGGTCGCGGTTCATGGTGTCTCCATCGGTCGTTGACATCACGGTCGACGGTGCCTTACATGGGCCGCGGCGTCATCGCACCACAGGCGGATTCCGGGTGGAGGGCAGGTGGAACTTGGCGCGGCGGTTGTAAGACCTCGGGCAGATCGCGAATCCGACCAGGGACGGATGCGTCTGGCAAGCGTGCGCTCTACCGTCCTTGAATGCCCGCCCTGCGCTGGCCGCCGCTGCGCGGCTTCGCCGCCGACTTCGCTATCGCCGCCGGTCTCTTCGCCGTCGGCCAGGCCGAAGCGTGGGGTGGCTGGCGCGTGGGCGGAGACGGGGCCCCCTTCGACGGCTCGAAGCCGATCCAGGCTCTTATGGTCGCCCTCGCGGCCCTGCCGCTCGCCTGGCGTCGGCGGAGGCCACTGCTCGCCGCTGCCGCGGTATCCGTGGCGCTCGCGACGCACGCGCTGTTCGTAGCGCCCGAGGTTTCCTTCCTCGCCGGCCTACTGCCCATGTCGATAATGGTCTACTCGGTTGCCGCGTGGGCACCCCCGCGCCGGCGCCTGCTTGGCCTGGCCTGCCTGGTCGGTGCCCAGGCCACGATGACCGCGCGGATCGCCGAGATGCAGTCCAACGCCGAGATCCTGTTCGGGACGTTCGTCACGGCGGGGTTGTGGTTTGTGGGCGACCTCTCGCGTAGTCGCCAGCGACAGGTTGACCAGTCCGCCGCGCGGGCAGATCGCCTGGAGGTCGAGCGCGCGCAGTGGACCGGGGTCGCCATCGCAGACGAACGCGGCCGGATCGCCCGCGAGCTGCACGACATCGTTGCCCACAGCGTGAGCCTGATGGGGGTACAGGCCGGCGCCGCCAGGATCCAGCTCGACGACGATCCCGAGCGCACGCGCGAGGCGCTACGTGCAATCGAGATCACCGCGCGCGAGTCGGTGGTCGAACTGCGCCGGCTGCTCGGGATCCTACGAGAGCAGGATCCGCAGCCCGTGCTGGAGCCCCAGCCGGGCATCATCCAGCTCAACGCGCTTGTCGGGCAGATGCGCGTCGCCGGTCTTTCGGTCCGCCTCGCAGTCGAGGGAGCGCCAAGCCCGCTGCCGGCCGGCGTCGCCCTCACCGCCTACCGCATCGTGCAAGAGGCACTCACCAACGCACTCAAGCACGCCGGCGGCGCGCCCACCGTGGTGCGCATCGTCTACGCGCGCGACGCGCTGGAGCTCGAGGTCTTCGACGAGGGCCCAGGCGCGGCCACCGAGAACGGCGGGCGCGGCCACGGACTCATCGGAATGCGCGAGCGGACAGCGCTCTACGGCGGAACGCTCACAGCCGGGCCCCGGCCCGGAGGGGGTTTCGCGGTGCGCGCGCGACTGCCGATCGAGGCGCAGCCGGCATGATTCGCGTCCTGCTCGCTGATGACCAAGCACTCGTGCGCGGCGGCTTCCGGATGATTCTGGAGGCGCAACCCGACCTCGAGATCATCGCGGAGGCAGCCGACGGCGGCGAAGCCGTC
Source organism: Solirubrobacterales bacterium (assembly GCA_038237685.1). Lineage (GTDB taxonomy): Bacteria > Actinomycetota > Thermoleophilia > Solirubrobacterales > Thermoleophilaceae > JAAYBF01. The sequence continues at coordinate 16,263 of JBBRYL010000049.1, read as the reverse complement.
CAGCTCACACGAGACTCCCACCCAGACGTCGTGCTCATGGACATCCGTATGCCAAAGATGGACGGCATCGAAGCGACACGCCAGCTCGTACGCCGCGGCGCCACGAGCCGCGTGCTCATCCTTAGCACCTTCGACCTCGACGCCTACGTCTACGACGCCCTACGCGCCGGCGCCAGCGGATTCCTGCTCAAAAACGTGCCTCCCGAGGAGCTGGTAGACGCGGTCCGCACGGTCGCCTCCGGCGAGGCGATGCTTGCGCCCACGATCACCCGCAAGCTGATCGAGCACTACGTTCGCGCGCCGCTGCCGGCAGATGAGCCCCGCCTAGCCGAGCTCAGCCCCCGCGAGATGGAGGTGCTGAGGCTCGTCGCGCGGGGCCTCTCGAACACCGAGATCGCAGCGGCGCTCTACATCAGCCAGGGCACCGTCAAGACCCACGTGACTCGGATCCTGTTCAAGCTCGACCTACGCGACCGCGTACAAGCGGTCGTGCTCGCCTACGAGAGCGGACTCATCCGGCCGGGCAGCTCGCCGGCCATCGTGGAGGAAAGCTAGGACGAGCGTGATCGGCGCAGCCGCGGTCCTCGCGACATTGCCGGTCTACTTGATGTTGACCTCTTTGAGCATGCCCTCCTGAAAGTGTGGCTTGCCTTTGCCGTCGCGGTCAGTCAAGAAGCAGACAATCGCGTAACGGCCCTTGCTCAGATTGACCTGGGTCGTCTCCTTCTTCTTGCCGTCGAGCACGCTGGCGCCGATCCCTTTCTCGAAGTCGACCGGCGGCGGGCCGGACGGCTTCCCGTGCTGGGCCAGGCTCTTCTTGACGTCGGCAAGGGTGGCCTTGCCCCGGATGGGGGCCGCGAACACGAGATGGATCTGCTTGCTCGTGTTGTCGAACGTCAGGTCGTTCTTGCCGGCCTTCAGGCCCGAGGTCACCCACTCGAACTTGTCGTCGCCCTTGTCCTTGGCCTCGATCTTGGCGTCGGTTGCCTTGACCTCGCCGCCGTTGTCGCCCTTGACCGTAAACGACGCCGTCGCGCCAAACGCCGCCGGCGGAGGCCCGTTGTCGGACTCGGAATCGATCACCGCGTAGTCGCCGGGCGTCAACTTGACGGTGGAAGTGCCGCTCGCGCCCGGCGCCTGGGCGGCAACCCCACCCTCGGCGTGCAGCCAGTCCGGGAGCACCACCTTCTTGGCACTGATGATCTTGAGCGCCTCTTTCACCGTATGACCGCCATCGAGCCGAATCAGCTGCGCCTCGTGCCTGACCTTCCCGGCGTTACGGAAATTGACCGTGACGGCACCGCCCTCGATCGACTTGGGCGCCGTCATCTTGAACTTCTTCTTCCCGATGTCGGTGGTCTTGATGGACATGGTCGTCGGCTTGCTCGCCTTGTCCTTCTTGTCGCTGCCGCAGGCGGCGGTCAACAGTGGAGTGAGCGCCATGGCAACGACTGCGACGGCAGTCGAGTGACGCTGGGGACGACTGGGCATCGAGACTCTCCTTCTCGGCAGGGGCAGGCAATTGCGCCAGCCTAACCGCGCCGCACCAACCACGACGCGAAGAGCTGCAAATGCGGCTGTGGCCATGCCGGCCGCCGATGCCAGCAGAGCGGCCAGGCAGACGCGGACATGGGTGGGGGTAGTGGGAAGGGATCTCATCGGCGCCTCTCTACGCGGGGTGGTCAACGGACATCGTGCCTCGAAATTCGCTGTCTCGCATCAGCCCACAGGCTGAATCGGCCTCATCCCCGAGGAGGAGCCAGAGCCGCGGCCCCGATGAGTCAGCGGGACCCGCGTGGCTCCACGAGGCCCGACTCGTAGGCGAAAACCACGGTTTGCACGCGGTCGCGCAGCTCGAGCTTCATCAGGATCTGGCCGACGTGGGTCTTGACGGTGGAGACCGAGACCACCAGCAGGTCTGCGATCTCTGCGTTGCTCATCCCGTCGGCGACCAGCTCGAGGATCTCGCGCTCGCGCGTGGTCAACTGGGCGAGCCGGCGGGCCGTCGCGGCGTCAGGCTGGCCGCGAGGGCCGCCCTGGACGACGAACTCCTCGATCACCTGCTTGGTCACCGACGCGCCCAGGAGCGAGTCGCCCCGGGCGACCACGTGGATCGCGGCGAGCAGCTCGTCGGGCGGCGCGTCCTTGAGCAGAAAGCCGCTCGCGCCTGCCCGCAGCGCCTCGTAGACGTAGCTGTTGAGATCGAATGTGGTGAGGATCAGGACCCGCGGCGCGTCGGGCAGTGCCGTGATGGCGGCGGTGGCTGCGATGCCGTCGAGGCCGGGCATGCGGATGTCCATGAGCACCACGTCGGGCGTCAGCTCGGAGACGGCGGCTACGGCGGCGTCTCCGTCTGCGGCCTCGCCGACCACCTCCACCCGCTCCTGGGCCTCGAGAATCAGGCGGAAGCCGGCGCGCACAAGCGCCTGGTCGTCCACGATAAGGATCCGCAGCGCGCTCATGACACCGGCAGCCTGGCGTGGACGCGAAAGCCGCCACCGCCAGTGGCAGCGGCCTCGACCACGCCCCCGTGGAGCTCCGCGCGCTCGCGCATGCCGAGCAGGCCATGGCCGGTGCCTTCGCCCCGTCGTAGTCCGTCGGGGTGTCCGTCGTTCTCGATCACGAGGTCCACCGCATCGTCAGACACCCGCACCGAGAGCCGGCCCGCCGTCGGCGCGGCATGCTTGACAGCGTTTGTCACCGCCTCCTGCGCTATGCGGTAGGCGGCCAGGTTCACGGTCGGCGTCAGCGCCTCGGACGGTCCCTCCACGCTCACCTCGAGCGAGAGCCCCGCAAGTCGCGCCCGGGCGGCGAGCTCCTCGAGCCGCGCGAGGCCGGCGTCCCGGTCGTCGTCGCCACGCAGGACGCCGAGCAGCCGGCCCATCTCAGAGACCGCGTCGCGGCCGGCCTGCTCGACCACTGCCAGGGCGCCGACGCTGGCGTCGGGATCGCGTGAGACCGCGAGCCGCGCGCCGGCCGCCTGGAGCACCATCACGCTGAGAGCGTGGGCCACTATGTCGTGCAGCTCGCGGGCGATGCGCGCCCGCTCTTGGGCGACGGCATCAAGGGCGCGTGCCTCGCGCTCTTCTACCAGCGCAGCGTTCACCGCCGCGAGCTCCTCAACCAGCGCGGCGCGCGACCGGACCACGCGCCCGAGCGTCCAGGCGGGTACCACGAACAGGACGAGGGCCACGAAGATCGTCGGATCGAAGCTGCCGATCAGGGCATCGGAGAGCGGCAGCCCCACCCAGAAGAAGGCCATTCCCATCACAGCCCGTGCGCGTGGCTCGAATCGGGCGACGCAGAACGCGGGGCCGAAGACGAGCCCGAAGTTCGCCGTGATGATCGAGGTGTCCACGCCGGCGATGGCGGTGACGCACCAGAGCACGTTGACTGCGCCCACTGCTCCGAGCGGGCGGTCTCTCTGCCAGGCAAGCGGCACGCATGGCAAGAGGAGCACCGCGTAGCCGCCGGCGCCGAGCGACAGGTGGACGCGGGCCTCGAGCACGAACCCGACCGCCGTGGCTCCCGCATAGAGCGGCGCCCAGCGCGACCGTGGCATCAGCCGGAGGCGGAGATCTGCAGCGGCAGCCTTGCGCATATCCGCGATCCTGTTCGATCGTCGCTCGAGATGTCGAGCTCTCCGTCGAATATCCCGACGCGCTGGCGCGTTGCGGCAAGGCCGACGGCCGCGGGAGGAGGGCCGTCGTGCACGATCTCGATGGCGACGGCCGTCTCTTCGCGGGTCACCCGCACTGCACCGTGGTCAAACGTCCCGGCACCGTCGGCCAGCACGTCCTCCACGATCCGGTATGCGGTGAGCTGCAGATCCGCAGGCAGCTGATCGAGCGATCCGTCGACGTCCAGGTCGATCCGGACGGGAGACCGATCGACGAGCCCGTACAGGCCGGCAAGCGTCGGCTGGGGCTCCAGGGCCATCGCGCGGTCGTCGGCGCGCAACAGCCCGAGCGCGCGGCGCAGCTCGTCGAGCGCACCGCGTCCCGCGCCCTCCACCCGGGCGATGGCCGCCGCCGCGGCGTGCGGCTGCGCGCGCACGATCTGACGGGCGGCGGCCGCCTGCACGACCATCTCGGAGACGTCATGGACCACGACGTCGTGCAGCTCGCGCGCGATCCGGACCCGCTCGGCGATGGCGGCATCGTGGATCCTGGCATCGCGCTCGCGCTCGAGCTCGCCGCGCTGCGCCTGCAGCTCGGTCACCAGTGCGGCACGTCGTCGCAGCACGACACCGGCGACTATCGGCAGCCCGGTGCTCACAAGCAGGTTGAACGCCAGGTCGTTGACGAACCCGTCGTGCGCATAGGCGGCATTGATCGCGACGGCCGGAACGAGCACCGCGAGTCCCATCGCCACCCGGCGCGCATCCGCGTGCCGCCCGAGCGAGTAGGCGAGCACCACGAGCGAGACGAGCGTGCCCGAGTTCTGATTGAGCGCGCCCCCAGCCACGACGTCCACGAGAAACGCGGCCATGCCGACGGTGACGGCCGCCAGCGGGTGGTCGCGACGGCCGAGCGTCGACAGCGCGATCACAGCACCGGCCACGAGCGCCAGCACCGGGCGTGGGGCACCGGTCGCGTTCTGGGCGAGCACGCTCACGATGGCCACGAGAAGCACCGCGCCGGTCACGAGCCGGTCGACCGCGACGGGCGGGAGGTCTCGGAGTTGGTGGACCCAGTGCCGCATCAGGCGAACGTACCCCCGAACGCCGAGCCGCGCATCGACTCCGCGTTCTAGTACCCGCGGCCGAGACGGTTCGGTCTCAGGACCGATGCGAGGGCGCCGGACCCGACATAGCGTCGCCTGACCAACCCTAACCGGAGGTCTCGCATGCTTCGCTCCCGCTCCACCAAGCCCATCGCCTTTGCCGCCTGCGCCGCTGTGCTGGCCGGCGGCGGTGCAGCTGCCATCGCTCAAGGGCAGTCGACCACGCCTACCACCCAGCAGGAGATCGACCTCACGATCCCAAAGAACGGCATGAAGTTCATCGACAACAAGCCCAAGGGCCCCTCGACGGGCGACCGCTTCCTGGACTTCGCCAGGGTGGTAGACGCCAAGTCGGGCGCCCGCCGCGGTCTCGCCTTCCAGACGTGCGATCTCGCCAAGCTCGGGAAGACAAACGTGCACAATTGCTACGGCGGGATCCAGCTCTCCGGCGGCCGGATCAACTTCTCCGACACCGGGACCGACACCGGGCGAGTCAGCACGGCCGCGATCACCGGCGGCACGGGCGCCTACTCGACCGCGCGCGGGACGATCGTGTTCGACGCGCACAAGACCATCGGCGTAGCTATCCACGTCGCCCAGTGAGGGCAAATCCATAGAAGCAGGAGACACAAGATGACCGCTACACCGAATAGCCCAAGCCGTCCCGCGACCCCCACCACCGGCTCGCGCGCTGAGCCCCTGATCGGTGTGCTCTTCGCCGTGCTGTTCTTCCTCGCCCTCGTGATCGTGTCCACCCCGGACAACGGAGATGACGACGCGAAGTGGACCAGCTACTTCGCGAGCAGTAGCCATCGGACTGGGCTGATGGCTTCCAGCATCTTGTTGGTGCTGGCCTCGCTGTGCCTGCTCTGGTTCCTTACGACGCTGTGGTCGCGGATCGCCGCTGCCCAGCGTCCCGAAAGCCTCAGCCCTCTGCCACTGGCCGCCGCCACGGTCGCAGCAGCGTGCATAGCGATAGGTGGGGCCCTACGCGGGGTCGTCGCCGCTGCCATGGCCCTGGGATCACTGCCCGAGCCGAGCCCCGACATCCTGCGCTTGACGGACACCATCCTCGGAGGTCGTCTGCCGGGTTGCCGGGCCGCGCGTGGCGGAGCTCATCCATCCGCTGGGGCCGATGCGGTTGCGCGGTGTCGGCGAACGCGTTGCTTGCGCGCAGATCACGTGGCGCGAAACGCCAGGGCCCGAGGCGCTGGCTTCCGAGGAACTGGCCGCGGCGCGGGAAATCACGGTTGTGATCGCCGACGACGAGCGCCTCCTACGCACCGGCTTTCGCGTGATCCTTAACACCGAGCCCGACATCAGGGTGGTAGGCGAGGCGCCCGACGGGCGTAGCGCCGTCGACGTGGTCCGTCGCCGGCGCCCGGACGTCTGCCTGATGGACATCCGCATGCCGGAGCTCGACGGCCTCGGGGCGGCGGAGCGGATCCTCTCCGACCCAGAGCTCGACACGGCCGTGCTGATGCTCACGACCTTCGATCTGCGCGAGTACGTCTACGAGGCGCTGAGGATCGGAGCGAGCGGCTTACTGCTAAAGGACACACCGGCCGATCGGTTGCTCGATGCCGTGCGGGTCATCGCCGCCGGGGACGCGCTGCTGGCCCCCTCGATCACGCGCCGCCTGATCGAGCAGTTCGCGCGCGTCGCGCATCCGGAGTCAGACGGCGTCCCCCCCGCGCTGGCCGAGCTCAGCTCACGTGAGCTCGAGGTCTTGCGGCTAGTCGCTCGCGGGCTATCGAACGCCGAGATGGCCGCGGAGCTCGTACTTGGCGAGAACACGATCAAGACGCACGTGGCCCACATCCTCGGCAAGCTCGGGTTGCGCGACCGGGTGCAGGCGGTCGTGCTCGCCTACGAGTCGGGTCTGGTCGCTCCAGAGTCGCCCGGCCGCTCCTGACCCGGAAGAGTTGCCCGAGGTAGCGCCGAACCTCATCCCGCGGGTGAGCCCCTCTTGCGCGATTCACCCGCGGGCGTGACGACGGTGCGAAGGGTTCGGCAGATGCTGTAGCTGTGAGTCGCAGCAAGGCGTCTCCGGAACGAAAGGGGCAGGAATGAGCCGCGTGAGGAACACCATGATCGATGTTGGGAGCGGCACTCGTAGTCTCGTTGCTGGTTCCCAGCACGGGGCTGGCCTACCAGGATCTGCGCTCGCCCGACACGCGCGACGTCGCAGAGGCAAGTGGAGCGACACAGGGACCTGCGCTCGCCCGGCGCACGAGATGCGGCGCTTGCCTCCCGGGCACGCAGCTACCAGGATCTGCGCTCGCCGGATGCGCGCGACGCGGGCCGGCCGCAGCCACGCCCTTCGCCGAGCTCCAGCGGCGACCCTGGCGACGTGAACTGGCGTGACGTGGACATCGTCGCCGGCGGCGTCCTGGCGCTGGTCGGGCTTGGAGGACTGATCCTTCTCGGACGGCGCCGCGGAAGGGTGCGGGACACACGGGCGCCCGTCGTCTCGAGTTGAGCGTCCGAGTAACTGTTCGGCGGCGCAACAAGGAGCGGCGCCCCCAGCGGGCGCCGCTCCGCGTGAAGGGCGGACGAGAAAGCTGGCGTCACCCTCGGCGCGCGACCGGGCCACGGGGCCCTCCGCTTGACTTCTGCTTCTCGACAACTGGGCACTTAGCACCGCACGCCGCGGTCAAGGGCTGCCGTGTTCTAACCGCCCCCACAAAGCGGCGAGGAACGTCTCCTGCCGCTGTTCGACGGGCTCCGGGGCACTTGCAAGCAGCTCGCGCTCGCGCTCGCGAAGCTCCGCCGCTTGTGGGTAGTCCTGCGCCTTGATCGCCGCCAGCCTCTCCGCGCGTACCTGCTCACACTGTGCGAGGACGTCGGGAGGCGGGAGAAGCGCTGATCGCCGAGCGCCACGTCGAGCCTGTTCGATGGCTTGGGCGAGCGCGTTGAGGTCTATCCCAAGCGCTGTAAGGGCGCGCTGACTGATTCCCTCGGGAACGGCGGCACGCAGGTCGCCCGCGGCGTAGTGACGAGTCAGCCTGTCCAGCGTCTGCTCACGCAACTGCTCGAGCGTCACCACATCGCCATTGTCCCGCGCGCGCAGCGGCATGTCAGTCCCGCGCGCGCAGCGGCATGTCGAATTCTTTGGCACACCCGCTGGCCAACGCCGTCGGGAGTGCTGCCTTTCGACGAATCTGGCAGGGGATGATCTAGTTTCCCTCTCTTCCTTTCGCGCGCGTCCACCTTGAGGGGCCGAAAGGCCAACAAATGGACACAGCGGACCCTCGTAGAATCTTGACGTCCCCGGTGGGGATCGTCGATCCGGATGAGAAGCGCAGGCGTCGGTGCTCCCGAATAACCGAGGCGTTCCAGAAGCGCGCCGAAGGATCTGAAAGGCGCTGGTTGGCTGGCTTGGGCGGGAAGCCGAAGCGATAGCGGTCTGCGCCCGCGGGGGCAGACGGTGCGCAGCTTAGCTTAGACCGCCGATTTCGGCAAAGAAGAGTGCTGCTCTTCGACGGGAGCGGCACTCTCGAGACGTCCGCCAACGTCTCCCGAGCTTCTGCTTTGGTGGGAAGCAATAGCGGCGCAGCGCTGGCTGCGACGACTGCTTACGGCGCGATGGAGTCACGAGCAGCTGTCGGTTACTCCTCAGGGCCGGAAGAAATTGCGGTCCAAGCGTCGAGGGTTCGAATTCCTCCCCCCTCCGCATCTGCATGAAGTACGAACCGCGGCTCGAGAAACCGGGCTGTGGTCCGAGGGGCCGGGACGGTTCCGGCTAGTTGCTGATTAAGGTCGCTCTAGCCCGGGGTCGAGGGGGCGTGCCAGATCAAGGTGTGCCCGTCATCGGGCGAGGGTCGCTCCACCGAGTTCTGGGCGCCGCCCGGCCTGACTCGTACGGCGGCGTCGTCGCCGAGGAAGGCCGGTGTCCCAAAGGGCAGGTCACGCCGCGGGATCGCCGCGTAGTCGGCCTCGACGAACTTCTGGCCGTAGTTCGCCCCGGCAGCGCTGCCGTCGGGGTCAGATGTCACGTGGGTGCGCAGGTCGATGACTGCCGCCCGCCAGGAGTCCAGCAGCTTCTTCTCGTCCCGGCTTGATGGATGGGGCACTTCTTTTGGCGCGATGGCTGGCGGACGACCGGTCCATTGCTTGACCGCTTCCTGGGCCATACCTCCGAACGCGATGACCGCCTGTAGCTGCACCCCGGTGACCGCGTCATAGAGCTCGTTGCGCCAGTCCAGCTGGGCCTGGTCACCTAGTCGTTTCTGCTCCGCCGACGCACGGCTGGGATGGACCGCATAGGCCCACGCGTTCAGACACACATACGACTTGGTCAGGCCAAGCTTCGACCAGCAGGCCCTGGACCCGCTGGCCCGCGTTGCCGACCAGGCTGCGTCCCGCGATCCGCTCGGTCGGACCGGGGTCTGAGGCGACGCACAGCACGCGAGCGGAGCCGTCGAGTCCGCCGCGGTAGAAGATCGGTCCCCAGTCAAACCAGAAGTCCTGCTTGACCGGCGGGTCGGGCACGCGGTCGAAGAGCTGGGCCAGTGCGGCCGGAGGACCGCCATCAAATTCGGTCATTTCAGGGCCTCGCTCATCAGCGGACAGGGGGAGCCTCGACCCTACGGCCGGCCGACAGTCCAAGCAAGCCGGTCAGAACAAACGGGGGACCGCTACTTCTTGATCGGTACGCCGCCGACGGTGTCGTCGTTGGGCACGATGTAGGCGACGATGCGTTGGGTCAGGAGGGTAACCGCGACCCCCGAGAGCTCCCTGGTCCACTGCCCGGTCGCCACCCACGTGGTGAGCAGTCCGCCAACGGCTATGACCGTCGCCGCCACCCACTTGCGCGTGGGCATCCCGCTCTTGTTGGGCTGCGCGTTCATCTCTGGCCCCGGTCCGCGCTGGCTCCCCGACCCGGATAGCCCGCCTGGCCGAGCGGCGGGCCGTCGGACACATCTCGCACAGCGGACTGCGCAAACGCGGGCGGCATCGCGTCAGTCACGGCTCGATGCCTAGCTGGCGCAGCGCCGTGGCCGCCTTTTGCCAGTCGGCCTGGAAGTCGGTCAGCACCAACGGGTGGCCCGCGCCGTCGGGGGCAGCCGAGGGCGTGCCGACTCCGGGCTCCGCCGACTGGGGCGGGTGCTGGGCTAGGCGGCGACGCCTCGCCTCCTGTCGCCAGCTGTCCATCAGGTCGCGGACATTGCGTGGGTCATCGACATCGGTACGCGGCTTGTCGAGCAACACGCTGCCGAGATGGGGTGCTCGCTTGACCCGGGAGGGCATTTTCGCAAGTGCCGCATCTGGGTCCTTGGAGAAGGCCAGCAGGATGGTCTTGATCAGGGCGGTGTGGTCAAACTGCGGCTGCTCTCGCTCTTCGAGGCCTTCCTGGCGCTCAGGCTCGTGGAGTACTTGGCGCGCTACCCGCGGGCCGGCGATGATCGCGGGCACGCGTACGCCGTAGCTCTTGTGCCCGCTTTCGTCCTGGGCGGGTAGCTGTGGTGGCGTGACGTGGTCAAAGAAGCCGCCGTGCTCGTCGTAGGTGATGACGAGCAGCGTGTCGTTCCAGTCCTTGGAGTGCAGCAACGCTTCGTAGACGTCAAAGACAAATGCCTGGCCTGCGCGGATGTCCGACGGGGGGTGGTCGTCGTTGGAATTGGTCTCGAGCACGCTGACGTCGACGAAGTTGGGATCCACCCAGGAGACCTGGGGCAGCGCGTTTTTCGCCGCGTCGTCGAGGAAAGAGCCGCCCCGGACGATGGGCTTCTCGAGCGTTTCGGTCAGCCAGTCGACCTTTCGACGGTCAAAGAACGCGAAGTTGCCGCGCATCGGGTTGTCACGATCGCGGTAGGCCGAGTCGATCAGGCGCAGCGTCCCGGGGTCGTGGGAATACCACCGCCACTGATCGTCCTTGAGCTGTCGGGTGAACGCCGGCTCGTCAAACAGCGGCATCCCCTTCAGCCGTCGCAACGGCGGCAGATCGGTGATCTGTTGCCATAGATCAGATCCCTCGGCCACGTTGGGGCCGGCTTTTCCGGTCACCGCGTACTGGCGGTTGGGCCAGGTGTCGCCCGGAATCGAGGCATACCAGCGGTCGCAAACGCAGTACTGGCGCGCGAGATGGTCGTAGGCGGGCAGGTCCTTGCTGGTGTAGTAGCCCATCGGGACCATCCATAGGTCCTTGCCGACCTTGTCGGCTTTCTTGCGGCTCTCGATGAAGCTCTTGACAAAGCCCCCATTGGCCTGCTCCCCGTAGCCGAAGCCCAGTTGAGTACGCACCCCCTTTGGGGAGTGGTCGGGGTCGAGCCGTTTCTGCAGCGCTTCTCCGTGGCGCTGGACCCTGGTGTCTTCTGCGTCGAAGGCGTGGATGCGTATCTCGTTGCCGTCGCGATCGACGTTGAACTCAGCCCCGGTCAGGCCATCGACCTCTTCCATTCCCTCCCGGCTCAGGTAGCCGAGCATGTGGTCGAACGACCGGTTTTCCATCATCACGACGACGATGTGCTTGAGCGACTGCAGGCGTGCGATGCCAGCATCTTTGGGTGCCATCAGTGAGCCTTTCGGTCTGAGCGATACTCGCCAACCGGTCGGGCCGCGTCAACCCCTCGTCGGCGACAGTCGCCGCGGCTGGCACCGCCATTGTCTATCCGCCCGGGCGCAGTCGCCCGGACGGGGTTGCATTCAGCGTCCCGGTCGGCGACGCTGACCAGAAGATGCCGACGATCCCGCTGAGCCCGCGCGTCCCGCGTCCCCGCATCCGGTGGCGGCGCAGCGTGGCCAAGCTGACCGCCCTCCAGCTCGACCATGTGCGCGAGGCCTACACCGCGTGTCAGGCCATCTCTGACGACCGCGGCTACCAGTACCACGCCGGTATCCACGGGTACCCGTTGCCGATCTCCTGTCAGCACTCCACCAGCCAGCAGTTTGCCAGCCTGTTCCTGCCCTGGCACCGGGCCTACCTGTACTTTTTTGAGCGCGCGCTGCGCGACCAGGTGCCCTCGCTGGCCCAGCCGTGGTGGGACTGGACCGCCCCGGCGCCGACCAACGCCGGCATCCCCGACGCCTACGCCGCCCGCAAGGCGGGCAGCGCGGCGAATCCGCTCTTCAACGTCCGGATCAACGCTGTGGCGATGGGCGAAGCCAAACGGGCCGGCAGCACCCTGCCACCCACCACCCGCCGCCAGCCGGGCCTGCCGGGCACCGCGCTTCCTACCGCGAAGGAGGTGGTCGACCTGCTGGACATCAGCGACTACTTCACCTTCAGCCGCCTGCTCGAGGACCTGCACGGCGCAGTGCACGTCTATGTCGGCGGCCAGGACGGCCACATGTCCCAGGTCCCGCTCGCCGCCTATGACCCGATCTTCTGGGCCCACCACGCAATGATCGACCGGATCTGGCGGATGTGGCAGCTACGCCACCCCTCACCCAGCTTCACCGCGGACTACCTGAACACCGCCCTGCGCCCTTTCCCGCTCACCGTGGCCCAGACCCTGGACGTACGCGTCCTCGGCTACGACTATGCCGCGGGCACGACCACCGTGAGGGTGTCGGGCTGATGGACCGCTACGTCTCGGAGGCGATCGATCTCCCAATCGTCGAGGGCCAGCCCTCCTTTACCCGCGCCGACCTGATCTTCGACGGCGTCGATCACTCCAACGAGTCGTTCGAGGCGCGCATCTTCTTCAACAACCGCGACGCCGACGAGCACACCCCCACCGAGCCCGAGCACGGCTACGCCGGGCGCTTCGTGATCTTCGGCCACGGCGGCTGTGCCGGCGACGAGGGCCACTGCGACATCCCCGCCGACCAGAACGCCAGCGACGACCTGCGCCTGCCCCATCCGCTGACCCCGGCCACCAAGCCCGTAATCGTCACCGAGGCACTCAGGCTGCTCAGCGAGGCCCGAGTGTCGGTCACCGTCGTGCCCGTGCTGCCCGGAGCAGACGGTCCCCGTCGCGCCGACGTGCTGTTCTTTGACTCGCTCGAACTGACAACCTACGACTGATCCGGCGCGAGCCGATGGGCAGCCGGGGGGGTCTCAACGCCGTCCACAGCAGTCCATGATGGTCTCCATCAGGACCGGGTTTACTCACGGCTCCCGAATGACCGAGCGCTTAGGGAATAGAGACGAGAGGTCCGCAAACCAGGCAGAGCGATCACAGCGGTCAGGCTGGGAACCCACCAAGCCCACCGGGCGGGCTGCGAAGCCTCGGCGTTTCGTGCCTGCGCTAGTCGATGCGGGGCCAGTGTGGGAGCACGACCACGGGGGGCGCTTGCTGCACGGGACCGCGAGACCGCTCAAGCGCCTGCCCGGCGAGTCGCGGGACGACCAGCGCGCTTTCTACATCGCCCCGCTGCCCGTTCCGTGGTCTCGCCCAACCGACCGACGTCAGGCGAGCCCGCCAAGGGAAGGTTCGTGACGGCAGCCATTACCGCCGGGTCGGCTTCCGATTGTGCGCAAGCGGGGTTGTGCGAGCCCCCTGCCGCCCGGCATCCCCGTCTGGGGCGCGGCCGTCGGCCGAACGGCGTTGCCAGCGCGGGAAGCTCCTAGGCTGCGTGGATGACGGACGGGGGAGCGCATCAGCGGGCACCATGAAGTGCGAGAAGTGCGACCAAGCGTCGCACAGCGCCAGTTACCTACGTGAAGGCGTTCAGCTCTGCCCGCACTGTGGAGAGCGGCTTGTCCCCGAGCGGGAACCCGCGGACCGCCCGACAAACCGTGACCTCGCGAGCACGTGAGCACGGCCGCAACTAGGGACTGCGGTGTGACCGAGGCGCTAACGCGTTCTGCCGGGGCTGACCGGCTACGACATCGTCCGCGGGCCACAGGTGCCGCGAGCCGCCCATCGACTGGGCGCAGCCGATTACGCGAAACGGCTCGTGAGTGGTACAAGGTCCTAGGAGGTACCGAGCGGTGCATGGGACATGTCTGGCGCCCGGGGCGCGCTCAGGCTCAAGAATTGAGGGGGGCGTTTCGCCCGACCATCTGGACATAGGTGTCATGGGGGTACAACCGCACCTCTCCGAAGCCGTTCCGTCCGCCCAACACGAGGACGAGCTGGCCTACCGGCGGTACGAGCGCAGCGTGATGAAGATGCTCAGCTCGCGCTACGCCAGCCTCGACGGTGACGCGCGGCGTGAGATCTACCAGGAGATCTGGGCGAGCGTGCTCATGCGCCAGGCCGCCGGCGTGACGATCGAAAACCTCGGTGCCTACCTCCACGGGGCCGCGGACAAGGTCGCAACCAAACGGCTCTTCGGCGCCGACGCACGGCGACGGGTCAGCTTCGACCCGACCAGCCCGGCATACACCGGGCTCGCGGACATCACTGAGCTGCCCGAGGAGCGCGTCGTCGCGCTCGACGAGGCGCGCCGGCTGCGGATGCTGGTGTCAGAGCTCGATCCGGCCGAGCAGGCGGTACTCAAGTTGCGCATCGACGGCGGGCTCGAGCCAGCCGAGGTGCGTGAGCGGTTGGGGCTGTCCGAGCGCCAGTACCGGCGCCTAGCCGAGCGTGCCGGCAAAGCCCTCCTGGGCCAGTTTCAAGCCTTTGACCAGGGCCAGTGGGCGCGCGGAAAGCGCAGCCTGCTGTGCGCGACGGTGATGGGGGTCGCCTCGCAGCGCCAGCGCGAGCGGGCCCGGCAGCTGATCGCCGAGGACCCATGCTGCCGCGCGATGATGACCGAGCTGCGCCGTCTCGGCGACCACGCCGTCGCGCTGCTGCCCTGGCCCGCCGCGACGGTCGCCGCCGGCCCCGCGCACGCGACACTCGGCGAGCGGATGGCGGACCTGGGCGTCGCCGTGAAGGAGCGTGCGGTCGGCCTCACCCATCACGCGCCTGGCACCCCTGACCCCGGTCGCCACGAACGACTCACGGGCACGTTCGCCGACGCCCGTCGCCGAGCCGGCGAATTGGCGATCGGGGCAAAGCAGCACGCCACCGGCGCCTACCTGCGGACGGGCGACCCGACGCCGCTCGCCGGCGCCCGACCGGGTGCCGTCGGGGTGGTGCTGGCCAGTTGCCTCGCGGTGGGCAGCGGCGTGACCTATTGCGCGAGCACCGGGACCAACCCGATCCGCGACCTCGCCGGATTGGCACCGGCCAAAACCTCAAAGCCCGTCATTCGGCACAAGCGGTCAGCAAAGCCGCGCGCGACCCCGGCGCACGCTCCGGTAACGGTCCCCGTCGCTCCCGCTGCGACGAGAACCCCACCGACGACGCCCAGCCCCCAGCCTCAGGCGCCAACGTCGACCCCCTCCCCTGCCCCTCGGCCGGTGCGACCGCCAGCCAGCTCCAACCAGGAGTTCGACCCCGGCGCCGGGAGCTCAGCCAGCGCGACACCGCACCAGTCGGCACCCGCCACCCCAGCCCCGGCCGCAGGCGGGGAGTTCTCGGGACCGTGATGCAGCCAATGCAGCCAAGGAGGAACGACACCATGACCATCCGGCTCCGTGTTATCGGGATAGCAGCGACGGCCACGCTCGTCGCGCTCGCGACACCGGCTTCCGGCCACGCCCAGGCAACCGGCGTGCCCGGCTTTCGGATCGAGGCATGCCGAGGAAAAGACGATCCTCGCGGCGCCGGCTTCGCCGACTTCAAGACCCGGGACATGGTCGTGAAGCGCGCCTGCACCCCGTACGGCAAAGGGCTCCGCGGGATGGTGCTGTCGGTCAGCCATTCGGGCAAACGGGGCGCTCGA
Organism: Solirubrobacterales bacterium; assembly: GCA_038237685.1. Classification (GTDB taxonomy): domain Bacteria; phylum Actinomycetota; class Thermoleophilia; order Solirubrobacterales; family Thermoleophilaceae; genus JAAYBF01. The sequence continues at coordinate 873 of JBBRYL010000049.1, read as the reverse complement.
GTCAAGCGGGGATCGGTGGCGCGGTTCGCGATCAACGCACCTCCGGGGACGGCGATCGCTTCGGCCGCTTGGAGCGGCGGGGCCGTGCGTTCTGACTGTGGCTACACGATGGACGTGTTCGCCGACGGCGCCCGGCGCGACTGGACGCTCTATGACACCAACAAGTGCCCTCGGTCCGGACGCGCACAAAGCTCGGGCGATCGACGTGAGGTGGCGAACAACATCAACGCGAGCCGCGTCGTCCTGCGAGTGATCTGCACCAGCTACGGGTGCTCACGCAGGGGCAGTAACTACTTGCGCACCAGCAGTGTTGCGCTGCGCCTTGTCGATACCCAAGACCCGACGGTGAACATCACAAGCGCTCCGGGTGGTTGGGTCAACGGCGATCAGGCGTTGGGGTATACGGCCGCGGACAACGCCGGGTTGTTCAATGTCAACCCCGCCGCAGGTCGAGGGGTTGGCGACAATTTTCACTGCGTCCTGATCACAACGACTCCCTGCCCCCGCGCAGTCACCGACTCCGTGCCGCTCAACACCGCCCAGCTCGGTGAGGGCACCCAACAGGTGCGCCTTGTGGCGACCGACGTGTCGGGTCGCACAGGTGCCTCTCCACCCGCAACGATGCACATTGACCGCAGTCCCCCCGATCGGGTCGAAACCGCGTTGGCCGGCGGTGACCAGTGGCGACCAAGCTCGGCATTTCAGGTCGGCTGGACGAACCCGGCCGAAGTCGACCGAGCCCCGATCGTGGCCGCCAGCTACGAGCTTTGTCCGACCGGCAACCCGGCTGGCTGCATCACCAGACGGGTCGCCGGCGATGGGATCGGCGCGACCTCGATCGAGCCACCCTCACCCGGGGAGTGGTCGGCACGG
>JBBRYL010000048.1:0-24062 GCA_038237685.1 Solirubrobacterales bacterium | reverse complement strand
GATGTGGGCGGTCTGCTCAAGGCGCTGAAGAAGCTCGGTCTCGACGGGCTTCTCAAGCAGGGTGGGTTCACCGCGAAGGGCAAGGCGGTGACGAAGGGCAAGCTGAAGATCGACGTGTTCGCGCCGACGCCTAAGAAGAAGAAGGCGAAGGCGTCGGCGACGACGAAGGTCGCGACTGGTTCGGCGGTGATAACCAAGGCTGGCGCCTATAGCGTCAAGGTCAAGCTCACCAAGCAGGGCAAGAAGCTGCTCAAGGCGGCCCGGAGCCTGAAGCTGACGGTGGTCATGACCTTCACGGACTCGGCCGGGCGCGTGAGCAAGAGCTCGGGGACGGTCACGGTGACCAAGAAGAAGAAGAAGTAGGGCGGTTTGAGCCGCGCGACTACCCCGCCCGGTGTGGGCGGGGTAGTCGGCGGACGTAATTTCGTAGGCCCACCGCACGGTGGATTGGGCTGGCTTCCGTTGCCAGCGGATTAAGACAAGGCAGGCGAGGCAAGGTGCGTTTTCATGGCAGTCGGCATCGACAGGGGGACGAGTTGAAGAGGATGCCCCGATCTCGCAGCGCCGGGACGCCGGCCGGCGTCCCCACCCCGCGGGCGCTTGCCTGCTTCACGAGCGGCGACAGCCGCACTCTTGGCCTCCGCATCGCCTTGCTTGCCGCTGGGGCGCTTCTCGCTCTCTGGGCTGGGCTGAGCCTCCGGGCCGCTCCGGCGCATGCCACCACCGCCTTCGGCACGAACGGCAGGATCGCGTGCGCGGGGACCCGACCGATAGGTTCCCCCACGCCCCCGCCTGGAGTCTCCAGGCTCGAAATCTTCACGGTGAACCCGGACGGCAGCGACGAGGCGCTGCTGACCAACAATGACGTGACCGACAACGATCCGTCCTTCTCGCCCGACGGGAAGACCGTCGCGTTCGAAAGCTTCCGCGACGGCGGCTCCGAGGTCTACACGATGGCCGCGGACGGGACGGGGCCCGTCAACCGCCTCACGACCAACGGCGCCCCCGAGGATCGGTCGACGAACTGGTCGCCGGACGGCAGCAAGATCGTCTTCCACAGCACCCGCGACGGCAACTTCGAGATCTACACGATGAACGCCGACGGCAGCAATCAGACGCGGCTCACCAACAACACCTTTCAGGACAGCCTCCCCGCCTGGTCGCCGGACGGCAAGAGAATCGCCTTCCTCAGCACCCGGGACGGCGACTTCGAGGTCTACACCATGGACACCGACGGCAACAACGTCGTGCGCGTCACGACTTCATTGGGGGAGGACTCCCAACCGAGCTGGTCTCCCGACGGCACGCAGCTCGTCTTTCACAGCCGGCGAACCGGCGGCATCGACATCTACAGGCAGAACGCCGACGGCACCGGCGTTGCGACGCGCCTGACCAGCAGCGCGGCCTCCGAGTACTTCCCGGTCTGGTCGCCGGATGGCAAGAGGATCGCTTACAACGCCAACTATCCCGACGATCCGGCCAGGACCAACATCTACACCATCGACGCCACGGACGGCAGCGACCTGACGCGCGTCACGACCGCCCCGGGCACGGACGCCAGATGCGACTGGCAGACGATTCCCCTCTCGCCGACGCCCACTCCCACTCCGACTCCCACGCCGACTCCGACTCCGACGCCGATCCCGCCGCCGACGTTGGTGCCGGATACGACCCCGCCGATCGTCACGCTGTCCGGGGTTCCCTCGTCGTTGTCGCTAAAGGCCTTCCTCAAGGGCGTCAAGGTCAAGGTGACCCGGAACGAGCTCTCCTCAATAGACGCGACGCTGGATGGCAGTGCTAAGAAGGCGACGTTGGCGGCGAACTTCAACCTGTCGCTCGCGAGCAAGGCCGTCTCGCGTGGTACAGGCACCACGACGATCAGCCTCAAGCCGAGCAAGAAGCTCGTCGGGAGCGCGAAGAAGCTCAACGCTCGCGTGCGCGTGGTGGTCGCCGACGTTGCCGGGAACCGGCGAACAGTGACCAAATCGATCAAGGTGACGCGCTAATGGAAGGCTCCAGAGTGCCAGCGAACATCAGCATGCATCTCCGCAGCAGGACGATCCGGAGCCGGTTCGGGCGAGCGGCGCTGGCCGCGCCCCTGGCCTGTGGCCTGCTTCTCGCGCTGGCGTCGGCGGCCGGCGCGGCCACCTTCTCCAATCCGGCACCGATCACGATTCCCTCTGTGGGCAACGCGTCGCCATACCCCTCACCGATCACCGTCTCCGCCCTGACCGGGACGACCACCGACGTCAACGTGACGCTGAACAACTTCAGCCACACTTTCCCCGGCGATATAGCGGTCGTTCTCGTGCCACCGCGGGGCACGAACATCCTGCTCATGAACGCCGCGGGAACTGCGAACACCTCCGGAGTCAACCTCACCTTCGACGGCGCGGCGGCGGCGTTTCTGCCCGCCTCCGGAGCGTTGGCCACCGGCACCTACAAGCCGACCGCGCAGTCGGCCACCGCCTCGTTCCCAGCGCCCGGCCCCGGCACCAGCTTCTGCAACCCCGGCCCAGCCGGCGGGGGAACCGCCTGCACTATTCCCGCGGGAGGGGACGCGCTTGCCGGAGCGCTCAATGGCTTTAACCCGAATGGGACCTGGAGCCTCTACGTAGTAGACCTGTTCAGCGGGGATGCGGGAACGATCGCCGGCGGCTGGACCCTGGACATCACCACGGCCGCAGGGACGGAGCGAAGCCTCAGCGTGGCCAAGGCCGGCGCTGGCAGCGGCACCGTGACATCCGCACCAGCGGGCATCAGCTGCGGCGCAGACTGCGCCCAAGCCTATTCCGCCGACACGTCAGTGACTCTGACCGCCGCCCCCACGGCAACCTCCAACGTCGCTGGCTTCACAGGATGCGACAGCATGACCGCCACCACCTGCACGGTGAACGTCAATGCGGCCAAGGACGTCACGGCGAACTTTGCCCTGAATCCGCCTCAAACTCTTACCGTGGCCAAGAATGGCACGGGTACCGGCACCGTCACCTCAGCACCAGCGGGGATCAGCTGCGGGACAACCTGCAGCGCCCCGTTCACCGGCGGCACTACGGTCGTCCTGACTGCCTCCGCACCGGTGGGTAACGTCATCGCGGGCTTCACCGGCTGCGACACCACTACGGCGACCACCTGCACCGTGGCGGTGACGGCCGCCAAGAACGTCACTACGACCTTCACCGCGGTGCCGATTCGCAACCTGACCGTGAGCAAGGGCGGCGCGGGCGCTGGGACTGTGACCGCGACCGGGATCACCTGCGGCGCAGACTGCGCCGAGCCCTACAACGACGGCACCAGCGTGGTTCTCAACGCCGTCCCCCAGAACGGGGGCTCACGCTTCTCGGGCTGGACCGGATGCGACAACCCGGCCGGCAACACCTGCACGATGAGCTTGACGGCCGACAAGAGCGTCACCGCGAACTTCAAGCAGGGGCCCGACCCGACTCCGACCCCGGATCCGACCCCGACTCCGACTCCGACTCCCATCCCGACGCCGACTCCCACTCCGACGCCGACGGTCGTGCCGGATACGACCCCGCCGACCGTCACGCTGTCGGGCGTCCCCTCCTCGATGTCGGTCAAGGCGTTTCTCAAGGGCGTCAAGGTGAAGGTGACTCGGAACGAGCCGTCCACGATCGACGCGACGCTTGATGGCAGCGCGAAGAAGGCGACGTTGGCGGCTAACTTCAACCTGTCGCTGGCGAGCAAGGCGGTCGCCCGGGGGTCGGGAGCGACGACGATCAGTCTCAAGCCGAGCAAGAAGCTCGTCGGGAGCGCGAAGAAGCTCAACGCTCGTGTGCGCGTGGTGGTCACCGACGCCGCCGGAAACCGGCGGATCGTGACGAAGGCAATCAAGGTAAGTCGCTAACGCCCGCCGGGATGCCCCTGGCCCTCCGAGTAGTGCCAAGCTCGCTCCGAGGAGTTGCCGCGAGGCGCCCGAGGCTCCTCGCGGCGGTGGCGCTCTTCGGCGTGCTCGTTCCAGGGGGCGCGACAGCCCTCGCGCTGGACGCCGGGTGGCGCGCGCGGACCACTCCGCGAGGCGTGGCGAAGGCATCCGTCCGCGATCGCGTGGCAGAGGGCTACGGCCGGCTTCCGCTGCGCTTCGAGGCCAACCGAGGGCAGGTCGATGACCGGGTGCGGTTCCTTTCTCGAGGTGCCGGCTACAGCCTGTTCCTGACCCCCACCGAGGCCGTCCTTTCGCTGGCGAGAGGCAAAGGAGGTGCTGACGGGTCCCCGTCGGCTTCCGGTCCGGCACGTGGCGGGGCCGGGACGAGCGCCGTCGTCCGTATGCGACTGCTCGGCGCCAATCCGAAGCCGGTGGTCGAGGGGGTTGATCGCGTGGCCGGGGTGACGAACTACGTCGCCGGCAGTGACGCCAAGCGGTGGGCCACCGGCGTTCCGAGCTTCTCGCAGGTCAAGTACAGCGAGGCTTATCCGGGGATCGACCTCCTCTATCACGGCCGGCAGCGAAGGCTCGAGTACGACTTCGTGGTGGCGCCGAAGGTTGATTCGAAGGCGATCACGCTGGACTTCAGCGGCGCGCAGGAGGTGACCGTGGACCGTCGGGGCGATCTGGTGATCGCGACCCGCGGCGGAGAGCTCGTGCAGAAGCGCCCGGTTATCTACCAGCGGGTTGCTGGGGGAAGGCGGGTCGTGCCGGGAGGCTACGTACTCAAGGGCGACGGTCGGGTGGGCTTCGAGGTCGGGTCTTACGATCGCAGCAAGGCGTTGGTCATCGATCCCGTCCTGTCCTACGCGACGTATCTGGGTGGTGTCGGATCGGACTCGCCCGGCGGGATCGCGGTGGACTCCACGGGGAATGCCTATGTGACCGGGTCGACGGGCTCGGCAGACTTCCCGACGGCTTCCCCACGCCAGCCGGCCAGCGGGGGTGGCACGGATGCCTTCGTGACCAAGCTCAACGCCACCGGATCGGCTCTCCTCTACTCGACCTATCTGGGCGGCAACGGCGCCGACAACGGTCGCGCCATCGCGGTGGACGCTACGGGCGCCTACGTGACCGGGGATACCACGTCGCCCAACTTCCCGACGGCCTCGCCGGTCCAAGCGACAGGTGGCGGCGGCACCGACGCGTTTGTCGCCAAGCTCGACCCCACCGGCGCGACGCTCCTGTACTCGACCTACCTGGGCGGCAGTGGTACGGATGTCGGTCGCGGGATCGCCGTCGACGGGGGCAAGGCGCACGTGACCGGGTCGACTACTTCGACCAACTTTCCGACCGCGAACGCGCTCCAGGCCACCAAGGGCGCGGGCACGGGGGCGGACGCCTTCGTGGCGCGCTACAACGGGGCGGGCTCGGCCCAGGACTACTCCACGTATCTGGGTGGCAGCGGCACGGACAACGGCCGCGGCATCGCGGCTGACGCAAGCGGCGCCTACGTGGGCGGTGACACGACCTCCACGAACTTCCCGACAGCCACTCCGCTGCAGCTTGCCAATGGCGGTGGCACGGACGCGTTCGTGACCAAGGTCAACGCCGCCGGTTCGGCCCTCGCGTACTCCACTTACCTCGGCGGCAGCACCGCCGACAACGTGGACGGGATCGCGGTCAACTCCGGCAGCGCCTACGTGACGGGCGACACCGACTCGGCCAACTTCCCCACCGCCCCGGGCGCGCTTCAGGCCTCCTACGCCGGTGGCGGGGACGCCTTCGTCACGAAGTACGACGCCACGGGCTCTTCCTTCTCCTACTCCACCTTCCTCGGCGGCGGTTCCTTCGACGGCGCCAACGGGATCGCGGTCGATTCGTCCGGGCGCGCGTCGGTCGTGGGATCGACCTCGGCCGGCGACAACTTCCCTGCTCGCAGTCCCCTAGCCGTCCAGGAGGGCAACGCCGACTTCTTCGCCGCCCAGGTCAATGCAGGGGGCTCGGATCTCGCCTACTCCACGCCGCTGGGCGGGAGCGCGAGCGATTCCGGTACGGCGATCGCGGTGGACGGCTCCGGCTCGGCGTACCTGACGGGCTCCTCGTCTTTCTACGCGGACGGCGACTTCCCGACGACGAGCTCCACGAGCACCTTCCAGCCCAACAACAAGGGCGGCACGGACACGATCGTCGCGAAGATCGCGGCTGACGACCCCGCCGCGCCGCTGGTCACGGGGCTGCGCAGCAGGAGCGGTCCCAGCTCGGGGGGCACGTCGGTCGAGATCGTCGGGCGCGGGTTCACCGGCGCGAGCGCGGTGAGCTTCGGTGGCACCCCGGCCGCGAGCTTCACGGTCAACTCGGACACCAGCCTCACGGCGATCAGTCCCGCGAAGCCGCCCGGCGCCGACGCGATCAGGGTGATAACGGCAGGAGGCACCTCGCCGGCGAACCCGGTCGCGCTGTTCGAGTACGCGGAGGGCAGCTGGACCCGGACCGGCTCAATGAACACCGCCCGATCGACGCACACCACAACCCTTCTCGAGAACGGCAAGGTCCTTGTGGCGGGCGGCCGCGGAAGCGGGAACCCCGCCTCGATTACCTCCTCCGAGCTCTACGACCCGAAGACCGGTGCCTGGTCGCCGACCGGGTCGCTCACCGACCCTCGCCTGGGCCACTCGGCGACGTTGCTCGAAGGGCCCGAGTGCCGGTCACAGCCGCGTCCGGGCTACTGCGGCAAGGTGCTCGTGGCGGGTGGCTATACGGGAGCGAGCACGGCCAACGCCCAACCCGTGCTCTCCACGGCCGAGCTCTACGACCCCGCCAACGGAACGTGGAGCCCGGCGGGCTCGCTGAACACCCGCCGCTCGCTGCACGCGGCGACCCTGCTCAAGGACGGCAGGGTCCTGGTGGCGGGGGGCCGCACGTGCAACGCGCCGCCGCCGACCCAGTGCGACTTCAACTTCCGAAGCAACTCGGCGGAGATCTACGATCCGGCGACCAACACGTGGACGCCCACCGGCAACCTCCTGATCGCACGCCACACCAACCGCGCCGCATTGCTCCCCGACGGCAGGGTCCTCCTTCCCGCGGGCTTCCAACAAACTGGCGACAACATGGAGGTGGAGCTCTACACGCCGGCGGCCAACCCCGCCGCCGGGACCTGGAGCAGCTGCCCGCCGCCCAGCACGCCGACCGCCGACTGCCCCGGCTCGCTGACCCAGAGTCGAGCTCGCGCCGGTGGGACCCTCCTGCCCAACGGCAAGGTGATCGTCGCTGCCGGCTTCCCCAACAACGACTCCTCAGAGCTCTACGATCCCGCGACGGGCACGTGGTCTGCAACGGGGAAGCTCAAGTCCTTCGGCCGCTTCAACTTCTACTCCGCCCTGCTGCCCAACGGCAAGTTCCTCTTGGCCGGTGGCGGCAACGGCGGCTCCACGGCCGAGGTCTATGACCCCGCCACCGGGCAATGGAGCTCGGCCGGGCGCATGAGCATCTCCCACGGCACCGGGTCGTCGAACTCGAACAGCCAGGACGCCGTCGTGCTCTCGAGCGACCCTTCGGCGTTTGCGAGCGATCCGGCTGTCTGTGGAGGCAACTGCGGCAAGGTCCTCGTCACGGGAAACAGCGACGACAAGTCCACGGACCTGTACACGCCCGCTGTGGAGCCCGGTCCCGATCCCAATCCGGGTCCGGTCCCCATCATTGGCCCTAGCCCCGGGCCCGGCCCCGGACCGGGTCTCGGTCCGGCCCCAGCCCTCGAGAAGCTCACGCTGTCGAGTCTCTCCGTGAGCCCGAAGAGGTTCCGTGTCCGCAACCGTCCAGGCAAGAAGGGACCGCTGGGCACTACGTTCCGCTACAAGCTCTCACGGGCGGCGACCGTGAAGTTCACCATCGCGCGCAGGACTGGCGGTCGGCGGGTGGGCTCGAAGTGCCTCCGGGAGACCAAGAGCAACCGCAAGCGCGGTGCCTGCACGCTCTACGTGACGGTGGGCAGCTTCACTAAGAAGGGCGTGGCGGGCGCGAACAAGGCGAGCTTCAGCGGTCGCTTCGGGCGCAAGTTCCTCGTCCCCGGCTCCTACCGCGCGACGGTGAGCGGTTCCGCCGGCGGAGCTCGCACACAGCCCCGCACCGTGACCTTCAGGGTCGTGCGGTAGCGACCACTCGAGGCGCTGCGGCGGCCCTTCGTCGAGCGTCTACAGGCCAGATTGATCGAACGCGCCCATGCCCCCGGAGCGGGCGGGCGATGGCCGCCTGAGCGGTCCTTCCACAGTATGGGTGAAACGCTCAGTGCAGCCGGCATATAAGCGGCCAGCCCTTACGCGGCCCCCGCGCGTGTTGTAGGAATACCCCGCATCGAGGCCGGAGCGCGACCACGGGTGTGGCCGCGCAGCCGGTCGACAGGGAGGCTGTAACCAGTATGTGCCTGGCCATTCCCGGCCAAATCGTGGAGATCGTTGACGAGTCCAGGCGACTGGCCAAAGTCGATGTTTCGGGCGTTCGCCGCAACGTCAACATCGCACTGCTCGACGGCAAGGACGGCAGCTACGGCGTCGACCCGGGCGACTGGGTGCTGATCCACGTCGGCTTTGCCATGTCGAAGATCGACGAGCAGGAGGCGCACGCCACCCGGCGCCTTCTCGAGCAGATGGGCGCCGACTACGAGCAGGAGCTCGAGGAGCTCAAAGCCAGCGTGATCGAGTGATCGGATAACCGACGATGCGACCGGCCGGCCCGTTCCCAGCTGCGACGTTCATACCCCGCCACCAGGATCTGCTGAGGAACCGATGCACGAGCTCTCGATAGCGGAGGCCGTGATCGAGGTCGCAAGCCGGCACGCCGGCGGGCGGCGGGTGACCAAGGTCGAGCTCAAGGTCGGGCACCTGCGCCAGGTGGTTCCCTCGGCGCTCGAGTTCGCTTTCGAGCTGGTGGCTCAGGGCACGTCGATCGAGGGCGCTGAGCTCGAAATCGAAGACGTACCGGCGGTCGGGAGATGCCGCGAGTGCGGGGCGGAGAGCCTGCTCCCCGACTTCCCGCTCGCTTGCGCGGAGTGCGGAGGTTTCGAACTTGACGTGCTGGCCGGCGAGGAGCTGCTCGTCGACTCGCTTGAGCTGGAAGAAGTGCAAGAGGCGTTGACCACGACTGGAGGGATGGGCTGATGGCGACTGCTGAGGCGAAGCCGGCCGGAGTAGACGAAGTCCACATTCTGTGGATCTCAGAGGGCATGAGCTGCGACGGGGACACGATCTCCATCACCGCGGCCGGCCAGCCGAGCATCGAGGACGTTCTGCTGGGGGCGATCCCCGGGCTCCCGAAGGTCAACCTCCACAACAAGGTGCTCTCGCCCACCATGGGCGGCGAGGAGTACCTGCTGCCCTTCCGCCAGGCGGCCAACGACACCCTCGACGCTCCCTTCGTCCTGGTCATCGAAGGCTCGATCCCCAACGAGAAGATCAACGGCGAGGGCTACTGGACCTCGTTCGGCAACGACGAGGCGACGGGCGAGCCCCTGACCCTCAACTGGTGGATCGACCGGCTCGCCCCGAAGGCGTGGGGCGTGGTCGCGATCGGCACCTGCGCCACCTACGGCGGGATCCACGCGATGGCCGGCAACCCGACCGGATGCATGGGCCTCGCCGACTACCTGGGCTGGGACTTCCGCTCCGCCGGCGGCCTTCCGATCGTCAACGTCCCCGGCTGCCCGGTGCAGCCGGAGAACTTCATGGAGACGCTGGTCTGGCTGCTCTACCAGGCGGCGGGGCTCGCGCCCACGATTCCGCTCGACGACCAGCTGCGGCCGCAGTGGCTCTTCGGCAAGACGGTGCACGAGGGCTGCGATCGGGCGGGCTACTACGAGCAGGGCGACTTCGCCAAGGACTACAACTCGCCCAAGTGCCAGGTGAAGATCGGCTGCTGGGGCCCGGTGGTCAACTGCAACGTGCCCAAGCGGGGGTGGATGAACGGGATCGGGGGCTGCCCCAACGTGGGTGGCATCTGCATCGGCTGCACGATGCCGGGCTTCCCGGACAAGTTCATGCCGTTCATGGACGCACCTCCGGGCGGAACGCTCTCGTCCGCGATCACCGGCGCCTACGGGCCGGTGTTCCGCAAGCTGCGCAGCATCACCAACACGACGGTCAACAAGGAGACGAAGTGGCGGCACAACCGCCCCGAGCTCACCACGGGCTACAAGCCGCGGTGGGGAAACTAGACCGGACTCCCACCGAGCCCGCAAACAGGATTAAGAGAGGAGAGCACACATGGCTACTCGGGAGCAGGTGAAGCCCCAGTCTGGCAACGTCGTCGACATGGCCTGGGATCCGATCACCAGGATCGTCGGCAACCTCGGCATCTACACCAAGATCGACTTCGACAATCGGGAGGTCGTCTCGTGCAAGAGCACGTCCTCCATCTTCCGCGGCTACAGCGTGTTCATGAAGGGCAAGGACCCGCGTGACTCGCACTTCATCACCAGCCGCATCTGCGGGATCTGCGGTGACAACCACGCCGTCTGCTCCTGCTACGCCCAGCAGATGGCCTACGGAGTCAAGCCGCCGCCGCTGGCGGAGTGGATTGTCAACCTGGGAGAGGCGGCCGAGTACATCTTCGACCACATCATCTTCCAGGACAACCTGGTCTTCGTCGACTTCTGCGAGCAGCTGGTCAAGGAGACCAACCCCAGCGTGTGGGCCAAGGCCGAGAAGACCGAGGCGCGCAACGCCAACGTCCACGGCTACCGGACCATCGGCGACATCATGCGCTCCTACAACCCGTTCACGGGCGAGACCTACCGCGAATCCCTCCACCTCAGCCGGGTCGCCCGCGAGATGATCTGCCTGATGGAGGGGCGCCACGTGCACCCCTCGACGCTCTATCCGGGCGGGGTGGGGACGGTGCCCACGCCGACGCTGCTGACCGACTACCTCAGCCGGCTGCTGCGGACCCTGGACTTCACGAAGAAGGCCGTCGCCATGAACGACGACGTGTTCGACTTCTTCTACGAGGCACTGCCAGGCTATGAGGAGGTCGGCCGGCGGCGGATCCTGCTCGGCTGCTGGGGGGCGTGGAACAACCCCGACCACGTCGACTACTCCTATAAGAACATGGAGGCCTGGGGCAACGAGATGTTCGTCACCCCGGGCGTCATAGTGGACGGCGAGCTCGTCACCACCAACCTGGTGGACATCAACGTCGGCATCCGGATTCTGCTCGGCAGCTCGTACTACGAGGACTGGGTCGGCGAGGAGACCTTCGTCACCAAGGACCCGCTCGGCAACCCGATCGACCAGCGCCACCCGTGGAACCAGACGACGATCCCCAAGCCCCAGAAGCGCGACCTGGAGGGCGGCAACTACTCGTGGGTGATGAGTCCGCGGTGGTATGACAAGCGCACGGGCCACAACCTGGCGCTCGACACCGGCGGCGGCGCGCTCGCGCGTCTGTGGGCCACGGCCCTGGCAGGCAAGGTGGACACGCCCTTCGTAAAGGCGACCGGGCACTCCGTGCAGATCAACCTGCCAAAGACCCCCGACACGCCGGAGGCCAACCTCGAGTGGCGGGTCCCGCAGTGGTCCAACGCGATCGAGCGTGATCGGGCGCGGATCTACTTCGTGGCCTACTCGGCGGCGATGGCGCTGCACTTCGTCAACAAGGCCTTCGAGGAGGTGCGAGCGGGCCGGACGAAGGTCTTCGAGAACTTCGACGTGCCTGACGAGGCGATCGGATGCGGCTTCCACGAGGCCGTGCGCGGCGTGCTCTCGCACCACCTCGTGATCCGCGACGGAAAGATCGCCAACTACCACCCCTACCCGCCGACGCCGTGGAACGGCAGCCCGACCGATTCCTACGGGACCCCGGGACCGTACGAGGACGCGTGCACGGGGATGCCGATCTTCGAGGAGAACGGGCCCGACAACTTCCGGGGCATCGACATCATGCGCGCCGTCCGCAGCTTCGATCCGTGCCTGCCCTGCGGGGTGCACATGTACCTCGGGAAGGGCAAGACGATCAACAAGATCCACTCGCCCATGTTCGGGGCTCACAGCTAGGGGCTCGTGGTGGACGACGCAGAGGCACGCGACCGGGTCGCGAGAATCGAGACGCTCCTGGAGGAGGTCGAGGCGCTCGCAGACCCGGTCGCCCAGGAGAAGGCGACGGAGGTCGTCTCAGCACTGCTCGACCTTTACGGTGAGGGGCTCGCCCGCTTGGTCTCGCAGGTGGCCGATCACGACGACGACGGCAAGCTGGCGCAGGCGGTGGCGCAGGACGACCTCGTTTCCCACCTCCTGCTCCTGCACGGTCTCCATCCCGTGCCGCTGGAGACCCGGGTGGACGAGGCGCTGGAAGGGGTTCGCCCCTACCTGGATTCCCACGGAGGCAACGTCGAGCTCGTCGGCGTAGAGGACGGAGTGGTGCGGCTGCGTATGGAGGGGAGCTGCAACGGCTGCCCCTCCTCCGCGGTCACCCTCAAGCTCGCGATCGAGGACGCCATCCACAAGGCGGCTCCCGACGTGGTGGGCATCGAGGCGGAGGGGGCAGTCGAGCCGGCGCCGCCGCCCGGCTTGATCGAGCTCCAGATGGTGGGCGCTGCGGCGCAGGAGCCGGCGCCGGCGTCTGGGTTGATCGAGCTCCAGATGGCCGGGGCTCCAGCCAAGGAGCCGGCGCAGCAGCCCGCTGCGAACGGCTCCCGGGCGCGAGCTCCGGCCTACGAGCCGGCGCAGCAGCCCGCTGCGAACGGCTCCCGGGCGCGAGCTCCGGCCTACGAGCCGGCGCTGCAGCCCGCTGCGAACGGCTCACGGGGCGAATTTTCGGCGAAGGCGTCGGTCCACCAGCCCGCTGGGAGCGGCTCGTGGGCCAGCGCAGGCGGGATGCCGGAGCTCTCCGACGGCGGACCGGTGGTCAAGGACGTCGCGGGGGAGGCGCTGCTCTTCGTCAGGCTCGAAGAGAGCGTCTACGCCTACCGGCCTCAGTGCCCCGGGTGCGGGGAGTCGCTCGGCGACGCCGTGCTGAGCGGCACCGAGCTCGCCTGCCCCAAATGCGGCGGGCGCTACGACGCACGCAGGGCGGGGAGATCGCTCGACGGAGCGCAGCGCCATCTGGCGCCCATCCCGCTGCTCGTCGAGAGCGGCGGCCAGGTGAAGGTCAAGGTCGCGGTGGGCTGAGGTCATGGCCGCTGAGACCACCCCGCTCGCCTCGTCGCGCCTGGGAAAGCTCGCCCAGCGCTCCACGACCGAGCGCGAAGCCGCCATGGAGCATTGCGAGCTCTGCAGCTTGCCGATCGCGCCCGAGCACCGCCACCTGCTCAACCTCGTCGATCGCGAGCTGATGTGCTCCTGCCAGGCGTGCTCGCTGCTCTTCGACAGCACCGCGGCGGGCGGCGGGCACTACCGGCTCGTCGGCGACCGCCGGCTGACCATCGCCGATTTCGAGATGAGCGACCTGGCCTGGGAGGAGCTGCGGATCCCGGTGGAGATCGCGTTCTTCTTCAACAGCTCCGCCGAAGGGCGGGTGATGGCCTACTACCCGAGTCCCGCGGGCCCCACCGAATCGCTGCTTGGACTGGAGGCTTGGCATGAGCTGGAGGTCTCCAACCCGGTGCTGGGAACGATGGCGCCCGACGTGGAGGCCCTGCTCGTCAACCGAGCCCGCGGCGCACGGCAGCAGTGGATCGTGTCGATCGACGAGTGCTACGCCCTGGTCGGCCTCATCCGCACCCGATGGAGGGGGCTGACCGGCGGGAAGGAGGTCTGGGAGGCGATCGGGGAGTTCTTCGAGGATCTCGACCGGCGGTCGCGACCGGCGAGCCGGAACGACGGCCAGCAATCGAACGCCGCGGCGTGAGCACGGCGGGAAGGAGATGACATGGGTGCAATGAAGACCGGCGGTGGGGGCCCGAAGATGGACGCGCCCGCACACACTCCGGGGGTCAACCAGGGCAACGCGAAGGGCAACTACGAGAAGCAGCCGGGTCACAAGCCCGACGGTCGCTCGACAGCCGAGCGGTCCACCGGAGTCAACGCGGATGCGCGCGAGCCCATCGACCCGAGCATGCCGAACCTCTCCCCGGCCTAGGGGGAGAGGCCGCCGGCATCGGTGATGTCAATTACCGGATCTCAGGCTGCCGTCGAGGCCGGCTCCCTCCCGGAGCTGACCTTCGCGGTCACGGACGCCGGCACCGTGGAGTACGCCGCGGTGCCGACGCTGCGCTTCGCGGTGCGGATCGACAACGTCGGCGGTCACCCGATCCAGTCCGTGCTGCTCGACACCCAGGTCCAGATCGCCGCGCGGCGGCGCTCCTACGACGCCGCCGCCCACGAACGGCTCTTCGAGCTGTTCGGGGACAAGAAGGACTGGGGGACCACCCTGCGCACGCTTCTGTGGACGCGGACGACGCTCGTGGTCCCTGCGTTCACCGGCAGCACGGAGGTCGACCTGCCGGTGACCTGCACCTATGACCTCGAGGTCGTGGCCTCCCGGTACTTCAACTCGCTCGAGGACGGCGAGGTGCCGCTGGAGTTCCTCTTCAGCGGCACCGTGTTCTACAAGGGCTCGAACGGAATGCTGCAGATCACCCGGATCTCCTGGGAGCAGGACGCCGAGTACCGGCTGCCGGTACGCGTCTGGCGCGAGACCATGGAGCAGCACTTCCGCGGGACCGCGTGGCTGAGGATCGGAACGGAGAGCTTCGATCGACTCTGCGCCTACAAGTCGCGCAATGCGCTGGCCACCTGGGAGGACACGCTCGACTCGCTCCTTGGCGAGAAGGAGGAGGGATAGACGTGGAGCGACTCGGACAAGCCGCGGCAGTGGAGCGAGTCCAGGAAGGAGCAGGGCTCGACGCGCGCACCGCCGGGGTGTGCTCGAATGACGTGAATAATCGCCGTCAAGTGAACACACCCCCCGATCCCGTCCGGCTGATCGCCGACGCCGTGCTCTACGAGGGCTACATCCTGTGGCCCTACCGCCGGTCGGCGATGAAGAACCAGCAGCGCTGGACGTTCGGCGGGGTCTATCCCAAGGGGCACAGCGAAGGTCGCGACGACGACCCGTGGGTGATGCAGGCACAGTGCCTGCTCGAGGCCGGCGACGAGCTGCGCCTGGACGTCGGCGTGCGCTTCCTCCAGGTGGTCGAGCGCAAGGTCGCACGGCAGACGCCGGACGGCATGCAGGAGGCTGACGACCTGGTCGTCGGCGACGAGCGCTACCTGGCCTGGGACGAGGCCGTCGAGCGCGAAGTCGTCGTCTCGGAGCTCGGCCTCGACGTGCTCGCGGCGGGTCACCGGGTGCCGGTCGCCATCGAGGCGGCCAGCGAGGAAGAGGAGCTGCTCGATCCCTCCGGCGCCCGTGCCGGGGCGATCGTCCGAAGCTGGCAACCGCTGCGGGGATCGGTCGAGGTCCGCGCCGAGCGACTGGACGGCGCGGTGCACCGTCTGACGGTCAGGATCCTCAACACAACGCCGTGGGAAGGTGGATCCCGTGAGGACGCGCTGAGGCGCACGTTCTGCTCGGCCCACACCGTCCTGCGGGCGAGGAGCGGAAGCTTCGTCTCGCTCACCGACCCGCCGGACGACCTCCGCGAGGCGGCGCAGGCCTGTCGCAACGAGGGCACCTGGCCCGTGCTCGTCGGTGAGCCCGGCGAGCGCGGCACGCTGCTCTGCTCGCCGATCATCCTCGAAGACTTCCCCCGCATCGCGCCCGAGAGTCCCGGCGATCTCTTCGACGGCGGGGAGATCGACCAGATGCTCACCCTCAACATCCTCAGCCTGACCGACGAGGAGAAGGCCGAGATGCGCGACTCCGATCCCCGGGTCCGCGAGATCCTGGAGCGGACCGAGTCACTCACCGAGGAGCAGCAGATGGCGCTGCACGGAACCATCCGCGAGTTCGGGATGGCGCGTGAACGATGAGCGGGCGCCAGGGCAACTTCGGGATGGCGCGCCAGCGATGAGCGTCGATCGGGGGTACTGGGAGGAGCTCGAGCGGCCGGGGCCCGACACGGTCGTTGTGGAGGGCGTCGAGCTGAGGGCGGGCAGCAGGGTTCGGCTCAAGCCGCGGGCGGGAGGGGACGTCTTCGACATCGCCCTCGCCGGGATGAGCGCCGTCATCGAGGCGATCGAGCAGGACATGGAGGACCAGATCCAGCTCGCGGTCATCGTGGAGGACGATCCCGGTCGCGACCTCGGCGAGATGCGCCAACCCGGTCACCGTTTCTTCTTCTCGTGCGAGGAGGTCGAGCCGCTCTCCGAGGAAGCGGCCCCGGCTGACCTGGCAACGTCGCAGCGCATCCTGGTCGCGGGCATCGGCAACGTCTTCCTCGGCGACGACGGCTTCGGCGTGGCGCTCGCCTCCCGGCTCGCCAAGCGTGCGCTGCCGCCCGGCGTGGAGGTCGTGGACTTCGGCATTCGCGGGATGGACCTCGCCTACGCGATGATGGACGGCTACGCGGCGGTCATCCTGCTCGACGCCGCTCCTCGCGGCGACCCACCGGGCACCCTCTACGTGATCGAGCCCGAGATCGACCCCGACGAGGTCGCCCTCGACACCCACGGCATGGATCCCGTCAAGGTCCTCGCGCTCGTACAGGGGCTGGGGGGCACCCCGCCGCGCACCCTGGTCGTGGGCTGCGAGCCGCAGACCCGCATGAGCGGCGACGAGGACGAGGACCTGGTCGTCGATCTCTCAGAGCCCGTGCGGCTGGCACTCGACGAGGCGGCAAAGCTCGTCGAGTCGCTGCTGACCGATTTGACAACACCATCCGAGACAAAGGAGGTACGCCCGTCATGAAGTCCATTCACATCAGCCCCAGCGTGCAGGTGCTTCTGCTCCTGGCCGCCGGGGGCGCCGTCGCCGCGGCCACGGCCGCGCAGCTGCCTGAGATCCAGCGCTACCTGAAGATCAGGGCGATGTAGCGGTGTCCGCTGCGCTGATAGCAGTCATCGCCGTCGCCGCGGTCGTCGTCCTGCTCCTGGTGTTCATCATCGCGGTGCAGATTCCCGAGATGCGGAGGTACTTCAGGATCCGAGGGATGTAGGGCAACCACAAGGGAGACGCAGGGTGCACAGAACCAAGGTGAAGGTCGTCGAGGACGCGCTCGACGCCAACAACACGATCGCGCGGGCCAACCGCGACGACTTCGACCGGGCCGGGGTGACGGTCGTCAACCTCATGAGCGCCCCGGGCGCCGGGAAGACCACGCTGCTCGAGCGGACGCTCTCAGAGCTCGAAGGCGTGCGAGTGGGGGTTCTCGAAGGCGACGTTCAGGGCAGCATGGACGCCGACCGGCTGGCGGCGCTGCACATTCCCGTCACGCAGCTCAACACCGACTCGGGCTTCGGCGGAGAGTGCCATCTCGATGCGAACATGGTCCGCTCGGCTCTTCCCTCGATGGCGCTGGAAGAGCTCGACGTGCTGGTGATCGAGAACGTCGGCAACCTGGTCTGTCCCGCCGAGTTTCGCGTGGGCGAGGACGCCCGGATCATGGTCTCCTCGGTCGCCGAGGGGGAGGACAAGCCGCTCAAGTACCCGCTGATGTTCCGCGCGTGCGAGCTGGTGGTCGTCAACAAGCTCGACCTGCTGCCCCACCTCGACTTCGACCTCGAGAAGTACCTCTACAACCTCGACGCGGTCCATCCCGGCGTCGAGCGGATGCTCGTCAGCGCGCGCACCGGAGAGGGGATCGACATCTTCCGGGATTGGCTGGCGGCGCTGCCCGAGCGGGCGCGGGCGCCTGCTTGAGGGGGGGAATCCCGCCCCCCTCCGTCCCGACCGGCCAGCGCCTACCATGTCCTGCGAGAGCTGGGGAGGAAGGCAACCCATGAACGAAGTGCGGCGATTGCAGATCATGAGCCCCCCGCCGGACAACGGACGGGCGGACCAGGACCTGGGCGAGCACCGGGCGGAAAAGCTGGGGTCCGTGGGCGAGGTCCTGCACGGTGGCGTGCGGGGGACCATCGCGGCGATGGCGATGTCCGGCATGCGTACGTTCACCGTCCACGTCGGCCTCGTCGACGAGCCGCCGCCCGTGGCGCTCGTCCGGCAGCGGGCCCGAGGCGTCATGCGGGCGGTGCCCCGCAAGCGCCGCCGCGCGGTGCTCGAGGCCGCCCACTGGGGCTACGGCGCGGGCGGAGGGCTCGTCTTCGCGCTCTTGCCCGACACGATTCGGCGCTTGCCCTGGGCCGGCCCGGTCTACGGAGTGGCGGTGTGGTTGGGCTTCGAGCTCGGCATCGCTCCGGCGCTCGGGCTCAAGCAGGCCAAGAAGGTGCGCCCCGTCGATCGTGTCGCGCTCGCCGCCGACCACCTTCTCTACGGGTTCATCGTCTCCGAGATGCGCCGCCGCCCGCAGGGATGAGCGCGAAGGCCGGCCCCGCCCGCCCCGGATCTGCGCCGGGCGGCCGGCGGCGGGTCCGCGCGCGGGTCACGGGGATTGTGCAGGGGGTGGGCTTCCGGCCCTACGTCTACCGGCTCGCGCGCGAGCTGGCGCTCGACGGCTACGTCCTCAACGACGAGCGCGGCGTGGTCGTCGAGGCGGAAGGCGACTGCCGTTCGGTCGAGGCGTTCCTGGCCCGCCTGGCCGCCGAGGCGCCGCCGCTGGCCAGCGTCGAGGGGGTGGACTACCAGGAGCGGGCCCCTGAGGCCCGACAGGGCTTCGAGATCGTGCAGAGCACTCGTGGGGGCGAGCCGCTCGCCCTGGTATCGCCGGACACGGCGACTTGCGAGGCGTGCCTGGCCGAGCTCTTGGACCCCGCCGACCGGCGCTTCCGCTATCCGTTCATCAACTGCACCGACTGCGGCCCTCGCTTCACGATCGTGCGCGACGTCCCCTACGACCGCGCCCTGACGACGATGGCCGGCTTCGAGATGTGCGCGGCGTGCCGCGCCGAGTACGAGGACCCGCTCGACCGTCGCTTCCACGCCGAGCCCAACGCCTGCTCGGTGTGCGGGCCGTCGGTGACGCTGGCAGCGGCGCTCGGCGATGTCGCCCCGCGCGATTCCGGCAGCGCCGGCACCGGGTCCGAGGCCGCCCTCTCCCACGCCGGTGAGGCGTTGCTCGGGGGCGCGATCCTCGCCGTCAAGGGGATCGGCGGCTACCACCTTGCCTGCCGGGCCGATGACGAGGCGGCGGTCGCGCGGCTGCGGGCGCGCAAGCACCGAGAGGACCGCCCGTTCGCCCTCATGGCCCGCGACCTAGAAGCCGCGCGCGCGCTGGTGGACCTGAGCGAGGCCGAAGAGCGGCTGCTGATCGGCCGCGAGCGGCCGATCGTGCTCGCGCCGCGGCGGCCCCGAGCGCCGGTCGCTCCGTCGGTGGCGCCGCGCGCTCCCGACCTCGGTGTGATGCTTCCCTACTCGCCGCTGCATCACGTTCTGCTTGCCGACCTCCGCGTCGCGCTGGTGATGACGAGCGGCAACCTCTCAGACGAGCCCATCGCCTACCGCGACGACGACGCCCGCGAGCGCCTGGCCACGATCGCGGACCTCGTCCTGCACCACGACCGGCCGATCCACACGCGAACCGACGACTCGGTCGTGCGCGCGGTCTCCGGCCGCGCGCCGCTGGTCATCCGCCGCTCGCGCGGCTACGTGCCGGCGAGCATCGACCTCCCGCTCGCCTCGCCGCGACCGCTGCTGGCCTACGGGGCGCAGCTGAAGAGCACGTTCTGCGTGGCGAAGGGAAGGCGCGCGTGGGTGAGCCATCACATCGGCGACCTCGAGAACTGGGCGACCCTGCGCTCCTTCCGCGGGGGGGTCGAGCACTTCGAGCGCCTGTTCGCGGTGGAGCCCGAAGTCGTGGCTCACGACCTGCACCCCGACTACCTGTCGAGCAACGAGGCGCTCCAGCGCGAGGGCGTCGAGCACGTCGGCGTCCAGCACCATCACGCACATCTCGCCGCGTGCCTGGCCGAGCACGGCGAGCACGGCCCAGCTCTGGGCGCCATCTACGACGGGACCGGGTACGGCACCGACGCCACGGTGTGGGGCGGGGAGCTGCTCGTCGGCGACCTCGAGGGCTTCGAGCGGGCGGGCTGGCTGTGGCCGGTCCGCATGCCGGGCGGCGAGCGGGCCGTCCGCGAGCCATGGCGGATGGCCTGCGCGTGGCTCCAGGAGGCGCTTGGGGAGGAGTCCGCGCTGCCGGCGACCCTTACCGGTGATGTCGACCCAAGGATGTGGGCGACGATGGCGGCGCTGGCGCGCAGCGACCTCGCGCCGGTGACCACGAGCATGGGCCGGCTCTTCGACGCCGTCGCCGCGCTATGCGGCCTGCGCGCGCGGGTGAGCTACGAGGGCCAGGCAGCCGTTGAGCTCGAGGCGGCGTGCGACGACGACGAGCGCGGCGCCTACTCGCTGGCGTTAGTCGAGCGCGCGGGGGCGACCGAAGCACTGCCGCTCGCCGCGCGGGCGAGGGGGGCGACCGAAGCGCCGCCGCTCTCCGCGCGGGCGGGCGGGGCGACCGATGCGCCGGCGCTCGTGCTGGACGCTCGGGGAACGGTGCGGGAGGTCCTCGCCGACGTGGCCGCGGGGGCACGGGTCGCCACCGTCGCCGCCCGCTTTCACAACGGACTCGCGGAGGCCACGGCCCTCGCATGCCAGACGCTCGCCGGTCGCCGCTCGCTCGACACCGTTGCGCTCTCGGGCGGGGTCTTCCAGAATCGGAGGCTGCTCACGGGGTGCGCGGAGAGGCTCGAGGCTGAGGGGCTCCGGGTGCTGGTCCCGGAGCGGCTGCCTCCCAACGACGGCGGGATCGCCTACGGGCAGGCGGCCGTCGCGGCAGCCCAGCTCGCGGCGGCGGCCCGGTAGCTGCCAGGCAGGCGCATGGCTCTCGCGGGCGCCATCTTAATGAAACTGGCTTGCAATTAGGAGGAGGTCGGGCTTATAGTCGCCCCGCGTCCCGCTCGGGACGAACGGAGCGGTCAGCGACCGGAGGAGGCCCGCGATGGCTGCAGTACCCACTATGCCTTTGTCCGGGGACTCCCGCTGGCAGCGGATCCGAAGCTCGATGACCCCCGCTGAGTGGCGCCGAGCCGGCCTGCTCGCGCTAGTAGTCCTAGGCCTCCACGTCGTCGGCTTCTTCATCCTGATCGCGGTCGTCGCGCCCCAGCACTACAGCCTGGGCGCGAGCGGGATCTTCGGGGTGGGGATCGGCATCACTGCGTACACGCTTGGCCTGCGCCACGCCTTCGACGCCGACCACATCGGGGCGATCGACAACACGACGCGCAAGCTCATGAACGAGGGCCAGCGTCCCCTGAGCGTCGGCTTCTTCTTCTCGCTCGGGCACTCCACGATCGTCTTTGCGCTCGGCCTTCTCGTGGTGGTCGGAGTGCGCGGGCTGAGCGGCGCGGTGGAGAACGACTCCTCGACGCTGCACAAGGCGACTGGGCTGGTAGGGCCCGTGGTCTCCGGCTCCTTCCTCTTCTTGATCGGGATCCTCAACCTGATCATTCTCGTCTCGATCGTGCGGATCTTCCTGCGCATGCGCCAGGGCGACTTCGACGAGGCCGAGCTCGAGGAGCAACTCGACAGGCGCGGGTTCATGAACCGCTTCTACGGTCGAGCGACCCGCGCGGTCAAGAAGCCGTGGCACATGTATCCGCTGGGCATCCTGTTCGGGCTGGGCTTCGACACCGCCACCGAGGTCGCGCTGCTCGTGCTCGCGGGCGCGGCGGCAGGGAGCGGCCTGCCGTTCTACGCCATCCTCTGCCTGCCGATCCTCTTCGCGGCGGGCATGTCGCTGTTCGACACCATCGACGGTGCGTTCATGAACTTCGCCTACGGCTGGGCGTTCTCCAAGCCGGTTCGCAAGATCTTCTACAACATGACGATCACCGGTCTCTCGGTCGCGGTCGCGCTGCTCATCGGCACGATCGAGCTGCTGTCCGTCTTCGCCGACAAGCTGAGCCTGACCGGCGGCGTCTGGGACTTCGTCTCCAACCTCGACCTCAACATCGTCGGCTACGCCGTCGTCGGGCTCTTCGTCGTCACCTGGGTAATTGCGCTGTCGGTCTGGCGCTTCGGGCGCATCGAGGAGAAGTGGTCGGCCAAGCTCGAGCGGGAGCCAGCCTGACGGAGGCTCCGCGATGACGGTCGCACGAGAGGGCAGGCCTCTGAGCTTCGAGGACCTCGACGAGGTCGTCGATGCCCTGCGCGCCGCGGGCCACCGCGTGTCGACGCCGGCGCGCCTCGTGCTCGAGACCCTGTTCGCCGCTGACGGGCCGGTGTCCGCGGAGCGCATCGCCGACGGACTCGGGGCCCGGACGCACAGCCTCGAGCTCACTTCGGTCTACCGCAACCTGGAGCGCCTGGAGGCGCTGGGCGTCGTGAGTCATCTGCACGCGGGTCACGGCGCCGGCCTCTACGCGCTGGCGCGCGGTCGTGACCGCGAGTACCTCGTGTGCGAGCGCTGCGGTCGCGTCACCAGCCTCGAGCCGGAGGCGCTCGATGCGATCCGCGACGAGATCAGGCAGCGGTTGAACTTCGATCCCCGTTTCACCCACTTCCCGATCCACGGACACTGCGGCGACTGCGAGCGCTCGATCGCCTCGGGCGGCGAGCCGAGTCTTCTCGCCGACACGAGCGAAAGGGATGGCGGGCACGAGCACGAGCACCGCCACGGAGATCGCGTCCACTCCCATCCCCACCTCCACGAGGCGAGCCACGAGCACGAGCACGAGCACGAGCATCGGCACTGAGCGCCGGATCTGCGCGCCCCTCGACACCTTGCCCCCCGGCATGCGAGGCCGCCCGAGCCATCCACTGCAGTGAGTGTGCGGTGCTCAGTGTGACTTCCATATAAGCGCCGAGCCCTTACATGAGGTGCTCCGGTCGTTTGAGTGGTGACGTCATCGCAGGGGCGGGGTGATCGTCAGGCTGCTGCAGCAGAGGTAGATGAGGGCGATGAGGGGTTGGGGGCCGTGGAAGCCGAAGGACCGGTGGCTGAGCAGCCGGACCTTGCTGTTGAGGCCTTCCATGCGGCCGTTGTTGATGTTGAGGCGGATGGCGGCGAGGATGCCGTCGCGGCGGGCGCGCAGCGTCCGGGCGAGCTTGACGAACGGCTTGAGCTTGCTGCGTGAGGCCCAGGCCAGCCACGCGTTGAGGTGCTCTTCGGCGAGCGAGCGGTCCTCGAGGTGGTAGAGCAGCCTGAGCTCCTCCTTGAGCAGGAACGCCCGGTAGAGACGCTGGTTGGCGTGCTCGACTTCGTGCAGCGCCGCGAGCTGGCCGGCGGTCTGGTTCTCGGGCGCCTTGAGCAGCGACCAGCGCACCCCTTTGACCCAGCGGCCGTGGCCGGTTCGGCTCTTGCCGGCCGTGTTCCATTCGGCGCGGCGGACGTCGTCGACCGCCCTGCCGGCGAGCTGGACGACGTGGAACGGGTCGAAGCACACCTGCGCGTTGGGGAGACCGTGGCGGATGGCTTTCTCATAGCCGCCGTTCATGTCGATCGAGACCGCTCGGATCGAGTTCTTGAGCTCCCCGAGCTCAGCGAAGAAGTCCTGCAGCGTCTGGGCGTTGCGCCCCGGTTTGGCCCACACGATCGCGCCGGTGGCGTGGTCGCAGACCTGGGTGAGGTAGCGCTGCCCGCGGCGGTAGCTGATCTCATCGACGCCGATCATCACCAGCCCGGCCAGGCGCTCGGTGTCGAGGCGCTCGGCGACGACCCGCTCAACGATCGCGCCGACGGTGTCCCAGCCGACCCTGAGCAGGGCGGTGATCGGCGTCTTGGCCATCTGCTGGGCCATGAAGCAGACGAGGTCCTCGAAGTCACGGGTGTGCCGGGCCCTGGGCCGCGCCCACTCCACGGCCTCCACGCGCACGCCGCAGTCCGGGCACCTGACGCGCCGCAGCTCATACTCGACAAAGCAGCGCTGGCCGCCGAGGTCGAGATGGCGCCAGCGCCGCCACGCCCGGTCATGCACCTGGGCGCAGACCTGCCCGCACACCGAGCACGCCGCCCGCCGGCGCCTGAGCGCGACCCGAACCGAGACGCCATCGACACCGAAGAACACGTCGGTGACGCGGGCGCCGGGCAGCGCCAACAGCCGGTTGAATGCCGTCGTGACCCGCACGCCGTCCTCCTTGGATTGCTGACCTTCGAGAAGCCAGCAGCCTGCCGGAACGACGCGCGTGCGGGTCGCTCGGCGCCCGCGCAACAACCAACAACATTAATGAAGGAGAAGACGCCTGCAAACGG
>JBBRYL010000047.1:0-24079 GCA_038237685.1 Solirubrobacterales bacterium | reverse complement strand
CCTTGGCCTGTTGGTGCGAGTCTCTCGCCAAGATGCTGGGCTAGAAGCTCGCAGCCCGCGGTGGGACGGTCGTCAAAGTACTCGCCTCTCACAACACCCAGACGTGCGCGGAGTGCAAGGTCGCGGCCCCAGGCAAGCTGTTCGAGCCTCGTTTTGGCCCCCCTCCCCCTGAAGTTGACGGATCGGCAAGCTAGTCGATGGTCCGACAACCGCCCTGCTGAGCTTCGCATTCCCTGCCTGCCCCTTGGTGCAGCGTTGTGTCAGTTCACTGTCCCCCACGCCGCGGCGAGATTCAACCGCCAAGCGCATTTGCGCACGTTGGCCCTAACGCTCTCGCGCACGCTGGGCGAGCGGGTCTGTCGTTGCTGGCTGGCCCGCGAAGGCCTGCCAGCCGCCCGCCCATCGCAATGCGCGGTGTTCGACGGGCGCTGCGCGTACGGTTCCGAGGCCATGAACGGCAGGCTGTATCTCCACCTCCACGACCACGCCTCGACGCTGCGCCAGGCGGCGGACCTGCTTACCAGCATGGAGAGCAATATGCGCGCGGGCCGACGTAACCTTTGCCGATTGCGCCACCTTCGAGGAGGAGGGGGGGCCAAATCCCATCTCGCGCATCTAATAGGTAGAGCGCGATGCCGCAGCACGACACCGGATTCCGCGATGTTGCTGACCACCCGCAGTCGGTAGAGCAGATTGCGCGTCGCGTGGCGCAATTGCTCCAACGTGACGCGGAGGCTCGCGGCTTTCAGCTGCTCGACACCGGGACGGTCGCCCGCATCATGGCGGTGTCGGAGGACTGGGTGCGGGCGCACGCGGCGGAGCTGGGAGCGATCCGAGTCGGTGATGGGGCCAAGGGCACTTTGCGCTTCGAGCTTACGCGTGTCCGCGCAGCCCTTTCGAGGCGCCGGGTCGAGTTATCACTCCCGAGCCGACCGGTCCGTGCTCCGGCCGGGCGCCGCCCAAGCTCCGCACGTAGCGGCGTAATCCCAGATGACGTGAGGGATTGGTGAGGAGATGCGAGATAGGGTCGCCGTCGTGCCACGGACGAGCAGCGGAACGGTCGAGAGTCATGCCTGGAGTGATGGCAAGACGGTGACCTACCGCGCGCGAGTGCGCGCGTTCGGACGCCAGTGGCGGGTCGCATTCGGGACTAATCATCAAGGTTGGAGCGACGCAAGGGCACGTGTCGAGCTGGACGCGATCTTGGAGAAGGTCAAGCGCGGAACCTGGGAACCGCCTTCCCGAACTGCGCCGCTCGAAGACGAACTCGACTCCCGAGAGCAGGTGCGCGTGACGGCGTATCGCTGGTGGCAGCGGCGCAAGGGCGAGCTGGCACCAAATACCCAGGCCGATTACCAGTGGCGCCTCGCCTATGTGGTCCGCCACCTGGGTGATCTTGAAACGGCGTCGCTTGACGCGCGGGGTGTCGATGACTTTCGACAGGCACTGGTCGGCGAGGGCCTCTCCGCCCGTTCGGTCAACATGATGCTCGACCTGCTCGCCCAGGTGGTAGATGACGCGGTCGAGTACAAGCTGCTGGATGCCAACCCTGCCCGTGGCCGCCGGCGCAGAATGCGGCTGCCGCGGTCCCGGGGGGCCTTCCTCGAGCCAGACATGGTGGTCGACATACTCGACGAGGCCCAGGCGTGGGAGCAGGACCTTCCCGCGCATCAGCGATACGGCCGTAGAGCGGTGCTGGCCACGTTGTGCCTCGCCGGCCCGCGGATATCCGAGCTGACCTCGGCATCCCGCTCACTCCTCGACCTGCACGGAGGCCGGTTGCGGGTCGGCGAATCCAAGACCGAGGCCGGGCTGAGGGACATCGAGCTGACGGCCTTCTTACTCGGCGAGCTGCGGAGTCACCTTGCTGCCCTGCCGGAAGATCGCCGCGGCAAAGCCGGTTCGCCGAGCGTTCCAATCTTTCCGACTCACCAGGGGGGACAGCTGAACGCCTCGAACATTCGCAACCGGTTACTCAACGGAACACCGAGACGCGACGGTCAGCGTCCGATCAGGGGAGTGGTCGAGCGGGTGAACGAGAAGCGCGCCGAGGAGGGAAAGATGCTTCTGCCGGAACGTGTGACCCCGCACACCCTGCGCCGAACCTTCGCCACGCTCTCGCTCGCCGCGGGTCGAGATCCGCGCTGGGTGATGGGCCAACTCGGGCACACCGATGCACGCCTCACGCTCGGGCTCTACACGCAGGTCATTCAGCGGCAGCGAGTGGACCATGACCTGATTTGGGAGCTAATGCGGTTCCCCGACGAAGTCGAAACGCGGTCCCCGAACCAATCGTTTGAGACAAGGATTGAGACAACCGGCCCGACGGCAGGGCCCTAGGGGTCGGCATTCGTGATGGGCGCGGGTGGTTTCGAACCACCGACCTCTCGCGTGTGAAGCGAGCGCTCTCCCACTGAGCTACGCGCCCGGGAGAGCGCTGATTGTACGGCGAGTCGGCGAAGGGCGCGGAGTCGGCTGTCGGGGCGCTAGAGTCCGCCCCGGACCGTGCTAGGCGGGGATTTAGCGGAGCCCTGTACCCGCAATCCGCTCTAGCGGGGCTGAATTCCCATCCGAGGGATGAAGCATTCGGGGTCAGTACGCCGGACCGAGACGTTGATGGCTGGGTCCCGCGCGGTGAGTGCCTGCGAACCAGGTCAGGTCCGGAAGGAAGCAGCCTTAAGCGGATCCACTCATGCGCCGCGGACCAACCTGGCCGGAGCCGAGGCACGGCGGGCACGCCCGGAGGCCCTTCACGGAGATGGGTGCACGGTCCACTTTTTTCGCGTCCACCATCACGATCCGTCATCCTTTGATCGATGGCCGCCGTCGCCCCGAAGAACCGCTCCGCCTTCTTGTCGGGCGCCCAGGTTCTCCTGGCGATCGTCGGGGTCATGTGGGTCTCAGAGATCGTCGATGTCGGCCTCGGTGGCCGCCTGGACCGGTACGGCATCGAGCCGCGCGACGTCGAGGCCCTCCCCGCGATCGTCAGCTCGCCCTTCCTGCACGCCGGCTTCGGGCACCTGATCGGCAACACCATCCCGCTCCTGGTGATGGGCCTGGGGATCGCGCTGGCGGGCGCCCGTCGGCTGATCGTCGTGACCGTGATCGTGGCATTGGTCGCCGGCATCGGCACCTGGGTAACGGCCAAGTCGGGCACCGACACGATCGGAGCCAGCGGCATCGTGTTCGGCTATGCCACCTACCTGATGGCCCGCTTCTTCTTCACGCGCAGGTTCCTCGACCTGGGCCTTGGTCTGGCGGTGCTCGTGGTCTGGGGAGCGTCGCTGCTTGCCAGCCTGGCGCCGACCCCCGGCGTGTCGTGGCAGGCCCACCTGTTCGGGGCCATCGGCGGCGTGGTGGCGGCCCGATACGTGGGCTCAGAGACCATTCGCGACCCTAGCGCAGCGCTCGCCCGCGCCTGAGAACCGACTAGCGCTGTCCCCCGGGTAGCATCCGACGCCGATGCTCTCGCTCTACCGCCGCCACCGCCCGAGGACCTTCGAGCAGGTCGTCGGTCAGGAGAACGTGGTGCGCACGCTGCGCAACGCGATCGAGCTCGACAAGGTCCATCACGCCTACCTCTTCGTCGGCTCGCGGGGCACCGGCAAGACGAGCATGGCCAAGCTGCTGGCCTGCGCGCTGAACGCCGAAGGAGGACCGCGCGTGGACTTCTCGCCCGACGATCCGACGTGCCGGGCGATCATGAACGGCACCTCGCTGGACGTCGTTGAGATGGACGCAGCTTCCAACAACTCGGTCGACGACATCCGGGAGCTGCGCGAGAACGTTGCCCTGTCACCGATGGGCGGATCACGGCGCGTCTACATCCTCGACGAGGCCCACATGCTCACCCAGGCAGCCTGGAATGCCTTTCTCAAGACGCTCGAGGAGCCGCCCGCGCACGTGGTGTTCGTGCTGGCCACCACCGAGGCGCACAAGGTGCCCGCCACGATCATCGACCGGTGCCACCGCTTCGACTTCGGCCGGCCGTCGCTGGAGCAGATCGCCAGCGTGTTGCGGCGCGTGTCGGGCGAGGAGGGCATCACGATTCCCGATCCGGCGCTCGGCATGATCGCGCGCAAGGCGACGGGCAGCTTCCGCGACGCGCTCGGCACGCTCGAGCAGCTGGTCACCTACGGCGGCAACGACGTCGCTCTCGAAGACGTGCTCCAGACCCTCGGCGCCGCCGATGCCGGCCTGATCCTCGACGCCACCGAGGCACTGGTCGACCGCGAGCCTCGCCCGGCGCTGCTGGCGGTGGCGCAGCTGGCCGACTCCGGTCGCGACTACGCCCAGTTCATGCGCGACATGGCCGCGCACCTTCGCCACCTGCTGGTGGTCCAGACCCTCGGTGACGTGCCCGACTCATTCGCCGTAACCGCCGAGCACTCCGACCGGCTTGCTTCGCAGGCGCAACGCCTCAGCCAGGGCGAGCTGCTGCGGGCGGTGGACCTGCTGGCCGCCGCCCTCTCCGCCGTCAAGGAGGGGTCCGAGCCACGCCTACAGCTCGAGGTCGCGCTGCTCAAGGCGACCCAGCCGGAGGCCGACCAGACGGTCCCCGCGCTCATGCAGCGGATCGACAAGCTCGAGAGCCTGCTGGCGGGTGGCGCCCAGGTGGCCAGCGTCGTGGCGCCCGCCCCGGCGCCCGGGCCAACTCCGATTACCGAGCCGCCGCCCGCCCCCCTGGAGCAGGCCGTGCGCGCCGCGACCGTGACCGCCGTGGCCGCTGCCGCCGTCGAGGCCGTCGGCGAGCACGAGGAGCAGGCCGAGGCCGAGGTCGAGGTGGCGCTTGCCCCACAGGTCGTGCCCGCCCTGGACATCGAGGGCATCCGGGACATGTGGGCGGCGGTGGCCGAGGCGGTGCGCGAGCAGAACGCCATGGTGGGCGCCTCGGTGGCCGAAGCCATGCCGTTCGCGCTCGAGGACGATCGCCTGACCATCTCGTTTCCGCCCGATTCCGCGTTTGCGAAGAAGAAGGCCGAGACCAATCGTGAGCTGGTGCTCACCGCGCTGCGAAGCCTGACCGGCACCGCCCTCGCGGTGGCGTTCGAGCTCAGCGAGACCGCGGGCGAGCAGCCCGCCACACTCACCCTCGGAGAGGAAGAGCTGCTGGAGCGACTGAAGTCCGACTTCGGCGCCGAGGAGATCTTCGACGACCCAGAGAACGGAGACACCTGATGCCCCAGCCGCCCAACATGAACCAGATGATGAAGCAGGTTCAGAAGATGCAGGCCGACATGGCCAAGGCGCAGGAGGAGCTCAAGCACGAGAGCGTCGAGGCCAGCGCCGGCGGCGGGATGGTGACCGTCAAGGTCAGCGGCGAGCTGGAGATCCTCTCCCTGGTGATCGACCCGTCGGCCGTCGATCCCGAGGATGTCGAGCTGCTCCAGGACATGGTCCAGGCCGCGGCCAACGAGGCCCTGCGCTCGGCCCAGGAGCTTGCCGCCACCAAGATGGGCGCCGCGACCGGGGACCTCGGTGGCGCTGGCGGCATGGGCGGGCTCGGCATTCCCGGCCTCTAGACAGACTCCGGCACCGCCGCATGTCCGACTCCTCCTTCGCGCCGCCGATCAACCGGCTGGTCACCGAGCTGGCCCGCTTTCCGGGCATCGGCCAGCGCACCGCTCAGCGGCTGGCCTTTCACATCCTGCGCACTCCTGAGCAGGAGGCGCTGGCCCTGGCCGACGCGATCCGCGAGGTCAAGGCCACGGTGGGGGAGTGCGGGATTTGCTTCAACCTGGCTACCGACGCCACCTGCCGGATCTGCCAGGACGATCGCCGCGACGGCCACATCCTGTGCGTGGTCGAGGAGCCAAGCGACGTGATCCCGCTTGAGCGCACCAACGAGTTCTCGGGGCGCTACCACGTGCTCGGCGGTGCGCTGTCGCCGATCGACGGGATCGACCCCGAGGACCTCCACATCGCCGAGCTGTTCACGCGCGCGGGGTCAGATGGCGTGCGCGAGGTGATAGTGGCCACCAACGCCACGACCACGGGGGAGGCCACCGCGCTCTACATCGCGGACGAGTTGCGCACCAGCGAGCCGCAGGTCACGGTCACCCGCCTGGCCAGCGGCCTGCCGGTCGGATCCGACCTCGAGTACGCCGACGAGATCACCCTCGGGCGCGCGTTGCGCAGCCGCCGCGAGCTCTGACGTCGGCGCGGCCGCGGGCGGCGGGGGACTATCTGCCGTACTCGCCCTTGACGGTGAGCACGCGGCGCACCGCCTCATCGAGGCGCGTGCGCTTGACGGCCTTGGTGCGCACAGCCGCGAGCACCGCCCGGTAGGCCGCCTGCTGGTCGGTCGGTGGTCCCGACACATAGAGCAGGTCGGCCCCGGCCTTCAGCGCGGCCACCGCCGCGCGGTCGGGTGCCGCCAGCGCGGTCACGCCGGGGTCGGTCAGGTCCCCGGTGATCGCCACACCGCGAAAGCCGAGCTGGTGGCGCAGGACATCGACCATCACCTCGTGCGAGAGCGAACCAGGGGTCACGAAGTCGTCGTAGACGTAGAGCCCGTTGGAGATCACGATGCCGGGCGCACCCGCGTCGATGGCCGCGCGAAACGGCACGAGGTCGGACTTCGCCAGCTCACGCTTTGACGAGGCAACGTTCGCCGGGCCGTCCTCGACCGGCTGGGAGGCCGAGCCGAGGCCCGGGAAGTGCGAGGGCGCAGCGAACATGCCGCCCGTGCCATAGGCATCGACCACCGCGCGAGCGAATTGCGCTGTCGCGCGAGCACTGTCGGAGAACGCCCGCTCGCCCACGGCGGGGTTGTCCGGAGGGCCCACGTCCAGATCGGGTGCCAACACGCCGTCGATGCCCGCGCGGCGCAAGGTCCGGGTTGCTCCCGTCGCCTCCCGGGCGGCTGCGGCCGCGCTGCCGACATCGGTCGGCGCGCTGAGGGGCGGCCCCTGCACGGCGTTGAAGATGCCGCCCACTTGGGCAGCCAGCAGCAGCGGCCCTCCCGGCGAGCTCGATCCGAGCGAACGAGCGAGCCCCGGAACCTGAGATAGATCGGCGTCGGTAAGCGCCACCCCGCCGAGCCCGCGCCCGCGCAGCGCTCGGATGGCCCGGGTATCGGTGTGGTTGGCGTCGAGCCCCCAGAGAAAGACCGTCGCCACCTTGCGCGCGTCCGACATCACGGCCAGGGCGCGGTTCACCGCTCGGGCCTCGCCGGCCGCGGCGGTAGCCGACGGGATCACCGCATTGAGAAACGAGCCGGTCGACGGCTTTGCCGGACGCGCGGGCGTGCTCGTTGTGGTGCGGGCGCCACCGCCGCCACCCCCGCCGGTGGTCAGCCCGATCACCACCGCAACGGCGACGATGATCGTCACTGCCGCGACGATGACGGGACGTCGAAACGAAAGATCTTTCATCCGGTTGGCCAGGGAGGGGACGCTAACGTGCCACGCCCGTGACCGGCACCGATCCCCACACCGTCGTTATGAAGTTCGGGGGTACTTCGGTGGCCGACGCGGCGCGCATCAAGCACGCAGCATCGCGCATCGCGCAGGCCGCCGACGCGGGCGCCCGCGTGGTGGCCGTGCTGTCAGCACGTGGCAAGACCACCGACGAGCTGGTCTCGATGGCCTACGAGGTCTCGGAGCGGCCGCATCCGCGTGAGATGGACATGCTGCTGTCCACCGGTGAGCGCATCTCATGCGCCCTGGCCGCGATGGTGATCAACGACCTGGGCCACGAGGCGATCTCGCTGACCGGCTCACAGGCCGGCATCGTGACCGACACCTCGCACACCAAGGCCCGGATCCTCGACGTGCGCGCCGACCGTATCGCCGCGGCGCTCGACGAGGGCAAGGTCGTCCTGGTGGCCGGCTTTCAGGGGGTGTCAACCAACTCCGATGTGACCACGCTTGGCCGCGGCGGGTCCGACACCACGGCGGTGGCTCTGGCGGCCGCCCTCGGCGCCGACGTGTGCGAGATCTATACCGACGTGGCCGGGGTCTTCAGCGCCGACCCGCGGATCGTGCCCGACGCGCGCAAGCTCTCGGTGGTGTCATTCGAGGAGATGCTGGAGATGTCGGCTTCAGGCGCGGGCGTGCTGCAGCTGCGCTCGGTCGAGTACGCCCGAAATCACGGGTTGCCGATCCACTGCCGCTCCAGCTTCGACGATGCACCAGGTACCTTCGTACAGTCCGAGGACGTCACCATGGAACGACCCCTAGTCACCGCAATCACCCACTCCACCGACGAGGCGCGGATCACGCTCACCGCGCTTCCGGACCGGCCCGGCATTGCCGGCCGCGTGCTCACGGTGCTGGCCGAGAGCAACATGAACGTGGACATGATCATCCAGAACGAGCCGGAGTCCAGGGAAAAGCGGGCGGACATGTCGTTCACCGTGCCGCGCGACGACCTGCGTACGGCCATCGAGGCGCTCGAGTCGGTGCGCGAGGAGCTGGGCATCGGCGCCGTGACCAGCGACGCGGACATGGCCAAGGTGTCAGTGGTGGGCGCGGGGATGAAGAGTCATCCCGGCGTGGCCGCAAAGACGTTCACCGTGCTCGGCCAGGCCGGCGTGAACATCGAGATGATCTCGACATCGCCGATCAAGATCTCGTGTGTCATCCGCGAGGAGCACGTCGAGCAGGCCGTGCGCGAGCTGCACGCCGCGTTCGAGCTGGGTGACGGCACGATCCATCGCGAGGATGTCCGGGGCGACCACCGCCCGGTGGTGAACTGAGCATGCGCGTCGCGGTCGTGGGCGCGACCGGGGCCGTGGGTTCGACCATTCTCGGCGTGATGCGCGAGCGCGGCTTTCCCGCGGACGAGGTCGTGCCGCTCGCGTCGGCCCGTTCTGCCGGGCGCACGATCGACTGGGGCGATCAGAGCCTGACGGTCGAGGAGCTCACCGACGACTCCCTCAGGGGCTTCCACCTCGCGCTGTTCTCGGCGGGCGGCTCGATCAGCCAGGAGTGGGGGCCCAAGTTCGTGGAAGACGGCGCCGTCGTGGTGGACAACTCCTCCTACTGGCGGATGTTCGACCACGTGCCTCTCGTCGTATCCGAGGTCAATCCCGACGCCGTCGAGGACCACCAGGGCATCGTGGCCAACCCCAACTGCACCACCATGCAGGCGATGCTGGCCCTCAAGCCGATCGTCGACGCCGTCGGCATCGAGCGGCTGGTGGTCTCGACCTACCAGGCGGTGTCGGGCACCGGCCAGAAGGCGGTAGAGGAGCTCCACGACCAAACGAGGGCGGTGCTCGAGGCCAGGGAGATGCCTTCGCCGGCCGTCTACCCGCACCAGATCGCCTTCAACGTCCTGCCCCAGGTCGAGACCTTCAAGGACGGCGACGACTACACAACCGAGGAGCGCAAGGTGATGGCCGAGACACGCAAGATCCTCGGCCGGCCCGACATGCGGATCACGGCCACCTGTGCCCGTGTGCCCGTCTATACGGGTCACTCCGAGTCGATCAACGTCCAGACCCGCGATCCGTTGAGCCCGGACGAGTGCCGCGACCTGCTGTCACGGGCGCCCGGCGTCGAGGTGATCGACGACCCGGGCGACGGCCTCTACCCGCTGGCCATCGACGCCGCCGGTCAGGACGCCGTGCTGGTCGGGCGAATCCGCCGCGACGACTCCCACGAGCGATGCCTGAATCTGTGGGTGGTTGGCGACAACCTGCGCAAGGGCGCCGCCACCAACGCCGTCCAGGTGGCCGAGCTGCTGGTCGAGCGCAAGCTGCTGCGGCGCGGCTGAGCACCGCACCGACCCTTGGTGGGGGGAGCGCAGCCCGGGCGTTGGCCGGGCGAGCACCGCACCGACCCTTACTCGGCCACCAGCCCTGAGGACTGCACCAGTACCGCGTCGGGGCGCGAGAGCCGCACCAGGTCGCGCCGGGATCCAATACCGAGCTTGCGGTAGATGTTGCGGGCGTGGGTGCGCACGGTCTCGAGCCCGATCGAGAGGTCGTGGGCGATCTGGGCGTTGGTCGCGCCCTCCTGGAGGTACTCGAGCACGTCGGCCTCCCGCGGCGTGAGCAGCTCGGCCGCGCGAACGTCGTGGTCGTCCGCGCCGCCGGCGGCGGCCGAGCGCGGCAGCACGTGCATGCCGCGTGATGCCAGGTGCAGCGCGCTGACCACGTCGCGACCCGCGGTCTCCTTCGACAGGCACCCGGTCGCGCCGAACGACAGCATCTGGTTGCACTCGGCGGCGGTCGGGTGGTTGGCCATCACGACGAGCCGGCAGTCCGGGAAGGTCTGGTGCAGCTGGAAGACCTGTGCCGGGCTGGCCAGCGACCCGAAGTTGAGCACCGCAACATGCGGCGAGTGCTCCTGGATCATCTCCTCCATCCGCACGGGTGCCACCCGGTCGGCCACCAGGTCCAGCTGGGAATCGTCTGAGATCAGTGTGGTGAGTCCGAGGGCCACGAGGTCCTCGAACCGCCCGACCACAACTTGCACGCGGCGCGGCATTGCAGCAGCTTAAGGGGGAGGAAAGGGTGAGACAAACGCCGCAAGGACTCGCACCGCGCTCACCACGCCGGCTTTTTCGCTTTCTAGGCGCTGCGCACCCCGGGCGCGGCCGCCGACAGCTCGGCCACCGATATCGGCCGCGGCCTTGCCACGTGGAAGCCCTGGGCGTAATCCACGCCGAGCTCACGAAGCAGGGCGAGGGTCTCCTCGTCCTCGACGAACTCGGCGATCGTCTCCTTGCCGAGGCCGCGGGCGATGTCCACGAGCGCGCGGACCAGCAGCTGATTCGTCGCGCTGTGGGGCAGGTCCTCGATGAACTCGCCATCGATCTTCAGGTAGTCGAAGGCGAAGTGCTTAAGATAGTGGAACGAGGCAAAGCCCGCTCCGAAGTCGTCGAGCGCGAACTCGCATCCGAGGTCGTGGAGCGTGGCCGCGAAGGCCTTGGCACCATCGAGGTTGACGATGGCCGCGGTCTCGGTCATCTCGAACACCAGGCCGGAGGCGTCGACGCCCCCCTCGCTCAGCTTCGACCGCACGAGGTCCGCCAGACCGCTGTCGGTGACCGACCGAGCCGACACGTTGACCTCGAGCACGGCGTCGACGCCGGAAGCCTGCAGCTCGGCGAGCATGTCGATCGCCCTGGTGATCACCCAGCGGTCGATCTGCTGGATCAGGTCGAACCGCTCGGCCACCGGAAGGAAGGCGGCCGGCGGGATCAGCTCGTCGTCGCCGATCATGCGCAGCAGCAGCTCGTAGCGTGAGCGGGGATCGCCCGTGAGACTCGCGATCCGCTGACCGTGCAGCTCGAATCCGTCGTCGGCCAGGGCCTCACGGATGCGCACCACCCATCCCATGCGGGCCGCCATCCCGGCACCGCGCTCCTCCGCGCGGAACACCGCGCTGCGATCGCGCCCGGCCTCCTTGGCGTCGTACATGGCCATGTCCGCCTCGGCGAGCAGCTCGTCCGCCGACGGACCCGGGTTGGCGCTGTCGAAGATCGAAATGCCGAAGCTCGCCGTCGCGCCGACCTGCCCGCGCTCCCCGGTGACCACCGCTCCGCTGCGGATCGTGTGGCGCAGGTCCTCGACCACCTTGATGGCCTGGGCCTCGTCGGCGCCGGGCAACAGCAGCGCGAACTCGTCGCCGCCGAGGCGTGCCAGGACGTCGCCGGAGCGCAGCCGCTGATCGAGCAGGCGGCTGACCCGGGCGATCAGCTCGTCGCCCACCCGGTGGCCGAGCGAGTCGTTGATGTACTTGAAGTGGTCGAGGTCGAGGCAGACGACCGCGGCGCCAGACTCCTCCCCGAACACCCGCTCGAGCTCCTCCTCGAACCGCCGGCGGTTGAAGAGCCCGGTGAGCGGATCGTGCTGGGCCAGGTACTCGAGCCGGCTCTCATATCCCTTGCGCTCGGAGACGTCCTGGACCTGGACGATCTGATGTGTCGGCTCGCCGTGCTCGTCGTTGACGACGGACGTGGAAACGAGCACCCACACCGCCTGTCCCATCGAGTTCAGCATCCGCTGCTCCGCGTGCGTGGTGCCGCCCTCCTGGAGCGTCGCGTCGACCGGGGCCCCGTCGTCGGGGTGCCCGAGCTGGGCGAGATCCATCTCGAGCAGCCGCTCACGCGGGTATGCGAGGAGGTCACAGAGGGCGTCGTTGACGTCGAGCAGGCGGCCACCGTCGGCGCCCATCAGCGCCATGCCGACCCCTGAGTCCTCGAACGCTCGCGCAAATCGTTGCTCCGCCGCCTGACGGGCGCCCTCCGCGTGCTCGCGCTCTGAGAGCCTGCGGTCGCTGAGCGCGTGCGCGTAGCGCTCGCGGCGGCCGAGACCGAGCAGCAGAAGGGCCACGAGCGCTGTGAGCACGAGCCCTCCGAGGAGGATCGTCGCCGGCAGGGCCAACGAGGTGGCCACAGGTGCCGCGACCCGTACGGTCCAGGTTCGTCCCGCAGCGCGGACCAGAACCGAGACGGCGTCGTCCAGATGGCCCGCTGGGCCGTAGATCGGCCGGCCCGCGTCGAAGATCTGCAGCGCCGTGTGGGGGCGGCGCAACTTGCGGACGGCGTCGCCGATCTGCCCGACCGCGAAGGTGCTCACCGCGAGCCCCTTCACCGCGGCCCGCCGCTGGGCGACGGTGGCCGTCGGGGCGTCGCGGCGATAGATCGGCACGAAGAGGAGCAAACCCCGCCGACCTGACTCGGGCAGGCTCACCGGCCGGGTGGCGCGCGGCTTGCCACTGTCGCGTGCCGCACGCAGCACGGGTCCGCGAACGGCATCGCTGGCCAGATCGAGGCCAACGGGCAGCCGCCGTCCGAAGCCCCGGAAGCGGCTGTAGCGGTAGGAGACCGGGTAGTACTCCGCGCGGGTCGGCGCTCGACGCAGGCGGCCCGCCGACTGCACCCGGATGGGTGAGCTGCCGGGCGAGCGCTCGAAGGCACCACGCAGGCTTGCGGGCACGCGGGTGACCAACAGGGTGGCGCTGAACGGCGACCGCGGCAAGAGGTCCCGCGCGAACGAGTCGAACTGCGCCCCTGACACCCGCCGCGAGGCATCGAAGAGGCCCTGGATCGAGTCCAGGGCCGTGAGACTGAGCTCGAACCGGCTCGTGAGGTCCGACGCGGCGCGCTCGGCCTCATCCTTGCGTTCGGTGTCCGCGCTGCGCTGCTCGTGGCGCGCGACGACCGCCGCGGTCACGATGGTCGCGAGCGCCAGGCCGACAATGACCGCGGCCACCACTTTGCGACCGAGGGCCATAGGAAGCCAGTCGGCTTCCCAGCGGCCCGGCTTGAGCCGGCTAGGCAGCTGCGAGCGCTGCAACCTTGCGCTGCACCTCGCCGGTCTTCACGACGTGCTTGTTCATGCCGAGCTCCTTCGGCTCGAGGCCAAGCGCCAGTCCCACCATTTGAGGCAGGTGCAGTACCGGGACGTCGAGGTCGCGCTCCACGAACTTCGAGGCCTCGGGCTGCTGCATGTCGAGGTTCAGGTGACACAGCGGGCACGGCGTGACGAGGCAGTCGGCGCCGGCGTCGATGGCGTCGGCCAGATGACGACCGGCCTGGCGCAGCGAAGTCGTCTTGTTCATGGTGATCACGGGAAAGCCACAACACTTGTGGCTGCCGGCATAGTCCACCGGCTGGGCGCCGAGAACCTCGATCAGGATGTCCAAGTACTTGTCACGGTTGGGATGCTCGTCGAACCCGAGCCGTTTCGTGGGCCTGACGATGTAGCAGCCGTAGAACGGAGCGATCCGCAGCCCTTCGAGCGGACGCACGACCTTCTCGGACAGCTTGGCCAGCCCGATCTCCTCCACCAGCACCCAGAGGAAGTTCTTGTTCCACCACTCGGGGCTGCGCTCGTAGCTGAGGCTCTCGTCCTCGAGGTGGCTATTGACCTGCGCGCGATATTCGCTGTCGGCGTCCAGGCGCTCCTGGCACTCCGACTGGGCCCCCTGGCAGGTGGAGCAGATGTTCATCATGCCGGCGGCGCCCTCGACTTCCTGCGCCATGGCGAACGTCCGGGCGTTGAGCGTGTCGACGAGCTCCTGGTTGTGCTCGGCGATCACACCGGCGCCGCTGCAGTTGGCCCGATCGAGCTCGACCAGCTCGATGTCGAGCTTGGGGGCGACGAGGGCCATCGAGCCGTGCAACTCGGGGGTGAATCCGCGGGAAACGCAACCGGGCCAGTACGCGAGCTTCATGAGTTGGGGATCTCCTTCTCGGCTTGGGCACTCACTTCGTCGTCGGTTGCGTTCTCGCCGACGATGTACATGTTGAGCTCGACCCGCTCGTCCTTGGACTCGATCTCCCTGTAGATGCGCTTGACCTGATCCTGATCGGGCAGCTTCGGGTGAAACAGGATCTTCTTCGGCGCGACCTTCCCGGACTTCAGACCGCGCAGAGCGGTCGGGAGGTCGGCCACCAGCTGCTTGACGGCGCTCGGGTCGGTCTGACCCTTGAGCATCGAGCCGTCGCCGTAGCTGCGGGGAAGCATCTGGGCTTCGTGCAGCGTGCCCCACTTCTCGATCATGTCCACGAACGCGTGCTCGTGGCCGAAGCCGTTGTTGCGGTCCTTGATGTCGTAGTCGCTGGTGGCCTTGCGGCGCAGCCGCATGATCTGGTTCATGGGCGCGACGTCCTTTGGGCACACCTCGATGCAGGCGAAGCAGTGGGTGCAGTCATACATGCCGTGCTCGTCTTCGGCGAGGTCGCGCAGGCGCTCCTCGTGCTGGCCATCGCGCGGATCTCCCACGAAGCGGTAGGCCTTGGCCAGCGCCGCGGGACCGACGAACTCGGGGTCGACCTCGAGTGCGAGGCAGGCGCTCACGCACACGCCGCACTGGATGCAGGCCATCGACTGGGTCACGTCGATCATGGCCTCGGCGGGCACGATGTACTCGCGCTCGGGCGGATCGCCCTCGGGCAGCAGCCATGGGATGACGCGGTGGATCTTCTTCCAGTGGACGGCGTCCATGTCCACGATCAGGTCCTTGAGCACGGGCATGTTGCCCATCGGCTCCACGACGATCGGCTTGCCCTTGCCGGCCTTTGCCTGGGCGTCACCGATCTGGGTGTTGCAGGCCAGCACGGTCTTGCCGTTGACCTTCACGCCACACGATCCGCAGATGGCCGCGCGGCACGAGCAGCGGATGGCGATCGAGCCGTCCTCGTCGTCGCGGGCGTTGAGAATGCCCTGAAGCACCGAGCGCTCGGGATCGAGCTGAACGTCGTACTCGCTCCAATAGGCGGAGTCGCCCGTCTCGGGGTCGTAGCGGCGCAGCTTGAGTGTGTAGGACTCGGCCATTAGTGATTACCTCCGCGGGGCTTCCAGCCCCGCGATTTGATGGTCAGCGTCGACATCATGTCTCAGTATTTCCGTTCCTCGGGCTCCCACTGGGTCATCGTGACCTCGGAGTAACTCACCTCGGGCACGTCACCGCCGTTCACGGTCAGGTTGATGTGCTTGAGCCACTCGTCGTCGTTTCGCTCGGGGAAGTCGGTGCGGTACTGCGCGCCACGGCTCTCCTTGCGCTCGAGCGCGCCCATCACGATGCACTCCGCGTTGTCGAGCATGAACTGCAGCTCGAGCGCGCTCAGCACATCCTGGTTGAACACCGATCCGCGATCGTCGACTGACACCGTCTTCGCCTCCTCCTGGAGGCGCTTGACGACTTCGAGGGCGTTGCGCAGGCGAGTCTCCTCGCGGAACACCGAGACGTCGGCGTCCATGACCTTGCCCATCTCGGCGCGAATCTCTGAGATCCGGCGGCCGGTGCGGTCGCGCGACACGATCTCGTCGAGGAGCTTGCGCTCGCGCTCGAGCTCTGAGCCCGCGGGGGTGGGCATCCTCATGCCCTTGGCCACCTGCGCGGCGTGGGCGCCGGAGCGGCGGCCGAAGATAAGGGTGTCGAGCAGCGAGTTGGCGCCGAGGCGGTTGCCGCCGTGCACCGAGACGCAGGCACACTCGCCGGCGGCGTAGAGCCCGGGGACGTCGGTCTGGCCGTTCACGTCGGTCTTGATGCCGCCCATCACATAGTGGTTGCCCGGCTTGATGTGGATGGGCTCCTTTGTGATGTCGGTGCCCGCGAAGTCGCGGCCGACGTTCACGATCTCGCGCAGCGACTCGTGGATGCGCTTGGCGCCGACCACGGTGATGTCGAGGGCGACGGTGCCGTCGGGGAAGCCTCGACCCTCGTCGATCTCGGTCTGCTCGGCGCGTGAGACCACGTCGCGCGAAGCCAGCTCCATCTTGTTGGGCGCGTACTTGTCCATGAACCGCTCGCCCTCGGCGTTGTAAAGGTGCGCACCCTCACCGCGGGCACCCTCGGTGATCAGCAGGCCGATACCCGCCAGCGTGGTCGGGTGGTACTGGACCATCTCCATGTCCATCAGCGGAGCGCCGGCGTGGTAGGCCATTGCGATCCCGTCGCCGGTGCAGATGAGCGCGTTGGTGGTGGGGATGAAGACCTGGCCGTTGCCGCCGGTGGCGAGGATCACGGACTTGGCGGTGAAC
Source organism: Solirubrobacterales bacterium (assembly GCA_038237685.1). Taxonomy (GTDB): domain Bacteria; phylum Actinomycetota; class Thermoleophilia; order Solirubrobacterales; family Thermoleophilaceae; genus JAAYBF01. Next base: position 7,632 of record JBBRYL010000047.1, on the reverse strand, counting down.
AGCTGCAGCTCGCCGTCGCGGAGGTTGCGGGTGACCGCGCCCGCAATCCGGCCGTTGTCGTCGCGCACGAGCGCGGTGGTGAACCATTCCTCGTAGCGCGTGACCTCGTCGTGGCGCATCAGCTGCTCGTAGAGCACGTGCAGCAGCGCTTGGCCGGTGATGTCGGCGATGTAGTAGGTCCGCGCGGCCGACGCGCCGCCGAACGCCCGGGTGCCGAGCTTGCCTTCGGCGTCGCGGTGGAAGGTCACGCCCCAGTGCTCGAGCTGGAGCACCTCGTCGGGCGCCTCGCGGCACATGATCTCGATGGCGTCCTGATCGCCGAGGAAGTCAGAGCCCTTGACCGTGTCGTAGGCGTGTGACTCCCAGGAGTCCTCGGGGTTCAGGGCGGCGTTGATGCCGCCCGCGGCCGCGTTGGAGTGCGAGCGCACCGGATGGACCTTGCTGATGATCCCTACAGATGCACCACCCTCGGCTGCGCTGAGGGCTGCTCGCTGGCCGGCGAGGCCGGCTCCGATGACTAGGACGTCGTGCTGGGGCATGGTTGCGGGTTAAGCGCGGGCGACTCTATCTGACCGCGTGTCTGTCCTTTCTCTCCGAGGGGGTGATGCGGGTGCTCAAGATGAATACGGATGCCAAGGGCCTGAAGGGCAACGGTGTCAGCCGCGGGCCGCGGCCGGCTGTGAGACGCCGCCCGAAAGCGCGCGCCGCACCTCGTCGACTGTGACTATCCCACGCAGCCGGCCTTCGCCGTCCACCGCCATCACCGCTCCGAGGCGGGTGAGACCGTCGAGCACCAGGAGGGACTCCAGCGGCTCTTCGGTGCCCACGCGCAGCCGGTTGTCGTGGTCGTCGGCGTCGGCTGCCATCACCGACGCCACGGTGCGCCCAGCGCTGACGCCCTCGGGCAGGCCCTCGACGCTGGCCTGCGTCACGAGGCCGACGAACTTCTCCGAGGCGTCGACCACCGGAAACCACGGATAGCGGTAGCGCAGGAAGAACTCCTCCTGAGCCTGGTCGAGTGTCATCTCGGCGGGGATGGCCACAGGCTCCGCGTCCATGACATCGGAGACCAGAAGGCCTTCGATGGCACTGGAGACGTCGGCCTGCTGCTCGGCGCCGCGTGCCGCCTGACCCAGGAACATGCCGATGAAGGCAAACCACAGGCCCGAGAAGAGATCGTCCTGGAAGAAGGCGAGGTAGAGCCCGCCGCCGATCAGCAAGTAGGAGAAACCGCGGCCGAGGACGGCGGCGAAGTGGGTGGCCTTTGTCCGGTCACCGGTCACCTTCCATGCGATGGCCCGCGCGATGCGCCCGCCGTCCAGCGGGAAGCCGGGGATCAGGTTGAACACCAGCAGGCCCACGTTGATGAATGTCAGGTAGCCCAGCACCGAGAGCACCTCGTCGCCCGACACGGCGTTGAACCGGCTGGAGTCGAGCGCGTCACCGGGACCCGACAGCAGCGTGCCGGCCCCGAAGCACGCGGCGGCGATCAGCAGGGTGACCAGCGGGCCTGCCGCGGCCACTCGGAACTCGACGCCCGGGGAGTCGCTGTCGCGGTCCATCTTGGCCACGCCCCCGAACATCCAGAGGTCGATCCCCTGGATGCCGATGCCGTTGCGGATGGCCACCACCGCATGCCCCAGCTCGTGCAACAGGATGCTCAGGAAGAACAGGAACGCCGAGATCACGGCCAGGGCGAACGACTTCGTGCTGTCGCCCGGAAAGAGGTCGGCGTAGTAGGTCGACAGCGAGTAGATGATCACCAGCAGGAACACGAACCAGCTCGGCGAGACGCCGATGCGGATGCCGAAGACCCGTGCGAGCTTGATCGAGTTACCGCCGAACATCGGTCCCCATCTTGGCAGTCAGATGGTTAAGGTCACCGCGCCAGCCAGAAAGAGGGAGCCAGCCACGTGGCGAAGATCAAGGTCGAAAATCCGGTAGTCGAGCTCGATGGCGACGAGATGACGCGCGTGATCTGGTCATTCATCAAGGAGAAGCTGATCCTCCCCTACCTCGATGTGGACCTGAAGTACTTCGACCTGGGCATGGAGTCCCGCGAGGAAACCAAGGACCAGGTCACCGTCGACGCGGCCAACGCGATCAAGGAGCACGGGGTGGGCGTGAAGTGCGCCACCATCACCCCGGACGAGGCGCGGGTGAAGGAGTTCGACCTCTCAGAGATGTACAGGTCGCCCAACGGCACCATCCGCAACATCCTCGGCGGCGTGATCTTCCGCGAGCCGATCGTGATCTCCAACGTGCCGCGGCTGGTGCCCGGCTGGACCAAGCCGATCATCATCGGCCGCCACGCCTTCGGAGACCAGTACCGCGCCGAGGACGTCGTGATCCCGGGCAAGGGCAAGCTCACCCTGAACTTTCAGCCCGAGGGCGACGGCGATCCGATCGAGATCGACGTGTTCGACTTTCCCGGCAGCGGAGTGGCGATGGCGATGTACAACCTCGACGACTCGATCCGCGACTTCGCGCGCGCCTCGATGCGCTATGGCCTCGACCGCGGCTTCCCCGTCTACCTCTCGACCAAGAACACGATCATGAAGCGCTACGACGGCCGCTTCAAGGATCTGTTCCAGGAGGTCTTCGAGGCCGAGTTCGCCGAGGACTTCGAGAAGGCCGGCATCACCTATGAGCACCGCCTGATCGACGACATGGTCGCCGCCGCCATGAAGTGGGAGGGCGGCTACGTCTGGGCCTGCAAGAACTACGACGGCGACGTCCAGTCAGACACGGTTGCCCAGGGCTTCGGCTCGCTCGGCCTGATGACCTCGGTGCTCATGACCCCTGACGGCAAGACCGTCGAGGCCGAGGCCGCCCACGGCACCGTCACGCGCCACTTCCGCCAGCACGAGCAGGGCAACGAGACCTCGACCAACCCGATCGCCTCGATCTTCGCCTGGACCCGCGGCCTGGCCGCACGTGGGCGCCTGGATGACACCCCTGACGTCACCGAGTTCGCCGAGACGCTCGAGCGCGTCTGTGTTGAGACGGTCGAGTCCGGGAAGATGACCAAGGACCTTGCCGCGCTGGTCGGAGGCGACCAGGGCTACCAGACCACCCAAGAGTTCCTCGATTCGATCGATGAGAACCTGCAGAAGGAGATGGACCTATGAGTACCTCCCCAGTGAAGGTTGCAGTAACCGGTGCCGCCGGCCAGATCGGCTACGCCCTGCTGTTTCGCATCGCAAGCGGTCAGCTGCTTGGCCCCGACACCCCCGTGCACCTGTCGCTGCTGGAGATCCCCGACGCCGTCAAGGCCGCCGAGGGCACCGCGATGGAGCTCGACGACTCCGCCTTCCCGCTGTTGGCGGGCATCGACATCTCCGACGACGCCGACAAGGCGTTCGACGGCGTGAACGTCGCGCTGCTGGTGGGCGCACGCCCGCGCACCAAGGGCATGGAGCGCGCCGACCTGTTGGAGGCAAACGGCGGCATCTTCAAGCCCCAGGGCGAGGCCTTGGCTGCGGGCGCCGCCGACGACATCAAGGTGCTCGTGGTCGGAAACCCCGCCAACACCAACGCGCTGATCGCCCAGCGCAACGCCGACGGCGTCCCGGCCGAGCGGTTCACCGCCATGACCCGACTGGATCAGAACCGCGCCATGACGCAGCTGGCCAAGAAGGCCGGTGCGCCGGTCGGCGACGTGACCAACCTGGCCGTGTGGGGCAATCACTCGCCGTCGATGTACCCCGATGTGTTCAACGCGAAGATCGCGGGCGGCGACGCTTGGGAGGCCGCGGGCAAGGATGAGTCCTGGCTCAAGGACGACTTCATCCCGACGGTCGGCAAGCGCGGCGCGGCCATCATCGAGGCGCGCGGCTCCTCGTCGGCGGCATCGGCCGCCAACGCGGCGATCGACCACGTCCACGACTGGGTCAACGGCACCGCCGACGGCGACTTCGTCTCGATGAGCGTGCCTTCCGACGGCAGCTATGACGTGGCCGAGGGCATCATCTCCTCGTTCCCAGTGACCACCTCGGGGGGCGAGTACTCGATCGTGCAGGGTCTCGAGATCAACGAGACCTCACGCGGCTACATCGACGCGACGGCGAAGGAGCTGACCGACGAGCGCGAGGCGGTCGAGAAGTTGGGGCTGTTGAGCTGAGGTTCTGCCGCCGGCCGCCCGGGAGGGACCGGACCCGGGGGTGCCCTTCCGCTGGAGGCGGACACCTCCCTCAACCGTTCACCAAGTCCGCGAGCAGGACAGCTAGGACCCCGGGTGCCAGCCCTTTCCGCGCTTGTTGACCTTGCCCTCGCTCTGGAGCGTCGGCATCACGCGGTAGAGATAGTTGGCCTGGATGTTCATGGCGTCGGCAAGCTCGGGGATGGTGATGCCCGGCTGGGCGTTGACCAGTTCCTCGGCCTGCAACGCTCGCTTGCCGCTGCCCCGTGGCCGGCCGCGTCTGCCGCTGCCGGACGAGCCGCCGCTGCGGCGTCGGGAGCCGTTTGAGCGGCGGGCGCCGCCGCTCTGCTCGACACCGGACAGCGCGGCCGAGGCCTTCTCCAACCGCTGGTATTCCTCCACCAGCGGCTTGAGCTCCTTGAGCCGGGCGTCGATCTCCTTGCGTTTCTCATCGAGAAAGTCAGTCACTTCCTGCTCCTGGTTCTCCCCTTACCCAATATGACAGGGTGAAGTGTGTCATATCAGGGGATTACTCGACAAGTTTTCGCAGCTTCTCCAAGGAGGCGTCGAGCTCCCCGCCCGTGACCTTGCGCACGGCGGGTCCGGCCATCTTGCCAAGCGCGCCACCGGGCAGCTCGTACTCGTTGAGGTAGACGAAATGCGTGCTGTCGCCGGAACTGTCGGACATGTCGTAGACGACCTTGGCCTTTGAGCGCAGGGGTCCCTTGCCGTCCCACACCACACGCTTGGCGGGGTCGTTCTCGGTCACAGTCCACTCCACCTTGAACGAGCGGCCAGCGAGTTTCAGGTACTGGGTCAGCGTCGAGCCCTTCTTGACGTTTCCCTTGGGGGCGTCCTCGAGTGACTTGTGAATGGTCACCCAGTCCTTCAGCCGGTGGGGATCCATGACCACGTCGTAGATGTCCCGGGCGCTCGCCGCCATATCGATCTCGCGTTCAACCTTCATCTGGCTGCCAGCTCCTCCGTGCGTTCCCATTCCGCCAGCGCGCGCTCCACGGCCCGGGGAAATCCGATCGGTTTCAAGTCATACATCTGGGCTGCCTCGTCCGGGTCGCGGGGTAGCAGCTCGCGCTCGAGGCTCTCCATCAGCGGGCGTACGAGGCTCACCGGTTGATCGGTCACCGCGCTCACCACCGCGCTGGCGGGCGGGGTCAGCGAGAGCCCGAGCCCGATCGGCATGCGCGAGACGCCCATCGACTCCGCGATCTCCGACACCATCTGGCCGTAGCTCACGATGTCGGGCCCGCAGATGTCGAGTGAACGCCCGGCTGCCCGCTGGACCTGGGGGGTGCGAGCCAGAAACTCGATGGCGTCGCGCTCGGCGATCGGCTGGGTGCGGTTGTCACGCCACGCGGGCAGTGGGAGCAGTCGCAGCCGCTCGACCAGCCTCACGAGCATCCGAAACGACGAGGAGCGCGCGCCGATCAGGATCGACGCGCGCAGCGCCGTGGCAGCGGGTGCGGCCTCCAGCAGGATCTGCTCGACCTCGACCCGCGATGCGATGTGCGGTGAGGCCGGTTGGCCGTCGGTGGGCGCCAGGCCGCCGAGATACACCACGCGTTCGACGCCGGCGGCCTGGGCGGCCCCGGCGAAGTTCTCGGCAGCGCGGCGGTCGCGACCTGAGAAGTCGTCGTCGTCTGAGTCCTCCATCGAATGCACCAGGTAGTAGGCCGTGTCACAGCCGTCGAGCGCCTCGGCGATTCCCACACCGCTGAGCACGTCGCCCTCGGCGGCCTCCACGCGGGGGTCGCCGGTCAGTCGGGAGCGGTCGCGGGCGAGTGCACGCACGGGACGCTCTTCGGCCAGCAGCCGCTCGACCAGGCGTCCGCCCACATACCCGGTGGCCCCGGTGATCAGCTCCATGTAGACCTCTACGCGCCGCGCTGTTCAGCGGTTGGCCGATTCGCCCCCGTGCAAAGCCCGCAAAGAGCGGGCCGAAGCACGAATACCCTGGAATTTGGAGGAAATCGGAAATTCACCTGATTTGCGGGATCGTGGCTGGCGAAGCCGGAAGGGGTGGTGCAGGATGCCCCGAGCCCGAGGCAATTGCGAACAGGAGGCCGTTGGACGGTATGGCAAAGGCAACGAAGAAGCGTGTGACGTGCGAGGAGTGCTTCTTCCACCAGAACATGTTGTGCGCGCTCGAGCTGGACAAGCCGTGCAGCACCTTCCGGCCCGCCGAGCGCAACCTGGCCCCCGAGCGCCAGCTTTCGTTCACCTTCCGTTCTGACCGCACGCGGTCGGCCTACGCCTTCAAGCAGCCCCAGCCAGTGGCCTCGCACTCCTAGGTGTAAGAACCGATCACGTTGTTCAGTTCGGTGAGGCGGGTTCCGGGCGGCCTTTTGCTGAGCGAGCCGTGTGGTCGGGTGTAGTTATAGAACTCGAGCCAGCCGGACAGCGCTGCTGTGCGTTCGGTTGAGGAGCGGTAGATGGCGGCGTAGGCCCAGCCGCCGAGCATCGTGCGAATGAACCGTTCCGCTTTGCCGTTAGTGCGGGGCCGGTAGGGGCGGGTGCGGATGTGGCGGATCCCGAGCGCGATGCAGGCGATCTTGTGCAGCGTGGAGCGGTAGCCTGACCCGTTGTCGGTCATCAATTCCTGCACCTCGACGCCGTGGACGGCGTAGAACCGAACCGCCCGGCGCAGGAACGCGATGCACGTTGTGGCCTGCTCGTCGGGCAGCACTTCGACATATGCAAGCCGGGTGGCGTCGTCGACGCAGACGTGCACGTACTCCCAGCCGGCGCCTGGTGAGCGCCGCCCCGGGCCACGACCGGTGAACCGGTGGCCGGGTCCGTTGCGCCCGATCCGGCCGAGCTTCTTGACGTCGATGTGGATCAACTCCCCGGGCCGCTCGCGTTGATAGCGGTTGGGCGGCTCCGGGGGCTCGAGGCTTGAGCGTTTGCCCATCCCGATCCGCTTCAGAACACCCTGGACGGTCGAGACCGCCATGCCGAGCAGCTCGGCAATCTCTGCGCCGGTCATCCTCAACCCAGACCGCAACACGGCAATCGCCTCGAGGCGATCCTCAGGCGTCGCGGAGGGCTGAGAACGCGGGGCCGAGGACCGATCCCACAGGCCAGCCTCGCCCTCGGCCAGATAACGATCCCTCCACGTGCGAGCGGTGCGGTCGCTGACTCCGGCGGCCTCGGCCGCCTCCGCCAGCGACCACCCCTGATCGACAACCCTGCCGACCATCACCGCCCGACCCTTCGGGCCGAGCAGAGCATTAGCGTGAACCTTCATCCGGTGTCCTCCTTGCGACTGAGTTGGCTTCGACACCACTCAGCCTCCAAGGAGGCCCGGATGAACAACGTAGTCAGGTTCTACAGCTAGGCCGCCGGCGCGGCCTGCTCGGCGATGAAGCCGAGCACGGCTTCATTGAACTCGTCCGCGCGCTCGAGGTTGGCGCCGTGCGGCGCTCCGGCGATCACGGTCAGCCTGGCGCCCGGAATCAGCTCGGCTAGCTGCT
>JBBRYL010000046.1:0-24129 GCA_038237685.1 Solirubrobacterales bacterium | reverse complement strand
CCCGACGACATCCTCGGGCACCAGCCTCCCGATCGCGCCGCTGGAGTACACGCTTACGACGACACGGCCGTCGGGGTCGAGGACGAAGCCTGTGGACTGCAGGTGGTGCGGCTCGGCGTTGACGAAGGCGCCCAGGGCCGCGGCAACGGCGTCGGCATCGGCACCGTGGCCGACCGGGAACTCGAGGCCGTGCTTGGCGATCGTCTCCTGCGTGGTCGCCTCGTCATCGACCGACAACGCGACGACCCGAGCATCGAGCTCGGCGAGCTTGTCGCCCGCGCGCTGGAACGCACGCAGCTGTGCGTCGCAGTACGGGCACCACGACCCGCGATAGAGCAGCACGAGACCGTAGTGGCCGGCGAGCGCATCGGGCAGATCGATCGTCTCGCCGGCGGGGAGGGCGACGTTCAAGGCGGGAAAGTCGTCGCCTGGGCTGAGCATGGTCATTCGATCTCCGTCTCTCGTTGAGTGGACTGATCGGTCCACTAGAGAGCACAATAAGAGCACGCCTGCGCTGGACTGTCAAGTCCAGTTCGTCTACGCTGCATCGATGGCCGTCCAAGCGCCGAGCACCGATCGCGGACACGCGACACGCGAGCGGATCGTCAAAGCCGCCGTCGAGCTCGTGGCTGACAAGGGCGCGATCACCGTCAGCCTCGATGACATCGGCGCCCGCTCAGGTGCCAGCCGCAGCCAGTTCTACCACTACTTCGAGGACAAGGACGACCTCATCCGCGCGGTCATCGGTGCCACGACCGACGCCGTGCTCGGAGCCCAGGAGCAGCATCTCGAGCGCCTGGACAGCTGGCCGGCCATCGCCGCCTGGTTCGACACGATGGTCGCCTTCCAAGAGCAGCGCGACGCTCGCGGCGGGTGCCCGATCGGGTCGCTGGCCGGGCAGCTCGCCGAACGCGACGAACGCGCTCGCGTTGCGCTCGCAGAGAGCTTCGATCGCTGGCAGAGCCACCTCACGCTCGGCCTGGAACAGATGCGCGACCGCGGCGAGCTGCGGCCCGACGCAGACCCGCAGCTCCTCTCCACAACCACCATGGCATCGTTGCAGGGAGGCCTGCTGCTGACCCAGGTCCGGCGCGACCCCGCCCAACTGCGGATCGCCCTAGACGCCGCGCTCGCCGGACTGCGCGCAAACGCAGCCAGCAGCTGACCGCAGGGCGCTAAACGCCTGCGCCAGCCGACCCAAGCCAGCCGCGGGGATGCCTTCCGAAAAGCGTCCTTGCGAGATCGGTGACTTACAGGATTGAACGAAGTCGGCTTACCCCAGACCTCAAGGCCCGGGTTGCTGTGCCCACGGAACGGCGTGCGGTCACCGCCAGCCGGGACCACTTCGGCTGCGGACCAGGAGCTGCCGGCGCCTTTGGTGGCGGGTCGCCGGACAAGTCGGGTGCGTTCAAAAAGGAGGTGATTTCGCGCGCCAACGCGTCGGCTTCGCTGGCGAGCGCCAGGTGTCCGCCGCTGTGCAGGTGCAGCGTCGCGTGCGGGAGTAGCAGGTGCATGAGCTTGGCGTTCGCGACCGGGATGAGCGGATCGTCGGTTCCAGCCACGATCAGGGTTGGCTGGCGGGTGCGCGGGAGGAGCGGCAGGCTCGTCCATCCGGCAGTGGCAGAGAGCTGGTAGAGGTATCCCCGGCCGCTGGCGGTGGGCACGCCAGCACCGGCGCCGAGGAGCTCGAGGGGCACCCCCGCGCTCTGGCGTGCACTGCCGCCGTAGATCATGCCCGCGATGCTCGCGCCGTAGACCGGATCCCGATAGCGGCGGGGAGTCGCCATGTGCCTCAACACTCTCGGGTGCGGCGGGACCATCAGCGAACCGGTCGCGGTGCTCACCAAGACAAGGCGCCGGCACAACGACGTTTCTTGGAAGGCGAGTTGCTGCGCCAGCGCCCCGCCCCAGGAGATCCCGAGCACGTCGGTCCGCTCATAGCCGAGGTCGCGGACCATGGTCGCGACCAGCGAGGCCAAGCCGCTGAACCGGTAAGGCCGGGCTGGAGTGGGACTGCCGCCGACGCCTGGTACGTCGAAGCGGATGATGTCCCGATCGGCAGGCATCGCGCGGACGAAGGGATCCAGTGCTTCGAGCTTCGCGCTGATGCCGTTACAGAGCAGCAGGGGTAGTCGACCGCTAGCGGTTCCGGAGGCAGCCGGGTCGACAGCCACCCGCATGCGGCGGTGCCCGCGCACGTCGACGATGCGTTTTTCGGTCTCACGCCGTGTACTTCCGGCCGACATCGAGAACGTGGCCTCGTCCGCGTCGAGGATCCGATCTGCGGCCGGCAGCCGCGCGGACTCGCCAACATTGACGTGGCATCGCTCCGGCTGGTCATCAGCGTTCGTCACAGGGCCTCAGCCTTCAAGCGGGGCCGTCCGGCTGCTTGATCTCGCCCTTGAAGATCATGACGGCGGCCTCGCGCGCCTCCAGGCAAATCGCAAGTCCCACCTTGACGACCCTACAAGGCAAGTCGACCCAGGTGACCGGTAGTGGGGCGTGTTCATCAGGGGCGAGTGACTCCGTTGAAACGCGTGTTGCGGTTGCGTGGTCCGGGCCAGCGCTCACGCGTCAGCGCTCGGGCCGCTGGCCTTGCAATGTGGCACGATCCCGAGGTGACCAGCAGACCCGCCGCGGCGCAGCACCTGCACGACCTCACGCGGCTGCGCCGCGTCCGCGACCGGATCGACCGGGAGTACGCGCAGCAGCTGGACGTCGAGGCGCTCGCGCGCGGCGCGCACATGTCGGCCGGGCACCTCAGCCGCCAGTTCCGGCTCGCCTACGGCGAGTCGCCATACAGCTACCTGATGACGCGGCGCATCGAGCGCGCGATGGCGCTGCTGCGTCGTGGCGACCTCAGCGTCACCGAGGTCTGTTTCGAGGTCGGCTGCTCGTCGCTGGGCACCTTCAGCACTCGCTTCACCGAGCTCGTGGGCATGCCGCCCAGCGCCTACCAGCGCCACCAGGCGGGAGCGACCGCCGGGATGGCCCCGTGCGTGGCGAAGCGGGTGACCAAACCGGTCAGGAATCGAGAAGCGCCGGTCCTGAGCCGCACCTAGGGTGACTGCCATGGACCTCACCATTCACCAGACCTTCCTCCCCCATGACGATCCAGACGCGTCGCTGGCCTTCTATCGCGACATCCTCGGCTTCGAGGTGCGCAACCACGTCGAGTACGGCGATATGCACTGGATCACCGTCGGCCCCGCGGACAAGCCCGGCACGTCCATCGTCCTGCACCCGCCGGGTGTGGACCCCGGCATCACCGACGACGAGCGCGGCATGATCGCCGAGATGATGGCCAAGGGCACCTGGGGCCACATCATCCTGGCTACCGCCGACGTGGACGCCGAATTCGAGCGGGTGCAGGCCGGCGGCGCGGAGGTCGTCCACGAGCCGACCGACCAGCCATACGGGATCCGCGATTGCGGCTTCCGAGATCCCGCGGGCAACCTTGTCCGGATCAGCGAGCTGGCCTGAGCCTCCCGGCGATGCCACAGGCGATGGAGGCCGACAGCCACGACCTGATCCGCGTGCAGGGCGCGCGCGTGAACAACCTAAAGGACGTCAGCGTCGAGATTCCCAAGCGCCGGCTGACGGTGTTCACCGGCATCTCCGGCTCGGGCAAGAGCTCATTGGTCTTCAGCACGATCGCCGCGGAGTCGCAGCGGCTGATCAACGAGACCTACAGCTCCTTCGTGCAGGGCTTCATGCCGACGATGGCGCGGCCGGAGGTCGATGTCCTCGACGGCCTGACGACGGCGATCATCGTCGACCAGGGGCGGATGGGTGGCGACGGACGCTCCACGGTTGGCACCGCGACGGACGCCACCGCGATGCTGCGCATCCTCTTCAGCCGGCTCGGCAAGCCGCACATCGGCTCGCCCAGCGCCTACTCGTTCAACGTCCCATCGGTCAAGGCGAGCGGTGGGATCACCGTCGAACGCGGAGACAAGACGATCACGAAGGCGGCGAGCTTCAACCGCCTCGGCGGCATGTGCCCGCGGTGCGAGGGCCGGGGCTCGGTCAGCGACTTCGACCTGACCGAGCTGTACGACGTCAGCAAGTCGCTCAACGAGGGCGCACTGACGATCCCCGGCTACAGCATGGACGGTTGGTACGGCCGCATCTTCCGAGGCTGCGGCTACTTCGACCCGGACAAGCCGATCAAGAAGTTCACCAAGAAAGAGCTGAACGACCTTCTCTATAGGGAGCCGACCAAGATCAAGGTCGACGACGTCAACCTGACCTACGAGGGTCTGATCCCGACGATCGAGAAGAAGTTCCTGTCCAAGGACGTCGATGCGCTGCAGCCGCACGTCCGCGCCTTCGTGGAGCGAGCGGTGGTCTTCACCACGTGCCCCGACTGCGACGGCACCCGGCTCGCCAAGGAGGCCCGCTCCTCGAAGATCAAGAAGATCAACATCGCAGACGCCTGCGCGATGCAGATCACCGATCTGGCCGACTGGCTCGGCGGCGTCAAGGAGAAATCGGTGGCGCCGCTGATCGCCGCGCTGCAGCACACGCTCGACTCGTTCGTCGAGATCGGCCTCGGCTACCTCAGCCTCGACCGGCCTTCGGGCACGCTGTCGGGCGGAGAGGCGCAGCGCACCAAGATGATCCGCCAGCTCGGATCCTCGCTGACCGACGTGACCTACGTGTTCGACGAGCCGACGATCGGACTGCACCCGCACGACATCGAGCGGATGAACGAGCTGCTGCTGCGGCTGCGGGACAAGGGCAACACCGTGCTGGTGGTGGAGCACAAGCCGGAGGCGATCGTGAACGCCGACCACGTCATCGATCTCGGGCCCGGCGCCGGGAGCGCCGGTGGCGAGGTGGTGTTCGAGGGCACCGTCGACGAACTGCGGGCCAGCGACACCGTCACCGGCCGCCATCTCGACGACCGCGCCGCCCTCAAGGAGTCCCTGCGGACGTCCACCGACGGGCTGGAGGTGCGCGGCGCGGACACCCACAACCTGAAGGGCGTGGACGTCGACATTCCGCTCGGCGTGCTGGTGGTATTGACCGGTGTGGCCGGGTCGGGCAAGAGCTCACTGATCGACGGCTCGGTGGCCGGCCGCGACCGAGTGGTGTCGATCGACCAGAGCGCGATCCGCGGGTCGCGACGGAGCAACCCAGCGACGTACTCCGGGCTCCTCGACCCGATTCGCAAAGCATTCGCGAAGGCGAACGGCGTAAAGCCAGGGCTGTTCAGCGCCAACTCCGACGGCGCCTGCCCGAATTGCAACGGCGCCGGCGTCATCTACACCGACCTGGCGATGATGGCGGGCGTCTCCTCCACCTGTGAGGTGTGCGGTGGAAAGCGGTTCGACGCCTCGGTGCTCGAGTACGAGTTCGGCGGCCGCGACATCAGCGAGGTGCTCGCGATGTCGGTGGCGGAGGCGGGAGAGTTCTTCGGCGATGGCGACGCACGCACGCCGGCCGCGCACAAGATCCTGGACCGGCTCGCCGACGTCGGGCTCGGCTACCTCACCATTGGCCAGCCGCTGACCACATTGTCCGGCGGCGAGCGACAGCGGCTCAAGCTGGCAACCCAGATGGGCGGATCCTCTTCCCACCCACCCGACGTCTACGTTCTCGACGAGCCGACCACCGGCCTCCATCTGGCCGACGTCGAGCAGCTGCTGGGCCTGCTCGACCGGCTCGTGGACTCCGGCAGGTCGGTGATCGTGATCGAGCACCACCAGGCGGTCATGGCGCACGCCGACTGGATCATCGACCTGGGCCCCGGCGCCGGCCACGACGGTGGCCGGGTCGTCTTCGAGGGCCCACCGGCCGACCTGGTCGCCGACGGCTCCACCCTCACGGCCGAGCATCTCGCGGCGTACGTCGGCGGCTGACCGAGGCCGTCACGGGGCAGGGGTGGCTTGAACTAGCCGTACCCGGGCAGAACGAGGCCATCGAAAGCAGGAGTCTGCGCGACAACGCACGGGTGTACTTCTTCGGAGCGCTCGGAGGAATGCTGTTCGGTTACGACACCGGAGTCATCTCCGGCGCGATCCTCTTCATCAAGAGGACTTCGAGCTGACCCCGTTCCCGGAGGGGGTGGTGGTGGGGCCTTCTGCTCGGCGCGATGGCCAAGGCCGCGACCGCCGGCCGGCTCTCCGACCGGCTCGGCCGGCGACGGGTGATCGTGGCGGCCGCTGTGATCTTCACGGTCGGTGCCCTGGGCGCCGCGCTGGCGCCGACCGTGGGTGTGCTGGTGGCGTCCCGGGTGATCCTGGGTGTCGCGGTGGGCGCGCGGCCCTGATCGTCCCGCTGTACCTGTCCGAGGTAGCTCCGACGTCCATCCGCGGGGCGGTGACCTCGCTGAACCAGCTGATGGTGGTGATCGGGACCTGGTGGCCTACCTGGTGAACGCGGCACTGGCCTCCTCGGAGAACTGGCGCCTGATGCTTGGGTTGGCCGTGGTGCCGTCCATCGCCCTGTTCGCCGGCATGTGGACGATGCCGGAGACGCCGCGCTGGTTGATCCGGCGCGGTCGCGAGGACGACGCTCGCGAGGGGCTGGCCAAGAGCCGGCCCGACGACGAGGTCGACGAGGAGATCCGGGAGTCCTCGAGGTCGAGGAGGGAGTCCGGCGGCGCCGGGCTCCCTCGTGGCCGTCGGCCTGGCCGTGTTCCAGCAGCTGATCGGCATCAACACGATCATCTACTTCGCGCCGACGAGGTCGAAGTCCACGGTCGGGGAGACTACGGGCATGGCCTCCGATTTCAGCCTTCGCCTGGATCCCAGCCCCGGAGACCAGCACGAGGAGGTCCTGGTCGTGACCGTGGACGGGCGCGAGCAGCGGATGCGCCTGCACGAGTACGACCGCGTCTACTCGATCCCAGGTCTCTACGACGAGGTGCTTCGGCTGGTGGAGTACGCGTCGCCGGCAAAGGTCGCGGAGCTGCTGTTCGCCGTGACATCGCCCGGCGGCGTGCGCGCGCTGGACCTGGCCGCGGGCAACGGCGTCTCGGCCGACCCGCTGCTGGCGGGCGGCGCCGCCGCGCTGGTGGGCATGGACCTGATTCCCGAGGCGCGCGACGCGGCGCTGCGTGAGCGCCCGGACGCCTACCTGGAGTACGTGGCGGGCGACGTGGGCGAGCCCGGCCTGGTCGCGCAGCTGGTGGCCGAGCACGACCTGAACGCGCTGGTGTGCTCGGGCGGCATCTCGCACATCCCGGTTGCGGCGTTCGCCGTGGGCTGGGGCGCGTTCCCGCCCGGGTCGTGGCTGGTGGCCACCGCGCGCGAGGAGATGGACGAATACGCCGTCGGACTCGAGGAGGTGCACACCGAGCGGTTCGTGCACCGGCTGTCGTTTAGCGGCGAGCCGATCGAGTACATCGCGCTGCGCGGCCGCAAGCCTGGGAGCTGATCCCGCGGAGCGGCTGGAGGTCTCGCGGCCGTAGCTCTACGGAGATGAGCCTCAGGGACCATTCGCTCGCCACCGTCCGCGTTGTGAAGCGCGCGCCGCCCCGGCTCAGGGATCTCCGGAACACCGACCATGGCTGCCTGGCATCCGCGAGGGCGAGCCCGGGGAGCCGTGGGTGCTTCAGCGACTCGGCGGGCGCATCGAGCCGCCAGGCGAGCGGCGTGATGGTCTCTCCCTGAGCCACCACGTGGCGCCCGGCCAAGAACGTACCCCGGCCCACCCGCGCCACGATCACGCTGACGGCGTGGTCGAGTCGTGCGCGGTCGTGCACCCTCTGTGCCGCCCGGCCGAGCGCCAACGCGTGGGGCGCTGAGGGCAGGGCGAGCGCCACTGCGGCGACTATGAGCGCGACCCGGGCGGCGGGCGCCACACGTGGCGACCTCAGCAGGTGCACCAGACTCACGGCTCCTACCACGGCCAGGCCGGCGGCGGCCGGGAACAGGAACCGCGTGACGCCGGCGTAGCCGAGCTGGGCCAGGACCGCGACCTCGGCGATCCAGATGAAAGCACCGAGCCCCAGCGAAAGCACGATCGCGTCCCAGCGACGAAACACGTGCACGAATGCGACCGGCACACACAGGAGCAGCGGCAGGGGGACGACCCGCCAGCCGATATCGAGTACCCCCACCCCCGGCAACGCCCAGATACGGCGGAGCCGCACGGCCTCCTGGGTGGTCTTGGCCAGCTGACCCCCCCTGAACGGATCTCCGGAGCCGAGGTATTCGCCCCCGAACCAGAGCACCGGCACGGCGACGAGACTCGCAGCGATCACGGCGCGGCTGCGGGGACTTCGCTG
This sequence comes from Solirubrobacterales bacterium, assembly GCA_038237685.1. Lineage (GTDB taxonomy): Bacteria > Actinomycetota > Thermoleophilia > Solirubrobacterales > Thermoleophilaceae > JAAYBF01. The sequence goes on along the minus strand of JBBRYL010000046.1, from coordinate 15,890 downwards.
CCAGGCGAGGATCGCGCTCGCAAGCAGCAGGGGCCAGCTCTCGGGTCTCAGGAGGGATGCGAGCATGACGAGCGCGAAGCCCTGGAGGTCGTGGCGGTCGGCGTGACGGACAACCGCGCCCAGGAGCAGAGCCGTCAGGAGCGGCTCGGACCCGCCGACCCCGGACTGGAAGAGCCACTCCGGCACGATGAGCAGGGCCGAGGCGGCCAGCACGCCGGCTGTCGGTCCGGCCAGCCTCGACGCCAGCCGATAGGCGAGGAACAGCGCCATCAGAGCGCCGGCGCGGGCGATCACGAGCCAGAGGAGAGGCGCGGCGTCGCCCAGTGGGGTGATCACCGCCGCGATCAGTCCGGTCAGGGGCTTCCAGGTGGGGTAGCCGTCGGTGGTGAAGCGCCTGCCGCCCACGATCTCCTGGCCCCAGAGGAGCCACCCCCAGGCGTCGTAGCTGAGCGCGCGGGCCAGGACCGTGGATGCCCCCGCCACCACCAACGACACCCCTATGGCTATCAACGGAAGCGGTGCGAGCCGCGGAAGAGGCAGTGGGCGCCGGCCTTCGATGCGCACCATCATCCGAGGGATGGTTCCAGCCCAACATGAGTCCCAGATGAGGCCGGCGATTGCTTCGGCCTAGCCCGCGAAGGCCGGCTTCGTGTCGGTCATTCCGCCTTTCCATTTCCATTAACAGCCAATCGATCGCCCCTCCAGGAAACCCGGGCGATCATCAGCAGACGATGGTTCGACACATGCTTGGGGTCGGGCGACGTGAGCGCGTGATAGAGAATGTAGGAGTGCCCGTCGGGGCCCATCACCGGCTGCGAAGAGTGCCCGGGGCCGATGAACCTCGTTCCCCGCTGCAGAACCGGCTGATCGACCTTTTTGTACATGCCGGTCAGTGGATCCGTCCCGCGCGCAAGGCCCACCACATAGCTGCCGTCCCACGTCGATGCAGCCGAATACAGCAGATTGAGCGCTCCACCCCTGAAGAATGGCTCGGGGGCCTCGATCGTGCAGGTCGGATGACATTCCCACGGTTTGGTCGGCGTCAGGACGCGCCTAACATTCCGGTCAAGGGTCATGCCGTCCGACGAAAGCCTTCCCGTCCAGATCTGGGTCGCCTGGACTGCCCAGAACAGATACAGCTGATGGTCGCGCGGACTGCGCGCCACGCTCGGGTCGATCACCCCGCCGAACGACTCGTCAACGCGCGTCGAGTCGTTGAACTGTCCCCGGTAGTGGAGAATTCGGGTCCGCCAAGGTCCCCGCAGTGTCGGCGAGCTCGCAACGCCCAGCACCATCGGACCCGACGTTCCGGGCAGACGCACTTTGGACGGATCGACCGTCGCGGCGAAGTAGATCACCCACTTCTTGCCGATCCGATAGATCTCCGGCGCCCAGAACCGCCCACCACGGCCACCTGACTGTCTCGCCCATCCGGGCTGGTGGCCCTTGGGGAACACGAACCCGGCGGGATGCCAATGGACCAGGTCGTGCGACTTGTGAATCGCGAATGCATTTGGTTCATCGTCGGTCGTGCAGACCATGACGTACCTGAAGCTGCCGCTTCCCAGATCAGTGACATGTGGGTCCGGGCAAGAGAGAGCCTTGCCCGTCCTGACGTCGGTGAGCGGGTTGTGGTAGCTGAGAGAAGCCGACGCGGCTGCCGGCCCCGCTAGGCAGATCAGCATTGCCAACACGCACGTCGGGACCGATCGCCTCACTGCTTCTGGTCTCCTCGCGCCTGAGCGCCGCTCGTTTCACGATCCTTCTACGCACGGCCGCAGCCGATCACTGCCCCCCGGCTTCGATCTGCACCGTAGCGATGGCGCTGTGATGCTGCGGCGGCCCGCTCTGCTCAGGAGGGCACGCGCGCCTCGTGGCGGGCGATCACCGTGGTGACCGGCAGTCCGAGAGTCGCCAGGTTGGCCGGCAGGTCGATGTGCAGCCAGTGCGATACCGGGTGCGGCAGGCACGAGACGATGATCTCGTCGTAGGGCTCGCGCTGCAGCTCCTCCTCCACGGCGTCGAACGGGCTGGGATCGGCCGACACGCGTCCGGTCACGGGCCCGCCCGCGGCCTCCTCCATCAGCGGGAGCGCCAGGGCGAGGATCTGCTCGCCCCTGGTGGCGGCCCACTCGACCTGACGCCGGCCGGGGCCAAGGCCCTGGACCTCGTCCGGGATGAGGAGGGAGAAACTGCACGGCCCGCGCTCGGCTCGCTGGCGGATCGTCTCGAGAAGCACAGGCGTGGCAGCGGTCTTGTAGGCCACTACGAGCACGTGCTTGCGGTCTGAGGACTCCATGAGGAACTCCTGTCTGTAGGCACGAATCTTCCCACCGCGGGGCCCCGGGGTCAACCTCCGCGCAGGCCTTCCGTGGCTCCGAGCCCGGCCTGAACGGCTCTCAGCCGAACGCCGCGGCGGCCCCAGCCACGACCTCGTCGTGGGGAACGTCGCGCAGGTGCTGCCCCACGTTCCAGCGATGGCCGAAGGGATCGTCGAGCTGGCCGTGACGGTCGCCCCAGAACATGTCGGGCAGCGGCTGGCGAACTTCGGCGCCGGCCGCGACAGCCTGCGCGAAGACCGACTCGGCGTCCGTGACATCGAGGGCTAGGACAACCGGGGTTCCGCGCGAGCTCCTCTGCCCCGAAGGCATCCCGGTACCTGCATCGCAGCGGTGCCGCGCGTGCTGACGGCTCGTCAACGCGCTCTAGGCCCGACGGCCACGACCTCGCTGCTTGGGCTCTTCGGGTCGATCAGGATCTTTGCGTGCACCTCTGGGTCGGCCAGCACGTCGAAGGCGCTCTCGACCCCGGCGAGCCCGACGATGCCGGTGACCATCGGTGAGGCATCGACCTTGCCCTCGGCGAGCATGTGCAGGGTGTCGCGAAACTCCAGCGGCGTGTAGCCCACCACGAAGCGCAGATCGATCTCCTTGTTCACCGCCAGCGCCGGACGCAGGCTGTCGGCGCCCATGCAGACGCCCACGACCACCACGCGGGAGAACAGCGGGGCCCCGGCGATCACCGAGTCGATCATGCCGGGAACCCCGACGCATTCGAAGACGACAGGCGCCTTCGGGGTCGCGGCACCGACCTTGTCGAGGGCACGCCACACGTGCCACCACGGCACGGGCAGGCGCTCGAGCTTCTCGACCGTGCCGATCGCGAGACTCACCGCCGCGGGGATCGAGACGAGGTGCCCGTGGTCGGCGGCCGACGCATACGGAGAGTCCTGCACCGGGTCGACCACGACATCGGCGCCGCAGGCCGTAGCCAACGCTCGGCGACCGGGCGACAGATCGCTTGCGATGACCGTACGCACGCCCTGGGCCTTGAGCAGACAGATGACGGCGAGCCCGACCGGTCCGCACCCGATGACGATCGCGACATCACGCTTGCCCACCTGGCCCCGCCGAACAGCGTGCCAGCCAACCGCCATCGGCTCCGTGAGCACCGCGTGATCAGGCGAGAGCCCGTTGGGCACCTCCATCGCAAGTGACTCCTCGACCACCAGCTGCTCGGCATAGGCACCCGGAGCGGCAGCTACCAGGCCGAGCGCGTGCACCTCGCCGCCCGTGCGTAGGAGCGGGACCGCGACCACCGGCGTGCCCGCCGGCAGGCTCTTCCGCGTCTTGGGGCCGTGCTCGGCGATCGTGCCGTAGAGCTCGTGGCCGAACACGACCTCCTGGTCAGAGCGCATGAAGTCGTCGTAGCCGGCTTCATGCAGCACGTCGGCAAGCTCGTCGCAGTGGCGCCGAGCGTGCAGGTCGGAACCGCAGATGCCACAACGCTCCACCTCGATCAACAGCTGGCCTTCGGCAGGCGACGGCGCCGGCCGATCGGCCACCGCCAGGGTCTCCCGGATGCAGGTGACCGCCTTCATGCCGCCACCGCTGTAGCAGGGGTGGGTGCGGTGAGCTGGTAGGCGGCGGCGTTAAAGCGCCTGGCGCGCCTGCGAAAACGCCACGTCCAATCGGGCCACAGCGTGGCGTTTCGGCCTGTCGCATCGATGTAGAAGCTCGAGCAGCCCCCGACGTCCCACACCGTGCCACGCATCTGCGAGTCGACATCCCGGTTGAATGCGTCGTGCGCTTCGCCGCGCACTTCGATCGCCGCGGCGCCGGCCCCATCCATGGCGGCGATCGCGTCCCGGACATGCTCGACCTGGGACTCGATCATGTAGACCATCGAGCTGTGACCGAGCCCCGTGTTGGGGCCCAGCAACATGAAGAAGTTGGGAAATCCCGGCATCGAGGTGCCCAGGTAGGCGCGTGGGCTGCCCTGCCAGACCTCGCTGAGGAGCACGCCGTCGCAACCACGCACGTGATGGGCCGCGGGGATGTCGGTCACGTGAAACCCCGTGCCGAAGACGATGGCGTCGACGTCTCGCTCGACGCCACCGGTGTCGACGACTGACCGGGCTCGGACCTCGTGCAGAGCCGACGGCACGAGCTCGACGTTTGGCCGCTGGAGGGCTCGATACCAGTGGTTCGACGGCACAAGCCGCTTGCAGCCCAGCTTGTGGCTGGGCGTGACTTCGCGACGCAGACGCGGATCGGAGATCTGCTTGTTCCGATGCGAGCGTGCCATGCGCTCGAACGCCCCCATCACGCGGGGTCGCTTGGCGAAACCGACGACGAGCAGCTCCCGGGCGGCATAGACCGCGCCGCGGACGAGCTTCTGCGCGAGCGGCACCCGCCGGTAGAGTGCGCGCTCCGCATCGCGGATCGGACGCTTGCCGTGGGGCATGATCCACGGGGCCGTGCGCTGGAACACATACAGCTGATCGACGTCTGCGGAGATCTCGGGCACATACTGGATGGCCGACGCTCCGGTCCCGATCGACGCCACCCGCTTGCCGGCCAGGTCGTAGTCGTGGTCCCACCGCGCCGAGTGCATCACCGTTCCCTCGAAGGCGTCGAGGCCGGGCACGTCGGGCAGCTTCGGCTCGGTCAGCGGACCCATGGCGCTCACCACGACGTTCGCCCTGAACGTCCCGTCGCTGGTGTCCAGCTCCCACAGCTGATCGTCCTCGCGCCAGGTCGCTAGCTCCACCTCGACATTCAGACGCAGGTGGGGCCGTAGGCCGAACCGGTCGGCGCACCGGCGGAGGTAGTCGTGGATCTCGGGCTGAGGCGAGTAGGTCGAGGACCACTCGGGGTTGGGCGCAAACGAGAACGAGTAGAGATGCGAGGGGACGTCGCAGGTGCAGCCCGGATAAGTGTTGGCCTGCCACGCACCGCCAACCTCGTCGGCGCGCTCGAGGATGATCAGATCCTCGATGCCGGCCTCCTTCAGCCGTGCCGCCATCCCAAGTCCCGAGAACCCGCCGCCGACGATGATCACCTTCGCGTGTTGGTGTGACGAGGTCATTCGTGCAAAAGTACCTGAATGGTGCCTAAGGGACAAACGGCGCGCCGGACACGGGCCTGACATGCTCGCCATGATCCCGCGCGATGAGCTGACACTCCTGCCGGAGCGCACGTCGCTGCCACGCGGCACCTCAGCCCTGCCCGAAGCCGAGGTGGCCGCTTCCCAACGCGGGCGGATCATGCAGGCGATCGTCGAGGAAGTAGCCGAACGCGGCTATCGGGCTACCAGCGTGCAAGACGTGATCAAGCGGGCGCGGGTATCGCGCAGCGCCTTCTACGCCGTCTTCATCGACAAGGAGGACGCGTTTGCCGCCGCTCACGCCGCGGCCAGCCAGCAGCTGCTCGATCTGATCGCGGCCGCGGTGAAGGCCATGGCAGCCGACGATTGGCGTCTGCGCCACCGCGCCGGCGTGGCGGCATACCTGGACGGGTTCATGTCCGCCCCGGCCTATGCCGTCAGCTTCATGGTGCAAGCGCGGGCAGCGGGGCCGCGTGTGCTCGATCAGCGCGATCGGGTGCTCGAGCGGCATGCACGACGGATCGCAACGGCCGCCGAACAGGCCCGTCGCGAAGACCCCTCGCTGCCGCCACTCTCTGAGTCGGCGTTCATCGGCCTGGCCGGCGCCGCCGACGAGCTGGCCACCCGCGAGATCCGCGCCGGGCGCATCGCGCGCCTGATGGACCTCGTAGACCCGATCGTCGAGCTTCATCTCGCGGCGATGACAACCCCATAGAGGAGGAGCGGCATGCCAGTCCAGCCGGCAGAACGCGGCGCCAACCCATTCGACGTCGAGGGTGTGACGCGCGGCGCCGATGGCATCGCGCGCTATGCGAACCGTCCCGACTCGCTCGTGCACATGCTGCGCCGCAGCGTCGAGCGCGACCGCGACGCAACGGCACTCGTCGAGGTCGGTGGGCCATCGTTGAGCTACGGGGAGTTATGGGACGGGGCGTCCCGGGTCGCGGGCGGCCTGCGCGCCGCCGGCGTCGGACGCGGCGACCGCACGGCCATCCTGCTTCCCAACGGCGTCGACTGGGTGCTCGCCTTTTGGGGCACACAACTGGCCGGAGCCGTCGCGGTCCCGGTGAACACGCGCTTCAAAGAGTCCGAGGTGGCCTACGTGGTCGAGGACTCCGGCGCAAGCCACGTGTTCGAGGCGGGTGCGCCGCTGCCCGAGGGCGACGCGCTCGTGGTCGAGGATCTCGCGCCCGGCGACCTCGCGGCCATCTTCTACACCAGCGGCACGACCGGGTTCCCGAAGGGTGCGATGACCTCGCACGCCAACTTCCTGGCGAATGTCGAGAACGCGATCCGTTGCATCGGTGTGGACCGCTCCGAAGGACCGGAGCTGGCGACTCTGATCAACGTGCCGTTGTTCCACGTGACCGGCTGCAACAGCCAACTGCTCGTGATGACCGAGCTCGGCGGCTGCACGTTCGTGCTCACCAACCCGCTGGACCTCGAGGGGTTCCTTAAGACTGTGCGCGAGGAGGGCGTGCAGATGCTCACGTCGGTACCCGCGATCTACCACGCGCTCACCCGGCACCCGCTATTCGCGCAGAGCGACCTTGGCTGCGTGCGCTGGGTCTCCTACGGCGGCGCCCCGATCGCCGCCGACGCCGTCCACAAGATCGCCGAGGCGTTTCCGGGCGCACGGGTGGGCAACGGCTTCGGGCTGACCGAGACCTCGTCGCTTACGTCGTTCCTGCCTCACGAGCAGGCGGTCGACCACGCCGACTCCGTTGGCTTCGCGATGCCGGTGGTCGACATCGCCATCGAAGCCCCCGACGAGGAAACCGGGGTCGGCGAGCTGCTCGTCCGCGGCGAGAACGTGGTCGGCGGCTACTGGAACAAACAAGACGCGACCGCAGAGACATTCGTCGACGGCTGGCTACACACCGGCGACCTGGGCCGGATCGAGGCCGATGGGCTGCTCTACATCGTCGACAGGGCAAAGGACATGATCAACCGCGGCGGCGAGAACGTCTACTCGATCGAGGTGGAGAGCGCGCTGGCCGACGCGCCCGGGGTCGGCGAAGTGGCTGTGCTCCCCGTGCCCGACGACATGATGGGCGAGAAGGTGGGTGCGGTGATCGTGCCGTCGGGAGACGACGCGGACGTAGAGGCGATCGTGACCCATGTCCGCGACCGGATCGCCGACTTCAAGGTCCCGCAATACGTGGCGTTGCGCGCCGATCCGCTGCCACGCAACCCTGGCGGCAAGGTGCTCAAAGCCCAACTGAGGGACGAGACCGAGTGGGGAGAGCCGTTGCGCTGAGCAACGGCGACCTAGGCTGAAGCTGAATTCGACGACAGGAGGCCAGCATGGCAAGCACCCAGGAGCCCATCACGATCGACCGTGACGACGCGGCCGCGATCGTCGAGCTCGAACAGATCGTGGCCCGTCAGCGCACGGCCTTCACGCTCGACCGCTTTCCCTCACTCGGCGAACGCAGGCAGCTGCTCGCAGCGCTGGCGGGGATGCTCGTCGCCAATCGCAGCCGGATCGAGGAGGCGCTGAGCGCCGACTTCGGCGCTCACCCGTCCCTGGCGGCCGACATGATCGAGGTTCTCGGCCCGGCCGGGCGTGCGGCGTTCGTGGCCGAGCAGCTCGAGGCGTGGATGGTGCCCGAGCCACGTGCCTCCGACCCCGCGCTGTACGGATCCGGTCGCGCCTTCGTCCAGCCACAGCCCAAGGGCGTGGTCGGCAACATCGTTCCCTGGAACTTCCCCTTTGACCTGTCGGTGGGCCCCTTGGTCGAGATGCTGGCCGCCGGCAATCGGGTGGTGATCAAGCCCTCCGAGTACACGCCGGCGTGCGCGGAGCTGCTGCGCGAGATGGTGCGCGAGACCTTCGACAGCGACCGGGTCGATGTCGTGGTGGGAGGACTGGAGCTCGCGCAGGCATTCTCGCACGTGCGCTGGGACCATCTGCTCTACACCGGCAGCCCCGCCGTCGGGCGTGAGATCGCGAAGGCAGCGGCCGAGCAGTTGGTGCCTGTGACGCTCGAGCTGGGCGGCAAGTGTCCAGCAATCGTCAGCGAGGACAGCGTCGACGCCGAGACCGTCAAGCAGCTGCTCGGCACAAAGGCGGTCAAGAACGGTCAGATGTGCATCTCGGTGGACTACTGCCTGGTGCCGCGCAGTCGGATGGATGAGTTCGCCGAGTTGGCGGCTGCCTACGTAGGCGAGTCCATGCCCGGCTTCTCCCAGTCCGACAGCTGCACGGGGATGATCTCCACCAGGCACGCCGAGCGGATTCAAGGTCTGCTCGACGAAGCGCAGTCCCGCGGTTGCGATGTGCGTCCGTTGGAGGACGTCGGCGACGCGGACCAGAAGGCTCGCCAGCTGCCCATCTCGCTCGTCCTCGACCCGCCGGATGATCTCGGTTTGATGCGGGAGGAGATCTTCGGGCCGGTTCTTCCGCTCAAGCCCTACGACGACCTCGACGAGGCGATCGCATACGTCAATGCTGGAGAGCGGCCCCTGGCCCTCTACATCTTCGGCAAGGACGAAGCCGTCATCGAGGACGCGCTCGCCCGAACCACGTCGGGCGGAGCGTGTGTGAACACCGCCGCCGTTCACGGTGCCTTGCCCTCCTTGCCCTTCGGCGGCATCGGCCAGAGCGGCTCCGGTCGCCATCACGGCCTCGAGGGCTTTCGCGAGTTCTCCAATCTCCGCGGGATCTTCATCCGCGGCGAAGACGATCTGATCGAGGCGTTCATGCCGCCGTACGGACCGACGGCGCAGGCCGTGGTCGACACGGCGCTGGCCGGCGGAGACTGATCGTGGCCGGGAGCTCAGCCGGGCCGAGCACGTGCCGGGCGCGCGCGACGCAGCCGCTAGGCGAGCTGCTTCCACGCATCGGGGTCGTGGGTCGGCACGATGAGCGCTTGCGGCTCGGCCTCGATGAACGCCTTGATCTGTCGCAGCGACCGCCGTGAGGCTTCGTCGTCGTTGGTGAGCATTGGAAGGGTGCCCTCGGCGATGTTCTGCAAGGTGTAGGCGGCGTCGCCGACCAGCAGCACCTGTGGGCCGGTCTCGAGGCGAACGAGCACCGACATGTGCCCGGCCGTGTGGCCCGGTGTCGACAGCAGCATGACGCTGCCGTCGCCGAGCAGATCGATCGCACGAGGGAATGGCCCGTGGGCCCGGGCGTCCTGTTCGAAGTCGATGGCGTCGAAGCGCGAGTCCGGCGGTAGGTGCTTCGAGACATAGCCATCGGCGATGGCCGTGCGACTCCGGGCTGCCTTGAGCTCCTCCGCCGAGCACGTGAATCGCGCTCGTGGAAGCAGCCGCATCCCGCTTGTGTGGTCGACGTGCAGGTGGGTCATGACCACCCGTTCGATCGTCTCGGACTCGATGCCAAGCGACCGCAACTGCTCGTCGAAGTTGCCTCGCGGTCGCAGGCTGCGAAACATGACGCTCATCGGCAGGCCGAAGTCCTCGCGCAGACTCGTGCTCACATCCGGGTGCATCCCGGTGTCGACGAGGATCGTGCCGGCCGTCGGGTGACTGATCGAAAAGGCCACGCAAGGCGCGCGAACCGTCGGCCCGCGCGGGTTCAGGCCCGACGCGAGCCGGCGCAGGCGGTTGCCCGGTGCCCTCGTCACGTACGCGACGGGCATCGCGACGTCGGCGGTCACGATCACCTGAGGGTGCGCGGGCTGGTCGGCCACCCCGCGAGCATCCCAGATGGGGACCCGGTGCGAGAGACTGTGGGCATGGATCTCGTCAACCCCCGGATAGACGAATACGCCGAGCAGAGCACCACGCGGTGGCCACCCGACATCGCCGAGACCCTCGCCTTCATCGACGCCGACAAGACCGGCTACCCCGCCTATCTCGACGCGCCCCTGCCCAAACTCTCCGAGCACGGGCTGATCGTGGCCGACAACATGCTGCGCGACGGCGCCGTGCTCGAGGCCGACCCCGATGAGAGCACCGGGCCACCCTCGACTACAACGACCGCGCGGCGTCAGACCCGGCCCTGGTCAGCGTGCTGCTGACCGTGCGCGACGGGCTGACGCTCGTCCGCAAGCGGAGGCACTGACCGCTACCCGGGGTGGCCACCAGTCGAGCCTACTGGCGCGCGCTACCCGCTCCCGGCTGGTCGGCGCGCGGGCCCAGCGATTCCGCGCGCCCCGTCGGCTCCTCCCAGTCCTCTTGGCGCCCGAGCGCCGTCATGTCGAGGTAGTAGTGCGTGCCGCCGACCTGCTCGGTACCGCGGGCGTAGGCGGAGTAGGTGTGAAAGACGCGCTCGCCGTCTGACAGGAACACGCTCGTGCCGTGCAGCTCGCCCCCGGGCGTCGGCATGCCCTGGGCCTCCCACTCCGCGGCGGAGCGGTAGTTGTAGGCGCGGTCTTCGACGGGTCCGTCGAACGAGACGCCGTAGTCGAAGTTGAAGCGGCTGCCAAAGCTCGAGTACCACGGGAAGGTCCAGCCCATCTTGTGCCTCCAGCGCTCGATCTTCACGATCGGCGCACGTGAGACGACGGCGATGGTCGTGTCGCGCCCGTGCAGATGGTCGGTGTTGCCGTACTGGTCGACCCGGCCGGCGCAGCTCATGCAGCCGTCCTCCCACTCGGGGTCGAACATGTAGTGGTCGATTATCAGCTGGTGGCGGCCCTCGAACAGATCGAGCAGCGTTCGCGCGCTGCCATCCGCAGCGGTGAAGCGGTAGTCCTCAGTGACCTCGACCATCGGCAGGCGGCGGCGGTCGGCCACGAGCTCGTCGCGCGCCTTGGTCAGTGCCTTCTCCTGCTCGAGCAACGCAACCCGGGCGCGGGTCCACTCCTCGCGGCTGACGATCTCCGGCAGGCTCACGGTTCGAGCATAGGCGGAGCTGGCCGCCCAGGGTTGGCGAGGTCTTTCAGAGCCCGGCGGGGTGCGTCACGGCAAAGCCGGTCGACGGCCGTGAAGCCGCGGTCCAGCGCGAACCGCCGACGCCCCGCGCGCTCGTGTCGAAGCGCAGGCCGGCGACAGTCATGTAGACGTGACCGCCGTTGGAGTACACGGTGATCCAGCGGCCCGGACCCGGCAGGCCCCACGATCCGAAGTTGCCCGAGACCATCGGGCTGGTGACCAGCTGGGCGGCGTGCAGGGCGTAGGAGACCGACCCGGAGCAGTCATAACCCGTGTCGTCGAATTTGCCGTGTCCCCCGCCCCACTTGTACGGGGTCTTCGCGATCACGTTGCCTGCCGCGATCACCGCCTTGATGGCTGCGGGCGCGCCGCTGGGTGGAAGGGCAAAGCCGGTCGAGGTGACCGAGCCGACCTGGCCGGCCACGACCTTGGTGGGCGGTGGCGGGGCGATGAAGCGAGCGCCACCGGTGGTGCGCTGGGAGACCGCCAGGCGAATAACACGCTGGTCGCGGCCCGACGCCAGGCCGTCGGCGCGCAGCTCGAGGTCGCGCTCGGTGGCTCGCAGCGCCTGGGTGGTGCGTGGACCGAAGGCGCCGTCGGTAGAGGCCCTATGACCGACGCGTCCCAGGTAGCGCTGCAGTTGCTTGACGTCTGACCCGTGCATCCCGACGTGAAGGGTGCGAGAGCCATACGTCGCGGCGCCGGCCGCCGACGGCACGCCAGCCAGTCCGGCCACGGCGGCAACGATGAGCAGGGATGTGCGGGCGGGCGTCTTCATGGCTGCTGATGCCTGCGGGGTTAGCTGTCGGGCTCGCGCGATGCTGCTTTCGCGCTTCACCGCGATCACGCGGTGTTCGCCCCAGGCCACTTGGGCCATTGGTTCCCCCGTCCCGACTTCGTGCCCGAAGAAGGATTCGGCGGTGTTGCGTCGGTGAGTCTACGAATCGGCCGCGAAAATGCCAACTTGTATCGGGGGCGAGGTCTTGCAAGGCCACGATCCCCGGGCGCGACGTTTGCCCACACCACGTGCCGCGCGATGCAACGTCGATGGCCTCTAGTGTGAAGCACATGCCTGGAACCCTGACGCTCCACACGTGCTCGCTCGATGACGGCGGCCCCAAGTTCCACCCCTGCCACAAGGCCCACGACGCCTTGCGTGAGGCCGGTCACACCTATGAGACCGACATCTTCGACAAGAACCGCCCGATGGGCCTTTTCACCAAGGGCAAGCGGCCGAAGCTCAAGGAGATGACCGGGCAGGAGAAGCTGCCGGTGCTCGAGCTGCCGAGCGGAGAGTTCGTCGCCGGATCCAGCGACATCGTCGCCTGGGCGAAGGCCAACTCGCTAGCCTAGTCACACCGACGCGCGAGCACCAGACCCCCAATCACTTCGGGGTATAGGCCGAGTCGGCTTCGTGGGCCCGGAAGAACGCCACCATCGGCTTGACGTAGTCCGAGAAGTTCGGGGGGCGCAGGCCGTGGGACTCGAGCAGCGCCACCGCCCTGCGGGTGTCAAAGGCCACCGGATGGTTCAGGTAGGCGATCGACTCGCGGGGCGTATCCGAGAGCAGCCCGCGCACCACTGCGAAGCGCAGGACGAAGTCGAGGATCCACCCCGGCACGCGCCCCTGGGGCGCGATGCCCGCGTACTCCTGGCTCAGCGCGTCGAGCAGCGCGGCCGCGCTGAGGGGCTCGGGGTCGACGAGGTGCAGCGTCTCCCCCACCATCGCATCGTCGACGGCCGCAGCGGCCATCGCGGCCACCACGTAGTCGACGGGCACCACGTTGAACGGCGCGTCGCCACGGCCGAACTGCGCGGTCGGACGTCCGTGGCGCTGCGCCTGGGCGATCGAGCGCAGCAGGTAGTACGGGCCGTCGAACTTCTCGGTCTCGCCGCTGCTCGAGTCGCCGACCACGATCGCGGGCCGCAGGATGGTGGTGGGTATCTCGGCCATCCGGTCACGCACCCAGACCTCTGCCTGGAACTTGGTGCTCTCATAGTGGTTCTTGAAGTCCTGCCCGAGCATGAGCTCGTGCTCATAGACCGTGCCCCGCCGCTTGCCTGCCACGTACGCGGTGCTCACGTAGACGTGGCGGCGCAGATCGCTGCACGCGGCACAGAAGTCGAGCACGTTGCCGGTGCCGTCGACGTTCACGCGCTGGGCGAGCTCGAGCGGCACCGCGAGGTTGTAGATGGCCGCCAGGTGAAAGACGGTGTCCACCGAACCGGTGAGGCGGTCCCAGTCGCCATCGGCCAGCCCGAGCCGCCTCGCGGCGATGTCGCCAACCACGATCTCCAGTCGGCCGTCCCACTTCTGCGCCAGCTCATCGGCAGCGCCGCGCATGCGGTCCTCGACGACGGCTGAGACCACGAGCTCGTCGGAGGCCCCGAGCAGGCTGTTGACCAGACGGCGGCCGATGAAGCCGGGAAAGCCTGTGAGCAGCGCGTGCTTCACCTGCGCGCCTGTCGATCTAGCGCCTCGTTCACGAGGCCGTCGGCGCGCTCGTTGCACTCACGACGCACGGTGTTCACGCTCCAGCTGTCGAAGTCGCGCAGCGCCTCCGTCGCCTCGAGGTGCAGCGGCTTGAGCCCGGCGTGCTTGACCTTGTACCTGCCCTGGATCTGGCGGGCGATCAGCTCGGAGTCGTTCACGACCTCGACCTCGACCGCGCCGAGCTCCTTGGCGAGCTCGAGGCCGAGCAGCACGGCCCTGTACTCGGCCACGTTGTTGGTGGCCTCACCGATGCAGGCGCTGCGGTTGGCGAGCTCCTCACCGCTGACATCGGAGGCCACGGCGGCCACCGCGGAAGGCCCGGGATTGCCGCGCGCGCCCCCGTCCACGTGGACGACGACCTTCTGCACGCGGCTCAACCCTGTGCGGACGGACCTATAGGGGGAAACGTGCCCTTGACCCGCTGGCGCCGCCGGTTGGAGTAGGAGTCGTGTGTGCCTGGCGCGCCCCCCTGGGCCCGGCGGTCGACGATGACCTCGACATGGGGGTCGTCCTTGTAGTACTCGGACAACTTGGGAAGGAGCTCTTCCTCGAGGGCTTGTGGCACCACGCAGTAGATCATTGCTGTGTCACTCCTATCACCAGGCGGCCGTCGGCGTCGAGTGCCGTGTTCCAGCCCCGCAGCGATTCGTCTATCCCGTCGATCTCATCACCCTTTTCCGCGAGCGACACGGGCTCGGAGTTGTCGCCCAAGTCGATGCGGTAGCGGTACCAGGACAGCTCCCATGCGACCACCAGATTGACCGTGCTCGGCGCGTCCAGGTCGGGGAGCGCTGTGGCCCACGGCGCGCCGAGGCTGCGCGCCAGGCCGGCCACCGTACGCTGGTGGCCCGATGCGTTGAAGAGTTCGAGGCCGCGTTCGACCTTGACTTCGGCCGTGGTGGGAACGGCGCGCACGTGGCGCGGGTCCTGGACCTTGCCGCGCGGGCGCTGGCGGGGCGGAGCGGGCGTCGGGGCTGGGGCTGGGGCTTCCTCCTCGGCCATCGGCTCTTCGGCAGCGGGCTCGTCCTGGGGCTCGCCCGAGGCGGCCGCGTCGGAGTCGCCGTTGAGGACATCTGGCGTGCGCCGGCGCAGACGGCCCAACAGCGGTCGCCGCTCCTGGGGTCGCGGACTGCGCGCGGGCGTCTCGGCATGTCCCGACTCGCGGATCCAGCCGGTGTGCTCGGCGCGCACGAAACAGAGCTCGCAGACGGTGTGGCGGGCACCGCCCTGGGCCAGGTAGGCCTCGGTGCGCTCGCCCTTGAGCATCGTCCGCCCGCAGACGTCACAGGTCACATGATCGTGGAACGGGCGAAGCTCCTTCTTCACGCTTGCGATGCTAGCGGGCGCGCATTTGCAGGCAAAGCGTACGGCCAGAAAGCAATCATGCCTGCAAGGCGGCGTCCAGACCGTCGTGCATGGGCGCCACGCTCGCGACGTCGATCAATGTGAGCATGCGGCGCAGCGGCGAGGTCGCCGGCACCACGAGGTGCAGCGCCTGGCGCCTGCGCCCGAGCCGCCTCGACAGCTCGAAGAGCACCTCGATCGCGGCCGAGTCGAGGTAGCGGGCATCGGTCAGGTCGATCACGAGCGAATGGGCGTCGTTGGGCACGGAGCTGGTCAGCTCCTCGCGGACGTAGGCGGCGTTGGTCATGTCCACCTCGCCCGAGACCTTCGCCACCAGCCGGTCGCCCCGGTGGTCGACCGAGATATCCGCGCCGTTTCCCACTCAGCCATTATCGCCGGTGGCCAGCCGGCGATGCATCGAGATCGTCGTGCCCGCTGCCTCGCGCCGAACCTCGACGCCATCCATCAGGGCCTTGATAATGCTCAACCCGCGGCCGCGATCGCCGTCGCGGCGGTCGCGCCACTGCCCGGTATCCCGGATCCGCGCGCTCAGCACGCCGTCGTCCACCGAGGCCTCGAGGGTGAACTCCGCGTCCCCCGGACCATACGCATGCTCGATCGCGTTCATGGCGGCCTCCGAGACGGCCAGGACGACCTCGAACTCCTCGGTGGCCGTCGCCGCGTTAGCGCTCGCGAACCGGCCGAGCCGGCGGCGCAGCTGGGCCAGGGCGGCGGGATCGGCTGCAAGGCGCAGACTGAGCGACCCCGTGGGCGCCGGCTCGGGCCGCAGCGCGAGCAGCGCGATGTCATCACTGGG
>JBBRYL010000045.1:0-24378 GCA_038237685.1 Solirubrobacterales bacterium | reverse complement strand
TGCCGCCGAGGAACTCGAACGCCGTCAGGTGCGCGTGGGCGTCCAGCGTGCCCTTGACCTCGCCCTGGGCGGTCGCGCCCTTGAAGGCGGGGCCGCGGGCCGCGGATCGGCTTCGAGGAACCGGGCGCAGGCCGTGGCGCGGTCGAAGGTGAAGTCGTCGGCCATCCCCGACGCCGAGCGCGCGGCCAGCTTCAGCCCGCCTCTGGACGAGGAGGCGATCGCCTTGCCGCGCTTTCCGGGACGGCTGACGCTGAAGCGGTCGCCCCTGCCGGATCGACGCGCCAGTTCGCGGCGGCGCTCGGCCTGCGCACCCCGCTGATGCCGCTGGGTCCCTTGGCGAGCAGGTCGCGCTTGGTGCCGTAGAGCAGGTAGCGCCCGAGCGCGGTGGCCTTCATGCGGAACGGCTCGGCGGAGCCGACGACCGACGCCGTCGCGGCGTAGCGGCCGTCGGTCTGGCGCGCGACGTACTTGCCGGTGCTGGCCGAGCGCAACGCGTAGCAACCGCCCGCGAGGGAGTAGCGCGTGGGCGTGGCCTGCGCCGCGGCAGGGGCCATCGCGGTCAGTCACGCATCCGTGTCCGATCCGGCCAACTCTCAGCGCGCGTCGACCGCGATCCGGCCGATGTCGGCGGTATCGGTGAAGAAGCCGTCGACCCCTGCGGCCAGGAACTTGTCGATCTCTGCGAACAGATTGCCGTAGGCGTTCGGGTCGGCCGAGGAACGCAGCTCGAGCGGCAGGAACTGGTTCTCCGGCCGGAACGTGAACGGGTGCACCAGGAGCCCGGCGCGATGGGCATCGCGCACGAACGAGGTTGCCGGCAGCGATCGTCCGGCCGCATCGCGGGGGATGATGTAGTCCTTCGACGGTCCGACGCCATCGGCGTACTTCCCGATGCTCTGCAGCCCGGCCGGCGTGGCCAGGTCGCCAAAGGTCACACCGGTGCCATGCCGGTCACCTGGCACCAGGTTCTTCGCGTCGATCAACGCGATCAGCGGGACCTTGATCTGCTTGTTCAGCGCACGCAGGTTCGCGGTCTCGAACGACTGGACGAACACCGGCGAGTCCTTGTCGTCGAGCTTGTTCTTCTTCAGGGCCTCGACCAGCAGCGGCTCGATCGGAAGACCCTCGCTGCGGAAGTAGGTCGGGTGCTTTGTCTCCGGGTACACGCCGATCGTGCGGTGCAACTCCTTGGAGAGCCGCTTACGGAGGTCCAGCACTTCCTGAAACGTGGGGATCTTGTAGCGGCCGTTGTAGATGGTGTTGCGCTGGCGCACGTCGGGCAGGCGCTCCTTGGCCCGTAGCGTCCGGAGCTCGGCGAGCGTGAAGTCGTCGGTGAACCAACCGGTGGTCTTCACGCCGTCAATCGTCTTGGTGGTCTTGCGCGACGCGAACTCCGGGTGGTCGGCAACGTTGGTGGTGCCCGAGATCTCGGGTTCGTGGCGAACGACCAGCTTGTGGTCCTTGGTCGAGACCAGATCGGGCTCGATGTAGTCCGCACCGAGGCGGGCGGCCAGGGCGTAGGAGGCCAGCGTGTGCTCGGGCCGGTAGCCCGACGCACCGCGGTGGCCGATCACAAGCGGCTTGGTCTTGCCGTGGTCTGGCACCGTGCCGCGATGATGGCGTGCCTTGGTGGTGGCGGAGGCGGAGGCTGCCGACAGAGCGGCCACCAGCAGCGTGAGCGCGCAGACGGCCAGGAGCCGGGCGCGTGGGGGAAGAGATCTCATTGGGGTGCCTTTCCCCGTTTTCACCGCCCACTCGTGAACTGATGGTGAATTCGCTTGCGGCGTCGTGCTCGGCGGCAGCCAGTCCGCGCCACGCCGCGCGACAGCCTGCGATCCTTGTGCGTCATGCCAACCCTGCTCAGCATCGGCGAGGTGTCGAAGCGCAGCGGTGTCGCGGCCTCGGCGCTCCGCTTCTACGAGGACAGGGGTCTGATCAGCTCCGAGCGTGCTCCCGGAGGTCGTCGGCATTACCCGCGGCCGGTGCTGCGGCGGATCGCGTTCATCGTGTTCGCCCAGAAGGTCGGCCTGACCCTCGGAGAGATCGGCGTGGAGCTTGCCAGGCTGCCTCCTGACCACGCCCCCAAGCGGCGCGACTGGGCGCGGCTGTCCAGCGGCTGGACGGCCAGGATCGACGAGCGCATCGCCGAGCTCGAGCGCCTACGGGCCGGGCTGACCGAATGCATCGGGTGCGGCTGCCTGTCGCTGGAACGGTGCAAGCTCGCAAATCCCGACGACCGTGCAGCGGCCAACGGCCCGGGCCCGCGCTACTGGATCGGTGACCGCCCGCTGGGCGGCGCGCGGTGAGCCGCTAGAGCAGGCTGCCTATCGAGGAGCCCACATCCTGCACCAGGTGGAACAGCGGCGAGGGCACGATGCCAAGCGCGATCGTGGCGGCGGCGGCCAGCACGGCCACGAGCACGACCTCGGGCTGGGCCTTGGCATCGGCCTCGGGCGACCAGCCGGCCACCCGCTTCAGGTGGCGCGCCGGGAGGCTCGGGATCGAGACGTCGAAGCGGCCCATCCACATGACCGCGAGCACCCGCAGGTAGTAGACCAGCGAGATCATCGAGCCGATCACGATCACCACCCCGAGCCAGGCGTAGTCGCCCGCGACGGCGGCATCGATCAGATAGAACTTCCCGATGAAACCGGCGGTGGCCGGGAACCCGGCCAGCGACAGCATGGCGATGGTCATCGGCCACGCCAGCCACGGGCTCGCCGCGCCGAGGTCGCGCAGGGACTCGATGTCGTCGCCGACCTCCGACACCCGCTCGCGGGCGATCACCACGGCGAAGGCGGCCACGTTCATGACCAGGTAGGCGGCCAGATAGAAGGCGGTGGCCTGCACACCGAGGCGAGTTCCGACCACCACGCCGGCGAGCAGGTAGCCCGCCTGCGCGACGCCGGACCAGCCGAGCATGCGCTTGAGCGAGCTCTGGGCGATGGCGCCGGCGTTGCCGATCAGGATGGTGACGGTGGCGAGCACCGCAAGCGCTGGTGCCCACTCGGTCTGCACCGACGGCACGGCCAGGTCGAGAAAGCGCAGCAGAATGGCGAAGGCCGCGACCTTGGTGGCCACCGCCATGAACGACGTGACCGCGGTTGGGGCCCCCTGGTAGACGTCGGGCGTCCACTGGTGGAAGGGTGCCACCGAGGCCTTGAACGCCAGGCCGACCACCATGAGCGCAATGCCTGTGAGCAGCAGCGGGTCGGTGATCCCTATGCCGTTGCCCACGGCGGCGGCGATCTTGTCGAAGTCGGTAGCGCCCGTCGCGCCGTAGACCAGCGCGGACCCGTAGAGCAGGGTGGCCGAGCCGACCGACCCGATCACCAGGTACTTCAGGCCCGACTCCAGCGAGCGGGCGCGCCTGACCTCGATGGCGCACAGCACGTACAGCGGGATCGACAGCAGCTCGAGCCCGACGAACAGCGTGACCAGGTTCTCGGCGCCGGCCAGGATCACCATGCCGCCGATCGAGCCCAGCAGCAGGCACATGAACTCGCCCATGCCGGCCTCGCGCACGGCGGCCGAGCGTGCCGAGAGCAGGATGGTCACGAGCCCCATCACGTAGAACAGCAGGGAGAGAAAGAGCGCGAGTGTGTCGATCGCGAACGCCCCCTCGACGATCGGCTTCGAGTCGCCCACCTCCCAGTTGCCGATGGTCAGCCCGATGGCTGCGAGCAGCGCGACCGCCGTCAGGGCCGGCACGATCACGCGCTGCACGGCACGGCCGGGAAACAGGCCGGCCATGAGCACGACCACGGCGCCGCCCAGCACCGAGAACAGCGGCGCGAGGCCTTGGTAGTCGACATGCGGGGCCTTGACGGCGGCGAGCAGGAGGCTCACTTGACCACCGCGGCCTCGGTCGTTGACTGCGACGCCGCCTTCGCGGCGGGTGCCACCTTGGCCACCGTCGCCTTCTGCGAGGCGTGCAGCGCGACCTGGGGGTAGACGCCGAGCGCGACGATCACGACCACCAGCGGCGCGATCACGCCGACGTCCATCCGGCCCAGCTCACGTGACTCCGCCTTGGGGCCGGGGCGGTTGTGCATCGCCAGCTGAAACGCGCGGATCATGTAGATGGCGGCTAGCACGACGCCGAAGCTTGCCACCACGCCGAACGCGAAGTTGTCCTGGAAGGCGCCGAACAGGATGAGGATCTCGCCCACGAAGTTGGGCGTGCCCGGCATGGCCAGGTTGGCAAGCGCCAGTACCAGGAACAGCGTGGCCAGCACGGGTGCGCGCGACGCCAGGCCGCCCATGTCGGCAAGCGACAGCGAGCCTGCCGAGCGGGCGGTGAGGGCGGCGATCACGAAGAAGAGCGCGGCTGTGACCAGGCCGTGGTTGACCATCTGCATCAGCGCGCCCTGTGCGCCCTGGTCGCTCAGGCTGAAGATGCCGAGCGTGATGAAGCCGAGCTGGGCGATCGAGGAGTAGGCCACCACCATCCGGGCCTCGACCTGGGAGAAGGCAAGCACCGAGCCGTACAGGATCGAGAACACCGCCAGCGCCAGCATCAGGTCCTGGAAGTGGGCGGCGGCGTCGGGCAGGATCGGCAGCACGATCCGCAGGAAGCCATAGACGCCCACCTTGGAGAGGACGGCCGAGAGCAGCACCAGCACGGGCGTCGGCGCCGAGCGGTAGGCATCCACCACCCAGCCGTGGAAAGGAAACAGCGGCGCCTTGACCACGAACGCCGCCGCGAACAGCAGGAAGATCCACTCCTGGGTGCCGGTGCCAAGCGTGCGCTGCTGCAGATCGGCCAGCGCGAAGGAGATCTGGCCGCCGTCGGGCGTGGCCAGCACGCCGAGGGCAATCGCTCCCGCGAGCATGAGCAGCGATCCGACGAGCGTGAAGATCACGAACTTCGAGGTCGCCCTGACGCGGTCGCCTGAGCCCCAGCCGCCGATCAGGAAGTAGAAGGGCACGAGCATGGCGTCGAAGAACACGACGAACAGCGCGAGATCCTGGGCCAAAAAGGCGCCAAGGACGGCCGTCTCGGCCAGCGCCATGTGAAACATGAACAGCTTGCCGCGCTCGGTCGTCCGTAGGGCGCCCCAGACGGTGGCGGGCACCCACAGCAGCGCGGTCAAGCCCACCAGGAAGAGATTCAGTCCGTCGACCCCGAGCTGATAGCGGATGCCGAGCTCTGCGATCCAGTTGTCGTTGGTCACGTACTGCAGGCCGCCGTCGCCGCGATCGAAGTCGGCGATCAGCGCGATGGCGTAGCCGAGCACGGCGACGGTGGCGCCCACCACCAGCCAGCGCCCGATTCGGGCGGGCAGGAACGCGGCCACAAGCGCCGCGGCCAGCGGAAGGAAGACGACGAAGGAGAGGTGGATCGTCATCAGCTGGACACGATCAGGAAGTAGAGGAGCAGGCCGCCGATGCCCATCACCAGCATGAAGGCGTAGCTGCGCAGCTCACCCGTCTGGATCGACCGCGCGAACGACGTTCCGGCGCGCACGGCGCCGACGGTGCCACCCACCAGGAAGCCCTGGACGAACCGGGTCTCGACCACGAGCCGCCCGAACCGGCCGGCCGCCGCCCCCGGGCGGATGAACGCGGCCGCGAAGATCTCGTCGAAGTACCAGCGGTTGTAGAGGAACGTGTGCACGCCGCCGAAGCGCTCGAGTGTCTGGTTGCGCAGCCCGGGCTTTCGGACGAACACGAAGAAGGCGGCCGCGATGCCAAGCACCGCGACCACGCCGCCGAGCACGAGGCCGGACACCTCTGCGCCGGTGCTGGGCACGGTGTCGGCAAAGCGCGAGTCGCCGAAGGTGGGCTCGAGGAAGTGCTCGAGCGTGTCGGTCACGCCCGGGATGCCGATGACCCCGGCGATGATCGCGAGGATGGCAAGCGGCGCCATGGCCAGCTTCATCGGGATCTCCTGCTCGGCCACGTGGTGCTCGGGGCCCGGGAAGCCGACGTCTGAGTCTTCGACCTCGCCGTTGGCCGGGTTGAAGTGCTCGCCGTGGTGCAGCTGGCCGCGCTCGAGCTCCTTGGCCTCGGGCACGGCTTCGCCGAAGAACACCCGGAACACCATCCGAAACGAGTAGAAGGCCGTGAGCAGCGCGGCCAGGTAGCCGATCACGCCCAGCACCACGAACCAGCCGCCGCGGTTCAGCGTGTAGGCCAGGATCTCGTCTTTTGAGAAGAAGCCCGACATCAGCGGGAACCCGGCCAGCGCCAGCGCGCCGACCACGAACGTGGCGTAGGTGAACGGCATCGCCTTCTTGAAGCCGCCCATCCTGTCCATGCTCTGCTCGCCGCCCATGGCGCCGATCACCGAGCCGGCGCCCATGAACAGCAGCGCCTTGAAGAAGGCGTGGGTCATCAGGTGAAAGATCCCGGCGCCGTAGGCGGCCACCGACACGGCCATGATCATGTAGCCGATCTGCGACATCGTGGAGAACGCGATCACGCGCTTTAAGTCGGTCTGGACCAGCGCGACGCTGGCGGCGAACAGCAGCGTGGCGGCGCCGATGCCGGCTGAGACGTCGGCGGCCGTTGGCGCCAGCTCGAACAGCGGGTGACAGCGCGCGATCAGGTAGACGCCGGCGGTGACCATCGTGGCGGCGTGGATGAGCGCCGACACCGGCGTCGGGCCCTCCATGGCGTCTGGCAGCCAGGTGTGCAGCGGCAGTTGCGCGGACTTGGCGAAGGCGCCCACCAGCAGCAGCAGGCAGGCGAACACCAGCTGGGTGTCGTTTGACGCGAACACGTCGGGCGCGGCGTTGAACACGCCTGCGTAGTCCAGCGCGCCGGTCTTGTCGAACAGCAGGAACGCGCCGATCACCAGGCCGACGTCGCCGATCACGTTGATCACGAACGCCTTGATGCCGGCGGCGGTGGCGGTCTCGCGCCGGTACCAGAACGAGATCAGCAGGTAGGACGCCGCACCGACGAACGCCCAGCCGACGATCAGCAGCACGAAGTTCGACGCCAGCACCAGCAGCAGCATCGAGAAGACGAAGAAGTTCAGGTAACAGAAGAAGCGCGTGATCCCCCTGTCGGAGGTCATGTAGGAGACCGAGTAGAGGTGGATCAGAAACGACACGCCCGAGACCACCATGCACATGACGATGGCCAGCGGATCGACCAGGATCGCAAGGTCGGCGTGGAAGCCGGCGGTGCCGATGTAGGTGTAGGCGGTGCCCACGAGCGAGCGGCCTTCCTCGGGCCGGTCGAGGATCGTGAGCAGCATGCCAACCGACGCGAGGAACGACAGCCCGATCGCGGCGCTGGCGATCCAGCCCGCGCTCCGGCCGGGAAGGACCCGGTAGCCGAGCATGATCAGGACGGTGCCCACCAGCGGCATCGCCAGCACGATCCAGCCCCAACCCGTCGGGCCCATCATCCGCGCATCTCCGCGACGGAGTCGACGTCGATCGCCAGCCGCCGCCGGTACATCGCGACGATGATCCCGAGGCCGACCACGACTTCACACGCCGCCACGACCAGCACGATCAGCGCGAAGATCTGGCCGTCGTGGTTGCCGACCATGCGCGAGAACGCGATCAGCGCGAGGTTGCCGGCGTTGAGCATCAGCTCGAGGCACAGCAGGATGACCATCGGGCTGCGCCGGGTGAGCACCCCGGCGGCGCCAATCGAGAAGATCAACGCGGAAAGCACGACGAACCAGGAGACGGCCATCAGTAGCTGTGCCTCCTGGCCTCCGGTGCAACGGCGCCGGTGCTGAACGCCTCGTGCACCGAGATCGCGCCCTCGGGCGGCCCCGGGTCGTCCTGGCCCTTGTGCTTGCGCGCGAGCGTGACCGCCCCGACGGCCGCCAGCAGCAGCAGGAAGGACGCGGCCTCGAACGGCAGCAGGAAGCGGGTGAGCAGCAGGTTGCCGATGGCCCCGGGCGATCCGAAGCTCGGGCCGACGTCGGCGCCCCTGCTGTCGAGCGCGCCGAGCGACGAGCCGACCACCGCGACGGCCAACTCGATGAACACGACCCCGGCGAACAGCGGGGCCAAGATGTTCATGCCGCTGTCGGCGGGCGGGCGAAGCGTTTCGTCTGAGCTCCCGATGTAGGCCACGACGAACACGTAGAGCACCATCACCGCCCCGGCATAGACCACCACTTGGGCCGCAGCCAGGAACTCGGCCCGCAGCAACAGGAACAGCACCGACAGCCCCAGCAGATGTGTGACCAGTGACAGCACCGAGTAGAACGGGTTGCGCAGCATCACGACGCCGAGGGCGCCGGCAAGGGCCAGGATGCCCGCGAGGAAGAAGAGGAGCTGCTCGAAGAACATCGGCGCTGGTGCTACTCGCCCTCGCGCCGGAGCGGCGTGCGCTCCGGATGGTCCGCCAGGAGCATCTCCTTGGTGAAGATCAGATCCGAGCGGTCGTAGTCGGCCAGCTCGTAGTCGTTGCCCATCGTGATCGCGTCGAACGGGCACGCGACCTCGCAGTAGCCGCAGAAGATGCACCGAGTCATGTTGATCTCATAGACCGCGGCGTAGCGCTCGCCGGCCGACACCTGGTTGTCCGGGGTGTTCTCGGCGGCCACGACGCGGATGCACTCGGCCGGGCACGCAGCCGCGCACAGCGAGCATCCAACGCACTTCTCTAGGCCTGTCTCCTCGAACTTGTGCAGCTTGTGCTTGCCGCGGAAGCGCGGGTAGACCGGCGTCTTCTCCTCGGGGTACTCCACGGTGACCGGCTTCTCGGTAACCGCCCGCGCCATCGTGGTGCGCAGGCCGTTGAGCGTGGCCCCGAACGCGCGGTAGGCGCCGCCGAGGCCGCCGGGCTCGGGGCCCCGCTTCACGTTGACGACGTCGTCGGAGTAGGAAAGGCTCATGTGACCACCAGCAAGATCGCAGTTACGAGGACATTCAGCGTTCCGAGCGGGAGCAGGATCTTCCACCCGAAGCTCATCAACTGGTCGTAGCGCAGGCGGGGCAGCGAGGCCCTCACCCAGACGAACAGCACGACGAAGAAGAAGGTCTTCAGGAGCATCCACAGCGGGGCCAACGCGATCGGCCCGGGGCCGTGCCAGCCGCCCACGAAGCAGGTGACCGCAACGGCCGAGATGATGATGACCTCGATGTACTCGGCCATGAAGTAGGAGCCGAAGCGCATGCCGCCGAACTCAGTGTTGTAGCCGCCCACGATCTCGGAGTCGCCCTCGGGCAGGTCGAACGGCGCGCGACCGGTCTCGGCGAATCCGGCCACCAGGAAGATGCAGAAGCCCACGAACTGCGGGACGATGAACCAGATTCCGCGGCCGTTGCTGCCCTGGGCCTCCACGATGTCGACGAAGCTCAGCGAGCCCGACATCATGGCCACGCCGAGCAGCGAAATGCCGATGGCCACCTCGTAGGAGATCAGCTGGGCCGCGGCGCGCATCGCGCCGAGGAACGAGTACTTCGAGCCCGACGCCCAGCCGCCGAGCATCGTGGCGTAGAACGCGAGCGAGCCGAAGGCGAAGAAGTAGAGGAGGCCGATCGACACGTCGATGCCGTACAGGCCGAAGTCGCCGCCCCACGCGCCCTGGGGACCGAAGGGGATGATGGCCAGCGTGGCGACGGCGCAGACGATCGAGATCGCGGGCGCGACGGCCATCATCCAAGGGATCGCCGTGGCCGGGGTGAAACTCTCCTTGGACAGTAGCTTGAGCACGTCGGCCGCCGGCTGCATCAGCCCGTAGGGACCGACCCTGTTGGGCCCGTAGCGCGACTGGAACCGCCCGAGCAGCTTGCGCTCCATCAGGAGCACCAGGGGCACGATCTGGAGGATCACGGCAAAGATCACGATCGCCTTGACGATCTGGACCAGGGTGCCCTCGACCACGGTTGCGCCGAGCGGCATCACGTCGGCGGTGTCTCCGCTCCGGGTGCCGGTGCGGCGGTCGCGGCCAGCGGCACGCGGTCGCCCGAGTCGGTACGGCGGACCTCGACCACACGCGGCACGCCGTTCTGGAGCACTGCGGCATTGTCGCTCGCGGTGCCCGCGACCAGGAACACGCTGCCGGGATGGACGCCCTGGCGCAGGGCGACGGTGGCGCGCACGTTCAGCTCGCCGGCACTGACCTCGACCTCGTCGCCCGAGGTCACGCCGATGCGGCGGGCATCGGCGGGCCCAAGCTCGGCGCGCTGCTGCGGCGCAAGGAAGCGCAACGAGGGCGAGTGCTCGGTCACGGCGCCGGCCCACAGCGACGTGACGACGCCGAGGCGCAGGCCTTCAGGCAGCTCCGGGGGCTGGGCGAGGTCGGTGGTCGCGAGCTCGGCGCCGGGCAACGCGCTTGCGGCGTCGCGGTCCTGCCAACGCACGCCGTCGCCGCCGATCTCGTCAAGCGTGATGCCGGCGTAGAACGGCACGGCCTGGCACAGCGCGGCGGTCACCATCGGAGCGGTGAGCGCGTCGATGCCGGCGTCCAGGCGCGTGGCCAGCTCGGCGAGCACGTCCCACTCGGCGCGGACGCCACCCGGGCGGCCGATGGCCTGGCGCGACCGCTGCAACCGGCCGTCGGGGTGTGTGAAGGTGCCCTCCTTCTCGGGTCCGGACTCGGCGGGGAACACCACGGTGGCGTGCTCCTCGAGCGCGGGATCGAGGAAGTCGGCGAAGGCGATCACGCCGGCCGCGCCCTCGAGGGCCTGCACCCAACGCCCGCGTTCGGGGTGTGCGGCGAGCGGATCGACGTGCAGCAGCAGCAGGGTGGTCAGGTCCCCCTCGATCAGGCCGGTGGCGATCTCGGGAGCAGAGCGTCCCACCGTCGGGGCCTCGGCCAGGCCGGGGCCGAGGTTGGGCAGCACGCCGATCTCGCGCAGGCCGCGTGAGTTGGCGGACTCGGTGACCTCGATCATCCCCGACTCCGGACGCCCCGCCAGGTCGAGCTGCGCGGCCACGGCCAGCAGCGCTTCCACGGTTTGGGGGCCGCGCTCTCCGTGGGAAAGCCGCTCGCCCCAGAGCACCACCACGTCGCCGGCGCCGTCGAGCACCGCGGCGGCGGTGGCCATCACGCCCGGTTCCACGCCCGCGCGCGAGTGCAGGCGCGAGACTCCGGCGCGATCGGAGCCGAGCTCGGCGGCCAGCGCGGCCAGCGCGGCCTCGCCCGCGCCCGGGGCGAACCGCACGTGCGCGTCGGCGTTGCGGTCCAGCGCGCTCGGGTGGCTGGAGATCGTGACGACCTTGGTGCCGTTGCGCCGGGCCGCTTTGCGTACGCGCAGGTCGAGGATGGGTGCTTCCTCGACGGGCTCTGACTCGATCACGAGCACGGCGTCGGCGTGGTCGATGTCGCTGATCCGCGCCGAAAGCGCGGAGCCGGCGAGCAGTCGTGCGTGCACGGGATCGAGGGGGCCGCTGGTGCGCGAGTCCAGGTGCGGCGAGCCGACCCCCTTGCGCATCAGGTGCTGGAGCAGGAAGGCCTCTTCGTTGCTGGTGGCGCCGCCGGCCAGGGCGGCCGACTTGGCGCCGGCCTTGCCAAGTGCGCCGGCGGTCTCCGACAGCGCTCGCTCCCATGAGACTTCGCGAAGGGCTCCGCCGTCGCGCACCAGCGGCGCGCGCAGCCGCTCGGGTGAGTGGACGGCCTCGTAGCCGAAGCGGCCCTTGTCGCACAGCCAGCCGTCGTCGACCTCGTCGTTCTGGCGGTCGAGCACGCGCAGCACCTTGGCGTCGTCGCGCACGGTGTACTCGAGGTTGCACTGGCTTGGGCAGAGCGTGCAGATCGAGCCGGCGCCCTCGACGTCCCAGGGACGCGCGCGGAAGCGGTAGGCGGTCGAGGTGAGCGCGCCGACGGGGCACAGCTCGATGATGTTCCCGCTGAACGGGGCTACGTAGGGCGTGCCATCGTGGGTGCCGACATAGGTGTGGTCGCCACGCTCGAGAAACACCAGCTGGTAGTCCTCGGCCACTTCCTGTGAGAAGCGCACGCAGCGGTAGCAGAGGATGCAGCGCTCGCGGTCGATCGCCACGAGCGGCGACAGCTCAAGCGGCTTGCGGAAGTGGCGCTTGGGCTCGATGAAGCGCGACTTGCCGGCGCCCCAGCCGTAGGAGATGTCCTGGAGCGGGCACTCGCCGCCCTTGTCGCACACCGGGCAGTCCAGCGGGTGGTTGACCAGCAGGAACTCGACGACCGCGTTCTGGGCGTGCTGGACGCGGTCGGAGGTGGTGTTGACCACCATGCCCTCACGGACGGGTGTCGAGCAGGAGGTCTGGAGCTTCGGGATGCCCTCGATCTCGACCAGGCACATGCGGCAGGCCCCCACCGGCTGGCCGAGCTTGGGCTCGTAACAGAAGTAGGGGATCTCGACGTCGCCGTTCTTGGCGGCGTCCACGAGCATCGCGCCCTCCGAAGCGGTGACCTGGCGGCCGTCGATCTCGAAGGTGACCTGCTTGAGCTCCGGGCGCGCCATCAGGCGGGTCCGGCTTCTGCGACGGAGGCCAGGTCGGCGGCGCCATAGGCCTGGATGTATTCGCGATCCTTGGCCGCGCGCGCCGCCTCGATGTGCTGCTCGAACTCGGGCTTGTAGTGCTTGATCATCGAGAGGATCGGCATGGCCATCGAGTCGCCGAGCACGCACAGGCAGTTGCCCATGATGTTCTCCTGGACCTCGCCCATGATCTGGAGGTCCATCGGGGTGGCGTCGCCCTCGTCGATCCGCTCGAGCATCTTCACGGTCCAGCTGGTGCCTTCGCGGCAGGGCACGCACTTGCCACACGATTCGTGGCGGTAGAACTCGGCCAGACGCAGCGCCAGGGGCACGAGGGGCTGGGAGTCGTCGATCACGATGATCGCGCCCGAGCCGAGCATCGATCCGGCCTCGGCCATCGACTCGAAGGTGTAGGGCAGGTCGAGCGACCCGGGCGTGAGCACAGGCGCGGACGAGCCGCCGGGGAAGAAGCCCTTGATCTCGCGGCCCTCGGGCGGGCCGCCGGCCAGCCCGTAGATGATGTCGCGGACCGAGATGCCCAACTCGACCTCGTAGTTGCCGGGCTTCTGCACGTTGCCCGAGACCGACACCATCTTGGTGCCGGTCGACTTGTCGATGCCCATCGACTTGAACCAGTCGGCTCCCTTCTCGATGATGGCAGGCGTGTTGCACAGGGTCTCGACGTTGTTGATCAGCGTCGGGCCTTGGTAGAGGCCCTGGTTGGCGGGAAACGGCGGCTTCAGGCGCGGGTTGCCGCGCTTGCCCTCGAGGCCGTCGAGCAGCGCCGACTCCTCGCCGCAGATGTAGGCGCCCTGGCCGCGGTGGACCACGAGGTCGAGGTCGATCTTCGAGCCGAAGATGCCCGTGCCGAGGTAGCCCTTCTCGTAGGCCTCGACCACGGCGCGGTCCAGGATGTCGGCCTGCAGCTCGTACTCGCCGCGGATGAAGATGAACG
This sequence comes from Solirubrobacterales bacterium, assembly GCA_038237685.1. GTDB lineage: Bacteria > Actinomycetota > Thermoleophilia > Solirubrobacterales > Thermoleophilaceae > JAAYBF01. The sequence goes on along the minus strand of JBBRYL010000045.1, from coordinate 11,037 downwards.
CCTTGTTCGCGCCCGCGGCGATCGAGCCGATGATGCAGCCCTCCACCAGCTGGTGCGGATTGCGCTGCATCAACAGGCGGTCCTTGAACGTGCCGGGCTCGGACTCGTCGGCGTTGCAGCAGAGGTACTTGTCCATCGTGCCCTTGGGGATGAAGCTGGCCTTCTTGCCCATCGAGAAGCCTGCGCCGCCGCGGCCGCGCAGGCCCGAGGCCTCGAGCTCCTCGAGCACCTGCTCCTGGGTCATGTCGTACAGCGCCTTGCGCGCGCTGGCGTAGCCGCCGAGCCGTTCGTAGACGTCGACCGTGTGCAGGTCCCGCTCGCCGAAGTTGGCGGTCAGGTTCAGCGTCTCAGGCATCGCTCGTCTCACTCCAAGGCAGGTGATAGTCGGCGTCCTCGAGGCCGCGGCCGGGCAGGGCCTTGCGACCCGCTTTCACGGCGGCGATCAGCTCGTGCGCGTCGCTCTCGTCCAGCGGGCCGACGTAGCGCCCGTCGATCGAGGCCATCGGGGCCATGTCGCACGCGCCGAGGCACTCGAACTCGCGGACCTCGACGCCCTCGAGCGCCTGGTCACGGGCCTCCTCGGCCACTGCGTCGTACACGGCCTTGGCGTTGCGCAGGTGGCAGGCCACGCTGGTGCACACGTAGACGTAGCGGTGGTTGCCGACCGGGTCGGTGCGCAGCATGTCGTAGAAGGTGGCCACCGAGGAGAGGTAAGCGGGCGTGACCTGCATGACGGCGGCCACCTGGTTGATCGCCTCGGGCGAGCACCACCCGTGCACCTTCTGCGCCGACGCCAGCGCCGGCAGCGCGGCGGAGTGGCGATCGGGGTAGCGCGCCATCGCGGCCTCGATGGCCGCCAGCAGCTCGTGCGAGACATCGGCCTCGGCCGGGTCGGGCACCAGGCCCGGGTCCTTGTCCAGGTCGGCGGGCTGGTCCCAGCCGAGCGGGAACTGCCTGCGATCCGCCATTACCTGTCGACCCCACCAAGGATCGGGTCGAGCATGGCCACGCACGCGATGAAGTCGGCGATCAGCGTGCCCTCGGCCATCTTCTTGAGCGACTGCAGGTTCACGAACGAAGGGTCGCGCATGTGCACGCGCGCGGGCTTGGCGGAGCCGTCAGCCAGCACGAAGCATCCCAGTTCGCCGCGCGGCGACTCGATCGGCACGTAGGCCTCGCCCGGCGGCACGCGGAAGCCCTCGGTCACCAGCTTGAAGTGATGGATGAGCGCCTCCATCGAGGTGGCCAGCTCGTGGCGCGGCGGCAGCGCGACCTTGCGGTTGGTGGTGATGAACGGCCCCTCGGGCAGGCCGTCGAGCGCCTGCTCGACGATCTTCAGCGACTCCCGCATCTCCTCGATCCGCACGCGGTAGCGGTCGTAGTTGTCGCCAACGGTGCCAACGGGCACGTTGAAGTCGAAGTGCTCGTAGGAGCAGTAGGGCATCGCCTTGCGCAGGTCCCAGCCGTGGCCGGTGGCGCGCAGCAGCGGCCCCGTCACACCCAGCGCCAGCATGTCCTCCTGGGACACGATGCCGGTGTTCTTCATCCGCTGCAGCCAGATCTCGTTGCGGTCAAGCAGCGACTCGTACTGGTCGATGCGCGAAGGCATCCCGCCGATGATCTGGCGGCACTTCTCGTCGAAGCCGGGCGGGATGTCCTCCATCACGCCGCCAACCTGGAAGTAGCGCGTGTGCAGTCGCTGGCCGCCCGACATCTCGAAGAGATCGAGGAAGCCGTCGCGCTCGCGCAGCGCCCACCACAGCATCGACATCGCGCCGATGTCCAGCGCGGCGGTGCCGAGCCAGAACAGGTGGCTGGCGATCCTGTTCAGCTCCATGTGGATCACGCGCAGATACTGGGCGCGCTCGGGTACCTCCTCCTCGAGCAGCGTCTCCACCGACGAGCAGAACGCCATCGAGTTGAAGTAGTAAGCCAGGTAGTCCATGCGCTCCACGAACGGGATGGCCTTCCAGTACTCCTGGTCCTCGCAGCTCTTCTCGATGCCGGTGTGCACGTAGCCGATGATCGGCTCGAGGTCGAGCACGGTCTCGCCCTCCAGCGTGCACAGCAACCGCAGCACCCCGTGCGTCGCGGGGTGGTGAGGACCGATGTTGATCGTGAGGAGCTCCTCCTCGACGTCGGGCCCGTAGTCGGTGCCCGCGATCGGCCCGTCGAGCCCGGCCATCTCCTGGGAGGTGACCGACTGCTCACGCTCGCGGTAGGGGACCTTGAGCGCGCTGCGCGTGCGCGGGTGCTGACCGGCGGGGCCGGACTCACCACCGCCCTCTCCGTTTACGGAATTGGCAGGGATGCCGATTCCGTCTGAGGAATCTTCGGCCATCAGTCGTACCAGCGGGGGAGCTCGTGCTCGTTGAAGGAGAAGAGCACCGGCTCGCCGCCCATGGGGAAGTCGCGCCGCTGCGGGTGGCCCACGTAGTCCTCGGGCATGAGGATGCGGCGCAGGTCGGGATGGCCCATGAACTCGACCCCGAAGAAGTCATAGACCTCGCGCTCCTGCGCATGGGCCGTGGGGTAGAGGTCCACGACGCTCTTCAGCCGCGGCTCCTCGACCGTCACGCGCGTCTTGACGTTCAGCCGTTCGCATCGGTCCATGCTCAGCAGCTGGTAGTGCACGCCAAGCCGGGGCTCCTCGGGCAGGTAGTCGCACCCGTGCAGGCTCGAGAGGAACTCGTACGGGTCCTCGTCATCGTCGCGCAGGTGGGCGAGCACCTCGTGCACCGCTCTGGGAGCCACCTGCAGCGTGGCCTGGCCGTGCGCGTGCAGGGTGTCCACGACGGCGTCGTCGTTCACCGCGGCCCGGACCCGTTGGGCGACCAATTCCAACCCTGTGGCGTCAGGCATTGGGGGCGCCCGCGTTGGGATTAGCTCGGCGGGGCATCCTGCCCCGCCCTCTGAGGAGATTGTTCGCCGTCCCGGCTCTCTTGAACGGTCGGGCTTCGCCCGTCCTCCTCGGCGTCCAGTTCACCGCTCGTCCTCACCGTTGGTGCCGCTGTACGCCGGCGCCGGGATGCTCTCGCCGAGGCCCTCTTCTGTGCCGGCCGACTTGTAGCGCTCGCGCCAGCCCTGGTGGGGCGAGCCCTGGATCTTGTCCTGCAGCTGCATGATCCCGTACATCAGCGCCTCGGGCCGCGGGGGGCAGCCGGGCACGTACACGTCGATCGGCAGGAACTTGTCGGCTCCGGCCACCAGCGCGTAGTTGTTGAACATGCCGGCGCTCGACGCGCAGGCGCCCATCGAGATGATCCACTTGGGCTCGAGCATCTGCTCGTAGATGCGCCGGATGACCGGCGCCATCTTGGTCGAGACGCGGCCCGACAGGATCAGCAGGTCCGCCTGACGGGGGGTGAACCGGATGGCCTCGGCGCCGAAGCGGGCGAGGTCGTTGCGGGGTGAGCCGATCACGGTGATCATCTCGATCGCGCAGCAGGCCAACCCGAAGCCCAATGGGAAGATGGCGTTCTTGCGGGCCCAGTTCTGGGCGTCCTCGAAGCGGGTGAGCAGCAGGGACTTCTCGACGTGCTCCTGGAGGTCGGCCCCCTCGAGCTCTCCCCGGAGCATCTGCTGCGCCTTGAGTCCGCGGGCACGCATGTCCTCAGATCTGTCGCTGAGCTTCGTGCGTGTCACTTCCACGACAACGCTCCTCTTCGCCAGACGAACACGAAGGCCACGAACAGCAGCACTACGAAGACGATCGTCTCGACGAGCGCGAAGGCCCCGACCGCGGCGAGTTGGACGGCGATCGGGTAGAGGAACACGACCTCGATATCGAACAGAATGAACAACATCGCGATGAGATAGAAGCTCACCCCGAAACGGAAGTTCCTGCGCACGTCGGAGGGCAGTCCCGACTCGTACGGTTCGCTTTGAACGCCGAGGCTGCGCTGACGCGGGCCCAGGAAAGAGTTGGCCATTGCGAACGCGGCGCCTATGCCGCCCCCTAGCAGCAGGAAGACCAGCGCTGGTAGGTAACTCTTCAGCAAGGTGACGAATGTATAACGCACCCTTGTGCGGAGGTGCTACATAGTGCGAATGGGTGCTTGGAGAGCAGCCCCGTGACCACCGTCCACATGGTCGTCGGGATTGCCGTGCTCGCGACCAACGGGGTCGCAGGAATCTGGGGCGCGGTGGCGTGGTCGCAGGGCCGGTCGACGCAGGCGTTCTGGTGGCTGTTGCGTGCGGCTCAGGCCAGCGTGGCCATCCAGGTAGGCATCGGCCTGATCCTGTTGGCGCGCGGAGCCAGCGCGCCCGACGGGCTGCACATCGCCTACGGGGTGTCTCCGCTCGTGGTCACGCTCGTGAGCGAGGGCATGCGCGTGAGCGTTGCCCAGAACGCGCTTGCCGAGATCCCCGATCTCGACGCCCTCACGCGCGCCCAGCAGATCGCGATCGCGCGCAAGGTCGCGCTGTCTGAGATGGGGGTGATGACGGTGGGCGCACTGCTCATCCTCACCCTCGCGTTGCGCGCGTTTCAGACCGGCGGCTGATCGCCCAACCGGACAAGTGTTCTCAAGCGTTCGTATCGGGGGATAGGTCCGAGCGGGTACGTGAACGAAGGCAGGGGTTCGAAATGAAGGGAACGTCTACGGCGTTCGAGGCGCGGGAACTGGAGATCCCCGCCGATCTCGAAAGACTTCACGAAGCGCGGGAGTGGGCTCGCCGGCTGGCGAATGAGTTCGGCCTGGGCGAACACGATTGCTTCCAGGTCAAGCTGGCGATGAGCGAGGCGGTGACCAACGCGATCATCCACGGATCTCACCGCGAGGGGGACGTGGTGGGGCTCGCGGCCAGTGCAGACGGCGACCTCCTGGTGTTCGAGGTCTCAGACCGGGGCCACGACAACCCGGCCGGTGACCTCGTCGAGCGACTCGCCGAGGGCGGGCGCGGCCTCGAGCTCGTGTCGACGGTCATGGACGAGGTGGAGCTGGTCCGTCGAGGCTCGGGAGGGCTGCTCCGGTTCGGCAAGAGCCGCGCGGCATACACCTGAGAGAGCCCGCACCCGCCGGGGGGTAGTATGCCCGCCCGTGAACGGGATCGGGACCTCTGGCCGCCTGCGCAGGGCAGTCACGCTGATGGTCGGCGCGGCGCTGCTGACGGTGCTGGCCGCGGGCTGCGGCGGCAAGGTCAGCGTGGCCAAGCCCGACGAGTCGGCCGCCAACCTCTTCAACCAGCGCTGTTCGGGCTGCCACTCGCTCGACTCCGCCAACGCCTACGGGTCAAAGCCCAAGGGCAAGAAGCAGGGCGGCGAGCGCACCAATGGTCCGAACTTCAACATCCGCAAGGAGAAGCGCGACGACGTGCTCTATGCGATCCGCAACGGCGGCTTCTCGGGCGCGATCATGCCGGCCAACATCGTCACCGGGAAGCAGGCCGACGAGCTGGCCGCGTTCCTGCACAAGTACTCCGGCGCCCCGCGCTGATGTTCGCGGCGCGGTTGGCGCGATGCTCGACCTGAAGCCGCTCCGCGAGGATCCCGGCCCCGCTCGTAAGGCCCTCGCCCGCCGCGGCGATGGCTCCGAGCTCGTGCTCGACCGCGTGCTCGAACTCGACCGCCGCCGCCGCACGCTGCTTCCGGAGGTTGAAGATCTGCGCAGCGCCCGCAAGGCAGCCAGCAAGCAGATCGGCGTGCTCCAGGGCCAGGGCGAGGACGCCTCCGAGGCGATCGCGCAGGTGCGCAGCTCGGGTGACCGAATGAAGGAGCTCGAGGTGGAGCTGCGCGCCGTGCAGGAGGAGCTCGACCCCGCCGTCGGCGAGTTGCCCAACCCACCGGATCCCGAAGCCGCGGCGCAGGACACCGTGCTGCGCGAGGTCGGCGACGCCGGTGCCACCGGCCGCGACCATCTCGAGCTGCTCGGTGACTTGGTCGACCTCGAGGCGGGCGCGCGCGTCGCCGGATCGCGCTTCGCCTACCTCAAGGGCCCGCTGGTGCTGCTCGAGCTCGCGCTCGTGCGCTGGGCCATGGAGGTGCTCGGCGGCCACGGCTTCGAACCGGTGATCCCCCCGGTGCTGGTGCGCGAGGAGGCCCTCTATGGCACGGGGTTTCTGCCCGACACCGAGCAGCAGATCTACCGGGTGGGCGAGGACGACCTCTACCTGTCAGGCACCAGCGAGGTGGCGTTGGCGTCACTGCACGCCGGCCAGCTGCTCGAGGAGGGCGACCTGCCGCGCCGCTACGCCGGCTTCTCGCCGTGCTTTCGCCGTGAGGCCGGCGCGGCCGGACGCGACACCCGCGGCATCTTCCGGGTGCACCAGTTCGACAAGCTGGAGATGTTCTCGTTCGTGCCCGTGTCGGAGTCGGCCACCGAGCACGAACGGATCCTGGCCATCGAGGAGGATCTGATGCAGGCGCTGGGGCTGCCCTATCGCGTGGTCAACATCGCCGTCGACGATCTGGGCAAGTCGGCCGCCAAGAAGTACGACATCGAGGCGTGGCTGCCGGGGCAGGGCGCCTACCGCGAGCTCACCTCGTGCTCGAACACAACCGACTACCAGGCGCGTCGCCTCGACGTGCGCTACCGGCCTTCGCAGGGCAAGGGCACGGTGCATGCCCACACCCTCAACGGCACCGCCGTGGCAGTGGGTCGCACGATCATCGCCCTGGTCGAAAACGGCCAGCAGGAGGACGGCAGCGTGGTGCTGCCCGAGGTGCTGGCGCAGTGGGGGGCGCCGCCGCGGATCGAGGCAGCGGGCTAGGCCCTAGGCCAGACCGCTTGTAAGCGGAGCGGGAGGGATTCGAACCCCCGGACCCCTTTCGAGGTCGGCTGCTTTCAAGGCAGCTGCAATAAACCGGACTCTGCCACCGCTCCAATCAGGTGCTTCTCCTGAGGTGTGACCGACCGTCTGCCCGACGGACACTCCTGCAAGACGTACTCCGCGCCACCGGGGCGAAGCACGTAGAGCCAATCGAACGCCTCGGCCCTCACCGTCTTGACAACATAACCGCGACTGTTGGAATGGATGCAGCGGAGAGCGGACTCGGTCAGCGGGATCGAGACGTCGAAGCCCATCGCGGTGAAGGTTGCAATTGCCCCGGCGGTGGCGACATCGCCCTTACGCTGAGTCGCGCGCACACTTCGACGGTAATGCTCGCTTCGTCACAGGCGCGCGACCACGGTGACAACCGCGCAAAGACTTCAGTCCTGGGCGAGGATCTTCTTCAGCGTCCCGAACACATAGACCACCGACAGCACGAAGAAGAGTCCTCCGATGGCCGCTCTCACCTGGTCCTCGTCGAGTGGCGACCGCTCCGCGACCGCCGGCGCCGCATGCTCGGCGACCTTCTCGCGCCAGCCCGCCAGCCCCGCCTTGCCTGCTCCCTGGAGATCCATCAGCCGGGCATCCTTCCGCGGCCCTTGCGACCGGCCTGAGCGCTCTTGTTGGTGGCTTTCCGGGACGAGCTGAAGGGCTTCTGCGCCCACCTGCCCAGAAACCCCGGCAAGACCCCGCCCGTCTGCTGACCCGCGCTCAGGGTCTTGTCCACGCCTTTCTGCGGGTGGCGCGACAGGCGCGGGAAGACGAACGCGAGCACGAGCAGTACCACGCACACGACGATGATCGCTCCGATCAGCATTTGAATCTCCTCCGTCGATCAACCAAGTCGGAGTGTCGCTACCCCGGTGCGATCGGCTCCAACCCAACCGGTGGCAAGGCTCAAGGAGCTCGAGTCCCGACCCGATAGCTCTGACAGACCCGATAGGTACCCTGGGTCGTTGCCGTGGCTCCCGCGCCGTGGCTGCACCCGCCGCCCTTTGATGATCGAACGCGAACAGATCTCCGAGGCCCTTGCCGGCCTCTCACCCCAGGACCGGGAGATCCTCGACTACTCGCTGCGCCGCCGGGTGCCCGACGAGGACCTCGCGACGATCTTCGCCTCGAGCGCCTCCGATGTCGCCCGCCGTCGCGCGGCCGTGATCGAGCTGCTCTCCGGCCAGCTCGGGGTCCAGCGCGGCGCCGACCTCGGCCATCTGCTCAAGACGCTGCTCGAGCCCGAGACGTGGGCAGCCGTGGCCGGCGCCTCCGCAGGCGAGCCTGTAGCGCCTGTCGTCGATGCCGCGCGACCGCAAGGCGCCTCGGGCGGCCACCGTCCCCTGGGCGCCATCGACAACCCCGGAGGCCAGGCCCCCGCACCGTCTACCGCCGAACCGCTTCCGGCCGCGCCAGAGCCCGATGCCCCGACGGCCGGGCGCCGCAAGGCCGGCCGGCGCCTGCTCATCGGCGTGGCCGCCGCTATCGCCGTCCTGGTGCCGGCGGGTGTGGTCGCCGCGCTCACAACTCGCGATGCCGGCAACCGGCCGAGCAGCGACGCCTCTGGCGTGGGCACGTTCAAGCCACTCGGGGCCCAGGTCGCCGAGCCCTTCCCTTCCGACCCGCAGAGCGCGGGGCAATATCCGACCGCCCGTATCGTGCGCAAGACCGCCCTGTATACGGCGCCGGACGGCAAGGTCCGGCTGCGGATCTCCCCGAAGACCGAATGGGACTCTCCGCGCATCCTCAGCGTGGTCGAGCGCAGGGGACGCTGGCTTGGCGTGCTCGTTCCCCAGCTGAAGAACGGTGAGCGCGCGTGGGTCCGCGACGACAAGGTCGGCGAGCTCGGGGCCGTGACCTGGTCGATAACCGCAGATCTCTCCAAGCGGCGCATCCTCGTCCGCCACGGCGGCAAGGTCGTCAGAAAAGTGAGGATCGGCGTGGGCAGGTCTGACCACAGCACGCCGGTCGGGCGCTACGCGGTGACCGACAAGCTGAGGGTCACAGACCCTGGATCTCCCTACGGCTGCTGCGTGCTCGCGCTCACCGGACACCAGACCCGGCTGCCTCCCGGCTGGCCCGGTGGCGACCGGCTGGCCGTGCACGCCACCGACGACCTCAGCGGGCTCGGCCAGGCCGTGAGCCTCGGATGCATGCGCACCGACCCACGCGACACCCGTTGGATGCTCCAGCGGATTCCCTTGGGCACGCCCGTGATCGTCGGCTCCTAGACCAACCACCGATCTCACAGATCGTGGGCCTGTCACGTTTTACGGTCGTGGCCCTACCCCCGTTTCAGACCCTGCTCGACGAGTCCGGCGGCGCCGTCTACGGCTTCCTCGTCGCGTCGGTGGGGCCCGCTGATGCAGACGACTGCTTCCAGGAGGCGTGCATCGCAGCACTGCGGTCCTATCGGGATCTCGACCACGCCTCGAACCTGCGCGCATGGCTGTTCACCATCGCCCAGCGAAAGGCGATCGATTCCCATCGCGCGCGGGGCCGCCGTGCCGTGCCCGTGGCGGCGGTGCCCGAGCAGTCCGCGCCGGTCACGGATCTGCTCGATGAGGGCGAGCCGCTCTGGGCACGCGTCCGCGCGCTGCCGGAGAAGCAGCGTGCCGCCGTGTTCCTGCGTAGCGTGGCTGACCTCTCCTACGAGGAGGTCGCCAGTGCGCTGCGGTGCTCACAAGACGCCGCACGGCGCAACGTGCACGAGGGCTTGAGCACACTTCGGAAGGAGATGGCGGCATGAGTGACATCGAGGAGACGTTGAAGCGCGCCGGGCGTGGCATGGCGGTCGCGCCGCCGCCCGAGTTGCTCGGGGCGGTGGCCGACCGCGCCCAGGCCAAAGGACTCCTGGACGTGGCGTACGCCACCGTCGAGTCGCCTCTGGGCCCGCTTACGGTGGCGGCGAGTGACCGCGGCCTGCTGCGCGTGGCCTTCCCGCTGTTCGCCCCTGACCAGGTGCTCGAGGAGATCTCGGCGCGGGTCTCGCCGCGGATCCTCGAGGCACCTGGGCGCCTGGACGGAATCAGGCGTGAGCTCGATGCGTACTTCGCCGGCTCGCTGCGGCGGTTCGAGACGCCACTGGACTGGTCGCTCAGCCGCGGGTTCTACCTCGAGGTGCTCAAGGCGACCGCGAAGATCGGCTACGGCGAGGTCAGCTCCTACGGGAAGGTGGCCGCGGCCGCGGGCAGTCCCAGGGCGGTGCGCGCGGCGGGCACGGGGCTCGGGTCGAATCCGATCCCGGTGGTCGTGCCCTGCCACCGCGTGCTGCACACCGGCGGCGGCCTCGGGGGCTACGCGGGCGGTCTGGAGCGCAAGGAGTTCCTGCTGGACCTCGAGCGCCGCTAAAGCCGGTCGAGCACCGAACGCAGCACCACGAGCGTCAGCGGCCCAGCCGGCACCCCGGCCACCGAGCCGTTGGCCGCGGTCACGTCGGGCTTGCCGTCAGCGCTGTCCACCGTCGCGTCCAGGCTCAACGGCACGCTCACGGTCGTTTGACTGGACAGCAGGCCGGTGGCCAGCGACCCGAGCAGACCGCCGAGGCGGCCGCCGACCGTGTTGCCCACCTCGCCCGCCAGCTCGCTCGGTGTGGTCGAGCCACGCGCGGTGAGCTCGTAGGAGCTTCCGCGCCCGTCCCGGGTGAGCACGAAGCTCGACAGCCGCACCGGCCCGGCGTCGAGGTCGCGCAGGTCGACCTTGACGCGGCCGAACCCATCGAGCCGCTCGAACGGCTTCTGCTTGGGCTGGCCGAGGTCGTAGGTGAGGCCGGAGCCGTGGATGTCGATCGAGCGGCCGCGGCCGGCGAGCAGCGTCGCGGCGGGGAAGGCGGAGATGGAGGCGGTCGCGCTGCCGCCATCGCGTTCGAGCCGCTTCTCCACCTCTCCCTGGAGCACGCGCGGGATGACGACCTGAGACACCACCAGCAGCACTACGATCGTCGCCACAGCCGCTATCGCCACCCGTCGCATGGAAACGCAGTGTGGCGGGCGGAGCTCGGCTGGGGTCAGTCGGTTGCGATCTCCAGCCGGAAGCGATCACGCTTGGCGTGCAGATCCCAGATGTGGTCGGCCAGCAGCTTGGGGTCCTTATCCTTGTCGCCCTCGACGATCGCGCCGCCGATCACGAGCGCAGCGGAGAGGGTGGGATTCGAACCCACGAGGCAGGGTAACCCGCCCACGCGAGTTCCAGTCGCGCTCCTTAAGCCACTCGGACACCTCTCCAGCGGGTGCCGGAGATCGTAGCGTCAGAGGCCGAGTTCCTGCACTCCGCGCT
>JBBRYL010000044.1:0-25288 GCA_038237685.1 Solirubrobacterales bacterium | reverse complement strand
TCGATGTAGCGGCGTCCGCCGATCGAGACCGGGTGGTAGAAGCCGGGGATCGCGCACGACGCGGCCACCGCATCCGAGATCTGCGCGGGCGGGCCATCCTCGCGGCCGAACGGCACGCGCTTGCCCGTGGCGTAGTCACACGCCACAGCCCAGAAGTTGGGGTGCTCGACCCAGCTGCCCACCACGGTACGGCGCACGATGTTCTTGAGCGGCTCGGTGGAGATGAACCCGCGCGGCATCCATCCGACCGCCATGGCCAGCGGAGTGGTACGGCTGGGATGGCGCAGGCTCGAGAGCGCGAGGCGCCATGAGCCGGGGCCGATGCCCGGCAACCCCCGGTGCAGGCGAAAGCTCGCCCCGCCCGAGCGATCGGCGTCGGCGGCGGGCCGCCCGTCGGGACCGACGAGGCCGTCGAACACCTCACCCTGGGAGTGGGCGACCATGAACCAGGGCGGGACCCCTGCGGCCGTGAACGCTCCGATGACCGAGCCGGCGGACGTGCCGACGATGTGATCCGCGCTGCCGGGATCCCACCCCGTCTCGGAGGCCAACGCCTGTAGTGCACCCGTAAGCCAGGCGCCCCCGGCGACCCCGCCGGCGCCCAGAACCAGACCGACCTTCACGGCCAGACCCTCCTCAGCGCTTCTTCTTGGGTTTCGGCTCCCGCGCGGGGTTGGCCTTGCGCTCCTTCGCCGTCATCTTGCGGATCACGAGCGAGCCCTCCTCGACTTGCTCCTGAACCTGCTTGAGCTTCTCCTCGCGTCGTTTATCCTGCTGCTCGCGGACGGTCCGCGCCATATCGCCGCTCCTACTCCTGGGTGGTGAGTTTCTCGGTCGATCGATCCTACCCGGGCACGCGGCGGTAGTTCTATTCATCACAAGTCAGGAGCCGCCCTCCTCCGGATGCCGATACAGCCGCTTCTCCCAAGGCGGCGAGACATCCCTGCCCAAACGCCGGTAGCGCCGGTGGTCGATCGTCTCCAGCGGCACCAGCCGCTGCCCCTCGGGCGTCGAGGTGCGCTCGCGCAGGTTGCGCCCCGGGATCCGCGGCGGGTAGGTCGTGCGCATGACGCCCGGCATCTGGGGCCGTGCACCCCCGCCCCGCGGTCGCGGCCCATGCCGCGGGAGCAGCACGCGGTCGACCGGCACGTGGCCGGAGTGGCTGCCGCGACTCACCCGCGTCCACCCCGTATTGGGCCCGAACCGCCCGCGGCACTCAGACCACTTGCAGTACTGCAGGCCCCCGTGGGAGGTGGAGCGCACGCCGGCGTGTCCGCGGCGATCGAGCCGCACCTCGTAGCCCTCCCAGTCGTCGAGGTGAAAGCCCGGATACTGCGGCTTGTCGAGGGTGCGCCCGCCGACCGTCATGAGCGGGATCGCCTTCCAGAGCTTGTCGGAGGCGAGCACGGTCGAGTTGGAGTCCGGGTAGTAGAACCAGTACTGGATGTAGGTGAACCGCCCACGGCGCACGACGCGGGTGAAGATCGTGACCCGCCGGCCGGCGTCTGAGCGGTGCACGTCGAGGTCACGGTCGTCCGGCGTTCGGGCGCAGCGCGGCTTGCGGCATTCGCGAAAGTCGACCGGCACCTGCCGTTCGCCGGGCTCATAGACCAGCCCGGGCGCGAACCGCCGGACCAGCTCGGCATCGCCGGCCCCGTAGGCGCGGGTCAGCTCCCGCTCCGCCCGGACGTCCTCGCACGCGGACCCGCGCACCGCGCACACGATCCGATGGCTCAGAAAGCCGCCGAGACTGCGGCCGTCGATCAGCGGCACGACGGCCACCGCCGCGGCGAGCCCGAGCGCCACTACCAGGATCAGGCCGACCCATTCGATCGTCGCCTGACCGGTCTCCGAGCGCATGGCGCGACTGTGCCAAAGCCCAGCAAACGGCGGTGTTACTAGCGTTACAACAGTGTGCCGTTTCGGCGCCATTCTGAACGCTCAACGGGCAAGACACCGCGACATGGTTCATCATTGCTCGTTGTGGAACAGCCCCCCAGGCCGCTCGAGACCCTCATCGAGCGGTTCGACATAAAGGCGTTCGACGGGCCCAGGCAGGGAGCCCGGATCCGGCTCGAAGTAGAAGAAGCCGGAGCGTGGGACGCGGTCATCAACGGTACGCCGGCATTCCTCGAGCGGGCCAACGGGCACCCTCCCGACGCCGTGCTCAGCGCCGACCGGGCTGCCTGGAACCGCATCGTCCGCGACGTGCGCGGCGGGATGTCCGCGTTCGAGGGCGGTCGCCTGAAGGTACGCCACAACCTGCACCTCGGCGTAGGCCTGCTGGCCGCCACGAGCGGCGTGAGCGACGACCCCAAGCGCCTGGCCTTCCGTTCGGTCAAGACGCGCTCGGGACGCATCTCGACACTCCAGGCCGGCGAAGGCGATCCGCTGCTGTGCATCCACGGCCTCGGCGCCACCAAGGCGTCGTTCCTGCCCACGGTCGCGGCGCTGGCGGAGACCCACCGGGTGATCGCCATGGACCTACCTGGGTTCGGCGACTCCCACAAGCCGATCGGCGCGCCGTACAACGCCCAGTTCTTCGCCCGCTCGATCTGCGACCTGCTCGATGCGCTGAAGATCCACCGCGCGCACCTGGCCGGCAACAGCATGGGCGGCCGCGTGGCGCTCGAGACCGCGATGCTCGACCCCTCGCGCGTCGGGCGCATGGTGCTGCTCAGCCCCGCCCTCGCCTGGCTGCGCAATCGCCCCTGGGCGCCGCTGCTCAAGCTGGTGCGCCCCGAGCTCGGCCTGCTGCAGCCGGCACCCAGGGCCCTCATCGACCCGCTCGTGCGCCGGCTCGTGCCCGGCGGCACCGACGGCTGGGCCGCCGCAGGTGTCGACGAGTTCCTTCGCTCCTACTACACGCCCCGGGGCCGCGCCGCCTTCTACGCCGCGGCGCGCAACATCTACCTCGATGCCCCCAACGGCGACAGCGGGTTCTGGAAGCGCCTGCACGACATGCAGCCCGAGTCGATGTTCGTCTGGGGTCGCCAGGACACCCTGGTGCCGATCGGCTTCATGCGCCACGTCCAGGCCACGCTGCCCGACGCCAAGCACATGGAGCTCGACTGCGGCCACGTGCCCCAGCTCGAGGAGCCGCGCAAGGTGCACGCCTCGATGCGGCGGTTTCTGAATCAGATGCCGCTTCACTGAGGCTGCGCGAAACGCCCCGATGCGAGGTAGTGTCGTCCGATGAGGATGGCCCAGGAACAGGGGGTGAGCACGAGGGCCGATTCACGCCGCAATCGCGAGGCGGTGCTCGAGGCGGCCATCCGGCTGCTGGCCGAGCGCCCGGACGCGTCGATGCGCGAGGTGGCCGAGGCCTCCGGCCTTGGTCGCACCACCGTCTATCGCCACTTTCCCCAGCGTGAGGACCTCGTGCAGGGGCTGTTTCACCGGGTGGTCGAGGAGTCGCGTGAGACCTCGGGGCGCCTGGTGGCACAGAACCTCGACGCGGCCGAGCTGCTGCGCCGGCTGGGGCGCGAGACCGTCGCGATCGGTGACCGCTTCCGGTTCCTCCAGACCCACCGGAGCATGCGCAACGAGACGCTCGAGCAATCCCAGGAGACCGCCGGCGACCCGCTGTACGAGTTCTTCGAAGGGGCCCGCGCCCGCGGCGAGGTGCGCGCCGACTTAACGACCGTCTGGCTGCTCGTGATGGTCCGCGCCACGATCGTGGCCGCGATGGACGAGGTGCTAGCCGGGCGGATGGAGCTCGAGCAGGCCGGTGACGTGGTCGGCGATACGCTCGTCCACGCGTTCGTCGTGAACTAGCGCCCGCCCGTAGACCTTCCGTGCCCGAAGGCCACACCATCCACCGCCACGCGCGGATCCAGATGCGCGACATGGGCGGCCGCGCGCTGTCGGTCAGCTCGCCGCAGGGCTGGGCAGCCGATGCAGCCGCGGAGGTCGACGGCCGCGTGCTCGAGCGAATCGACGCCTACGGCAAGCACATGCTCTACAGGTTCGAGGGCGCGTTGCCCCTGCACGTCCACCTCGGCCTGTTTGGCAAGTTCCGCCGTCTGAAGGAGCCCGCGCCACCGCCGCGCGACACCACCCGGCTGCGCTTCGAGGGTGGCGAGCGCGTGGTCGACCTGGCCGGCGCGACCGCGTCCGAGCTGATGTCGCAGGACGCCGAGGCTGCCTTGCTGGCGCGCCTGGGCCCCGATCCGCTGCGCCGCGACGCGCACCCCGAGCGCGCCCGCGAGGCGCTGACGCGACGGCGGATCGGCATCGGCGCCGCGCTGATGGACCAGAAGGTGATCGCGGGAATCGGCAACGTCTACCGCGCCGAGATCCTGTTCGCCTGCGGCCTCGACCCGCTGCGCGAGGCGCGCTCGATCACTGATGCCGAGTTCGACTGCATCTGGTCAGAGACCGTGTCGATGATGCGCCGCGGTGCTCGCTCGGGAAAGATCGTGACCGTGCCCGCGTCGGAGGCCGGTGGCAAGCAGCCCTCGCGCCTGACCGGAAAGGACCGCATGCAGGTCTACCGGCGCGAACGCTGCCGGCGCTGCGGGGGGCCGGTGAGCACGGCGCAGGTCGCAGGACGCACGCTGTACTGGTGCCCGAACGACCAGGGGTGAGTCGGGTCAGCCCAGCGGCCGGCAGAACAGCTTCTGGGTGAAGTTCCTGAGGCTGGCGGGCCGCGATCCCGTCCAGATCACGGCCATGCGGGTGAACACCATCCGGCCGTTGGTCGAGCAGGTGCGCGCCCGGTAGAGCACGAGCCGGGCGTGGTAGCGGTGGAACTTTCCCTGAGCACAGCTGGGCTTGCAGCTGTTGGCGAAGGCCGAGCCGGTGCGGCCGCGGGCCTCGGTGGCACCCCAGCGGTACCAGCTCATCTTCCTGAGCACCACGCCACCGTCGCCGCAGAACGCCACCACCGTGCTCGGCTTGTACTGCTGGTCGGCGGCGCAGTTCGGGTAGTAGGTGCGGGCCTGGGCGGCGGCCGGAATCGCCGCGGCGGCTAGCGCGGCGAGAATCACGATGCCCATCAGCGCCCGTCTCATGACCGCGAATCTAGTGCGGTCTCCGCGCGCCGCCAACCACCACGCGCCTAGGGTTCGCGCCATGACCGAGAACCCGCGACCCCGGCTCGTCGGCATCAACCACGTGGCGCTGGAGGTCGGTGACCTCGACGCCGCGCTGGAGTTCTACGCCAGCGTCTTCGCCTTCGAGCTACGCGGCCGCGTGCCGGGCATGGCCTTCATCGACATGGGCGACCAGTTCATCGCGCTGGCCGAGGGTCGCGAGCAACCGGCCGACGACGGGCGCCACGTCGGGCTTGTGGTCGACGACATGGATGCGGCGCGCCGCTCCCTCCGGGCCGCCGGCGCCGAGATCCTGCCCGGGCGCGGCCTCGACTTCCTCGACCCGTGGGGCAACCGCGTGCAGGTGGTCGACTACCGCGAGATCCAGTTCGCAAAGACGCCCGGCGCGCTGCGGGCCAGCGGGGTGGAGGGGATCGAGAAGTCCCCGGAGGCCCTGAGAGAGATGGGCAAGAAGGGCCTCGCCGACTCCTGAAGCCGGGCTAGCGCGAGCCGCCGGTCACGACGCCGATCGTATGGCCCTCCGGGTCCTCGAACAGACCGATCGTGGTCCCCGGCATCGGCTCGTCCGGGCCCATCACCCGCTTGCCACCCAGCGACTCGGCCTTTGCGAGAGCCGCCTCGACGTCGTCGACCTCCACGTAGAAGGTCACGTGGTTCGCGCTGCCGTCGGCCATGCCCATGATGCCGCCGCCGATGCCCGCGCCGTCGCTGTCGGTGTTGCCCTCGCGCGTGAAGACGCCGTAGCTCATCGGGTTGTCCGAGTCGATCTCCCAGCCGAACATCTCTGAGTAGTAGCTCTTGAGCTTGTCCCCGTCGGTCCCGATGACCTCGAAGTGAACGACCGGCTGGCCCATGTGTGTCTCCTCGTTTGTGAGGCCGGTCCCTCCGGCCACTGAACCCACAGTAATCGTCGCCGCCCGGGCTTGCGGGCAAGCCCTGCGAGAATTCGCCGGATGTCCGCTGACGCCATCGGTGTCGCGGAGGTCATCGTCATCCTGCTCGTCGCCGCCGTGGCCCTCGGCGGCCTTGCAGAGCGAACCTCTGTGCCCGCCCCTGTGCTGCTCGTGGGCGGCGGCGTAGCGCTGGCCTTCGTGCCCGGCATGCCCTCGGTGCCGCTCCAGCCTGAGCTCGTGCTGCTTGTTTTCGTGGCCCCACTCCTCTACGCCGACGGCTTCTTCGCGCCCGCGCGCGAGCTGCGCCGAAACGCCGTGTCGATCGGACTGCTCGCATCCGTGCTCGTCGTGGGCACCGCGGCCGGCGTCGGGGTGGTGGCCCACTACGTGATCGGGCTGGACTGGGCGGTGGCGTTCGCCGTGGGCGCGGCGCTCTCGGCCACCGACGCGCTCGCGCCGGTGCAGGTGCTCGAGCGCGAGTCGGCCGAGCCGCGCTTGCTCGCCGTCATCCGCGGGGAGAGCCTGCTCAACGACGGCGTGGCCTTCGCCCTGCTCGGGGTGGCCGGCACCGCTGCGGCCAGCCAGACCTTCCATGCCGCAGACGGTGTGCTCGAGCTCGCGCTCTCGGTGGTCGGCGGCGTGGCCGGCGGCATCGCGGCCGGGTGGCTTGGGGGCAAGTTGCGAAAGCGGGCGCCCGAGGTGCGGATCGAAGCCGGCATCTCCCTGCTCACACCGTTCGTGGCCTACGTGCTCGCCGAGCTCGTGCACGGCTCGGGCATCCTCGCCGCGGTGACCGCCGGGCTCTGGGTGGGCACGCGCTCGGCCACCTGGGTCGACCCGCTCGCGCGGCTCGAGATCCAGTCGGCCTGGCGGGTGATCTCCTTCGTGCTGAACTCGCTGCTGTTCGTGCTCGTCGGGTTGCAGACCCGCGACATCGTCGATGCCGTCGACCAGCCCGCCGGGCGCGTGCTCCTGGCCGGTGCCGCGATCACGGCCGCCGTGATCGGCCTGCGCCTGGCCTGGGCCCTGACGATCGCGCCGGTGTGGCGCCACACCGCCAGCCGGGTGAGCGCGAACGTGCGGCCCGTGGCCTCGCGCCCCTGGCGGCTCGTGCTCGGCTGGAGCGGCGTGCGTGGCTCGGTGGCCCTGGCGGCCGCCCTGGCCATCCCGCAGGAGCTCGAGGCCGGCGGCCCCCTCCCCGGTCGCGACCTGGCCATCCTGCTCGTGCTGATGGTGATCCTCGCCACTCTCCTGATCCAGGGACTCACGCTGCGCCCGCTCGTGCGCCGGATGGGCCTGACCGACCACGACTCGGTGGCCGAGGAAGAGCGGCTTGCCTCGAAGACCGCAAGCGATGCCGCCCTGCAGCTGCTTCCCGAAGCGGCCCAGCGCCACGGCCTCGGCGACGACGAGCTCCACTGGATCGAGCGCGAGTACCAGCTTCGGAACCTGCGCGCACACGAGGACTCAGACGGTGAGGCAGACGGCGTGCTCGAGGCCGCCGCGCGCACCGATCACGAGCTGCTGCAGGCGGCGCGCGAGTCGGTGCTTCAGCTGGAGGAGGATGGCGAGGTGCGCAGCGACGTCGCACACGAGGTCATCCGCAGGTTGGATCTGAGCTCGGCGCGGTTGCGCCACTAGAGGTGGGCCGCGAGGAAGGCGAGCTGGTCGTCGGTCGCGCGCTCGAACCAGTCGCCCAGGTAGATCTCGAAGTGGCTCACCGGGTAGGAGCGGGTCTCGCTCCCCGGTGCCCTCGCGGCCGCCTCGAGCGCCGCGTCCGGCGGGGTGATCCTGTCCTTCGCGGCCACTTGGACCAGCAGCGGGCAGGCGATCTGCGGCGTATGCCTGCCGGGTGAGTAGCGCGGGATGTGGGAGAACACCCGGGCGCTGACCTGCGGTCGCTGGCGGTGACCGGCCGGATAGAGCTGGCCGAGGCCCTCCTGGGTATCGCCGCCCTTGCGCGGCACATAGATCGGGGCGCCGCCCAGCCGCGCCTTGATCCGGTCGGCCAACCCGATCGCCACCGCGCCCGCCGCGATCCAGGGATTCATCGCCTTCATCGTGGCCGGCCCGTCGACGTGCGGGGCCTGGGAGATCACGGCGGCCACGTTGCGGTCGCCCGCTGCCACCGCCAGTACGTGAGCGCCGCCAAACGAGGTGCCCCAGAGGACGATCCTGTCGGGGTCGGACTCGGGCAGCGCGCGGGCGTAGGCGATCGCCGCGCCCCAATCCTCGAGCTGCATCCCGATGTCCAAGAGCTCGCGCGGCTCTCCGGTGCTGCCGCCGAAGTGGCGGTAGTCGAAGGCCAGCGCGCTGTAGCCGGCAGCTGCGAACTTCTCGCCGTAGGCGTCGAGGCGAGCCTCCTTGGTGGCCGAGAAGCCGTGGCCAAGCACGACCGTCGGGCCGGGCTTGCCGCCGCCGGCCCGCCACAGCCAGCCCGCGCAACGCTCGCCGCGAGACGGGAACGTGACGTCCTCGCGCGGCACCGGGGTCAAGCGACGAGCCTCACTCGGTCATCGCCTAGGACGGGCCGGGAGACCGTGGCCAACCCACGATCCGCCGTGAGGAGCAGTGATTCGTCGAGCAACTCGGCCAGTGCCAGGTAGCTGGCGTCGTAGACGGTGAGGTTGTGCCGCAGCTCCCAGACTCGGCCGCGAAGCGGACCGTGAGGGAAGCAGGCGAGCCGGGTCCGTCCGAGCTCAGCCACTGCCTCGGTCGCGCGTCGATCGTCGACCGCGCCCCCAAAGACGAGACCACGCAGAGCGTTGAGGGTCTCCAACTCCATCTGCTCTGGCGCGTGCAGCGGCTCGTGCTCGTGCCCGAAGCTCACCTGCTCGACCGCGAGCACTGCCCCGGGACGACCAAGAAGAAAATCCGTCAGCACGCTCGCGTCGACGACGATCAACGAGAGTCGCGATCGTGCCTGATGATCTGTACGGCTGACGGCCCCGTGTAGGGCTCGCGCTCGCGGATGCGCGCGATGAGCTCGGTGATGGTCGGCTTGCCCGCCATCTCCTCCATCCGGGCCAGCAGAAACTCGTTGAGCGACTGGCCGGATAGAGCCGCCTGCGACTTCAACGTGCGGTGCACGTCCTCACGGACCCCTCTGATCTGAATGTTGGCCACATGCACATAGTGATAGCACTGTGCATGTAAAGCAAGTGCTACGCATGTAACGACTCAGATCTACTCCGGCTGACCTCCGCCCCGCTGGGCCCCGCCAGACTCCCAGAACACGTCCGAAACCGCCAGTACGAAACCCGTCAGGGCTGGTGAGCTGAGACTCTCGCCCTCGGTGAGCTCCAGCGCGACATCGAATCCGGCGCCGTCCCTGCTCGAGCGGCGGTAGACGAGAACGCTGCGCGCGAGCGTGTCAACCAGCCACAGCTCGCGCAGACCGTGGCGCTCGTATCCCGCCTTCTTGGCTCCCAGGTCGAACCGCCAGGTCGCGGGCGAGCGTACCTCGACGGCAAGGTCGGGCATCGGATACGGCGGGCCGGCGTCCGCCGAGAGGGTGTGGTCCGACGCGTGCCACATGACATCCGGGGCGTACACGTTGCGTTCGTCGAGTCCGATGTCTGCGGCCGAGCCGGCAACCCCGCGGCCCTCCGCGGCCCGGGTCCATGTCTGCAGGGCAAACAGAATGTTGTCCTGTGCCTGACGATGGGTGAGCGTGGGCTCGTTCACCACCACCTCACCGTCGACCAGATTCCACGGCCTGCCATGTCCCGGCTCTGGAGCCGCGATGAAGTCCTCGGCGGTCATCTGCTGTGCGACGCTCACGACGCCCATCGTACGCTCCTGTCACCGGCCAGCTCATGCCTCATGTCGACAAACGCCGCGGCGACGCGACGGGGCCATCAAGTGCATACCGCAACTGTGGACTCGAGTCCGAACACGTACAAGCCCTGGAAGTGACGATCGGCCCTCGGCTTAGCGCGGTACTCGTCACACGGAGCCACGTCCGGGCAGGTGACTGCCATCAGCCAACGTGCGGGAGGAGGTCCTCAGCGTCATAGACCTCGTCGGCCGGGTGGGCCATCACGCGATCGGCCATCTCCCGCTTGAGCACGTCGAGGTGCCTTTCCTGCTCGTCGGTGCGGCCCTCTGTGCGTGCGAGGTCGATGAACTCGTCGGTGACGAAACCCTCGCGCAGCGCAAGCGTGGTCGAACGCTTCCTGTATCCGATCCGAAAGACAAAGCGCTCGAGCGCCCGGCCGCGTTGGGGACGCGCCAGCGCGGCGTCGAGGCGAAATCGATCGCCCGTCACGCAGCGCGCGACCATCTCGAGGGCATCGCGAGCACCCGGGCCCCCGAAGGCGGTCTCAACGACGATCTCGCGGCGCTCACACGGACTCTGCGGATCGAGCAGCGGCAGGGCACGCTCGAGCACCTTGAAGGCGTGGGCGACCCCGCCCGGCGAGCCCGGACCGTGGTAACGCATCAGGTCCTCAAAGCCGAACTGGATGCGCTGTCCCGCGTCGAGGACCTCGATCGTGGCGGTCATCACCCGCAGCTTCTCACGGAGCGTCGGCAGCGCTCAGGCCACACGCCGGCCAAGCTCTTCGAGACGCTCACCGGCGTCGGTCTCGTGACCGCCGGACTCCTCGATCTCGAGCGCCTTCTCGAACGCGGCACGGCCGTCGTTGACCTCCCCGAGCGCCACGCATGCCTGGCCGTACCAGCACCATCCCCATCCGTTCCACGGAGCGATCTCGGTGTAGGCGCGCAGGTGGCGGTAGGCCTGTTTGAAGTCGCCAAGCTCGCAGTAGGTGTAGCCGAGGCTGTAGTGAGCCTGAAGGTCCCCGGCCTCCAGGCACAGCAGCCAGGTCTCGATCGCCGCGGCCGGTGTCGGCGCCGCCATCGCCATGTGGAAGTACGCGCGGTTCAGGGTCGGCTCGTCTCCCAGCCAGGCCTTGGCGGCGAGGCAGATCTCCCCCGCGCTCGCATCTGTCAGTCCGAGCTGCGGGACGGCGAAGCGGGGCTCGCTCGTGAACAGCGCGTCGTGATCGGCGGCGTCGAAGCCCTCCCACTTGATCACGGCGAAGCCGGCCACCTGGCCGGTGTGCGGGTGCGTCACGAGCGCGACCCGGTCCTCGACGATCTCCCGGCACGTGAGCCAGTCCCAGCTTGCATCGATCGAGAGGGTCAGCGTGGATGGCGGCATCGAGGAACTGGTCGAATGCCGCGCGAACTTTCTGACACCGTCTCAGCGGGCGACGAAGATCTCGGCGACCGGAACTCCGAAGCCACGCAGCAGTGGCGACGTCAGCTTTGCGCCTGCTTCAAGCTCGAGCGAGAGATCGAAGCGCGCCGAATCGCTTTTCGACCGCCGGTAGATGAGCACCGTCTCGGCAACCGTGTCCACCAGCCACAGCTCCCGCAGCCCGTGGCGCTCGTATGCCGACTTCTTCGCGCCGATGTCATAGCGCCAGGTGGAAGGGGAGCGAACCTCGACGGCGAGATCCGCCATCGCATAAGGCGGCACGGCGTCGTTGGCCGGAACTCGCTCCTCGCGATACCAGTGCACATCGGGCGCGAACACGTTGCGATCGTCGAGTCCGATGTCGATCGGCAGGCCGGCGCAGCCGCGCCCGGCAGCCTGGCGGGTCCACAGCTCCAGCGCGACCAGGATATTGCTCTGGACCCTGGCGTGAACGCGCGTCGGCTCGTTCACAACCACCTCACCGCCGACGAGGTTCCATGGCCGCCCGTGGTCGGGTACGCGCGCAGCAACGAACTGCACGGCCGTCATCTGCTCGACTGTGTTCACGGCGCCCATCGTACGCCTCCATTGTTCAAAGCCTCACTAGTCGTCGTCATCGAGCCAGTCACCTCGTCGGGACACCGCCAGTGGCTCCACCCGGCACTTGCGGTGGACTCTGGCTAGGGAACGGTTGCGCCGCAATGCTCGGCGGTAACAACTATGTGACGCGAAACGCATGGGTCACAGCAAGCGAGAAGGCGGGGACCCGTGGCGACGTCCGTGTTGGCCGCGGTGAACCTCGGGGATGACGACGACGGCGGCCCTCTACGGGCAGCTGGCCGCCGCGCTGTACCGGTTTGAAGCGATCCCCGCGCGCTGGCGCGCTCGGACCGAGGGCTCCACGCGCAGCGGCCTACGGCAACTCGAAGATGTCTGCCACGGCCAGCTCGAAACCGGGCAGCAGTGGCGACGTCAGCTGCTCGTCCTCGGAGACCTCAAGCGCGACGTCGAATTCAGCTGCGCCAGCCGTCGACCGACGGTAGACCAGGACGGTGCGCGCCAGCGTGTCCACCAGCCACAGCTCGCGCAGCCCGTGTCGCTCGTAGCCGGTCTTCTTCACACCAAGGTCGAAGCGCCAAGTGGATGGCGACCGCACCTCTACCGCTAGATCGGGCATCGGATCGGCGAAAGCGAGGCGCTGATCTCTCCCCTACTGCCCGGCTTCTCGCTACCTGTGCTCGAGATCTTCACGCTTGACTAGCGCTCACCCAAACGGCCGCCACCCGTTCGTCACGGGCATATGCAGATCCTTGCCCCACGCACGCGCGGTAATCTTCACTCCCGGCGCCACCAGTCGCCGCTTGCGCTCGGCCCCGATGATCAGCTCCATCACGCTCTGAACGGTCTCGCGCTCGAAGCCGGCGGCCACCACGTCCTCGACCCCCTCCCCTCGCTCGATGAACCGCTCCACGATCTCGTCGAGCACCCGGTAGGAGGGCAGCGTCAGGTCGTCCCGTGAGCGGATCGTCGGGGTGCGGTCCAGGATCTCGGCCGGGATCTCCACGTCTGAGCCGCCGTCCGCGTTGCGCCACGTCGCCAGCTCGTAGAGCAGCGTCTTCGGGCAGTCGCGCAGTGGGGCGAAGTCGCCCGTCATGTCCCCACCCAGGACGCCGGCGCCGATCGAGAGCTCGGACTTGTTGCCGGTGGCCAGCACCATGGCGCCCAGCGCCTCCCCCATCGTTCGCAGCACCGCCCCACGCGCGCGCGAGAGCAGCTCCTCCAGGGCGGCGCCCGTTGGCGCCTGATCGCCAACCTCGCCCGCCGCATCCTCCAGGTCGGGCGCTACCTGCTCCAAAGGCCGTTCCACGACCTCGATGCCGAGGGACTCGGCCAAGCGGCGAGCGTCCTCGCGCTCGTCATCAGCCACACCCGCACCCACCGGGGCCGGCATCGCCACCCCCACCACGTTCTCGGCTCCCAGCGCATCAACAGCAACCGTCGCCGTGATCGCCGCATCGATCCCTCCGGACAACCCGAGGATCGCCTTGTCGTAGCCGTTGAGCACCGTGAAGTCGCGCACGCCCATCGCGAGCACGCGCCAGATCTCCTCCATCGCCTCGTACTGCGGCGCGTGCTCGGGCCTTTCGATCGGTCCGCGCGGCGCCTGGAAGCGGGTGTGCACGGTGGTCACAGGTCCGGTGATCGGCCGCGGCGGCGCGACCGGGATGTCGAACCAGAAGTGGTCGGCCTCGAACTGGGCTCCCAGGTACCTGATGAAGCCGTCGGGGTCGGCGATGATCGAGCCGCCGTCGAACACGAGCTCGTCGACGCCGCCCACGCAGTTCACATAGACAACGGGAATGCCGTTGCGGCGAGCGACGGCGGAGGCGGTGGAGGACCGGCTCATGCGCTTGTCGCGGTAGTAGGGCGAGCCGTTTGGCACCAGCAGGATCTGCGCGCCGCCGGCGGCCTGCAGCTCGGGAGGGCCGTCGGCAGACCACATGTCCTCACAGATGCAGATGCCCGCGATCACGCCGCCGATCCGCCACAGCGCTCCCGGGTTATCGCCGGCGGTGAAGGTGCGCGCCTCGGCGAAGATGTCGTAGGTGGGCAGCAGGGTCTTGTGGTAGACGCCGCGGATCTCGCCGTCGCACAGCACGGCGGCGCCGATGGCCGCGGAGCGCTCCACGGTGTCCCAGTCGCGCCGCGGGGGCACTCGATCCAACGTGCCGACGATCGTCGTGCAGCGGCCCGAATAGGTGGCCAGCTGGTGCAGCGCGTCCATGGTCTGGTCGACGAAGTCCGAGCGCAGCGCCAGGTCCTCGAGCGGGTAGCCGGTGAGGGCCAGCTCGGGGAGCACGAGCACGTCGGCCTTCTCCTTCTCGGCCCACTCCATCGCGGCGAGGATGGAGCGGGCGTTGCCGTCGATGTCGCCGACGCGGTTCGTCAGCTGCGCACAGGCCACACGAAGGGAGTCGGGGTGCTGAGGCGAGCTGTTGTCGGTCGGGGCCATGTGGATCTCAGGTCTGGGTCTGCGCGAGCCAGCGCTCGAGGGGCGGTCAACGGTCACGAAACCAGACTCGGCCCCTCGCTGGACCTCAGCCCTGCTTGCGCGCCACCGTGATCAGGTACTCCGAGGGCACGCGCACGCTGCCGTCGGTGGCCACGTTGGCACTCTCGACCATCTTGGTGAAGGCCGAGCGCAGCTCGGGCCAGCGGTCGCCGAGGGTGGCCTTGGCCATGACGAAGGGGCCGCAGTCACGCTCGTAGAAATCCACGAATGCCTCGACGCTCGGCTGCTCGAAGTCGATGGCCGCATGGGCCAGCTCGAGCTCGAGGCCGTGCGGCTCGAGCAGCTCGCGCACGTGGTCCTCGGTGCCCCACAGCACCGGCAGCTCGACGAAGTCGGGTGGCGGGGGCAGATAGGACGCGAAGGTCCGGAACATGTCGGCGGCGCCGCCCGTGGGGGTCCACGCGCAGAAGCCGATCACTCCACCGGGCCGGCACACCCGCGCCAGCTCGGCGGCGGCGATGGCGTGGCGCGGCGCGAACATGTGTCCGAAGGTGGACAGCACGCGGTCGAAGCTCTCGTCGCCGACGGGCAGTGACTCGGCATCGCCCTCCACCCACTCGACCGCGACGCCGGCGTCGGCGGCGCGGGCACGAGCGTCCTCGAACAGCTCGGGCGTGAGATCGACGCCGGTGACCCTCGCGCCGCGCTGGGCGGCCGGGATGGCCACGGTGCCGCCGCTGCCGGTGCCTACGTCGAGCACGTCCATGCCGGGCTCGATGCCCACGCGGTCGAGCAGCTTCGGTCCTACCGGAGCGATCGTCTTCGAGATCGAATCCCAGCGCCCGCTTGACCAGGTCTTGCGGGCTCCCTGCTTGAACTCTGCGACTGCATCTGGCATGTGAGGCTCCTCGGGTCGTGCTCTTATCCGGTGTTCAGAGCGTCGCGGCGGGCGCGGAAGAACGCGAGCGCGGTCTCACGCCGATCGGCCGCGGCGATCAGCTCGGCGTAGGGCAGCTCAGCGCCTGGAAATCCGCTGGCGTTCCACAGCTCGCCGGTGGGCCGGGCAGTCCAGGGCGTGACGTACAGATACGGATCGGAGTGGGCCTCGTCACCGGGCGAGGCGCCATAGCCCGCACGCGCCCCGGCGTCGTCAGAGCCCAGCTCGACCGCCACGTCGAAGTGCTCAGGCCACAGCTGCGGCAGCGAGGGCTCGGACTCGGTACCGGCCTCGGCCACCAGCTCTTCGAGCACGCCCGCGGCGAAGGCGAACCACTCGGCCAGTGCCTCGGCGGCATCGGGGTCGATGCCCTCGATCGGCTCACGGCGGACGTCGCCGGACTCGCGCGTGACCAGGTCGGTGCCCTCGACGTGCACCTGCATCACGTCGCCGAACGGCGGCGTGCCGAACCCGCCGGGCAGCACACGCAGCCCGAAGCGGCCGTTCACCGCCTCGCGCGCGGGCTTGAGCGTCTCTTCGGCGATCCGGTGCAGCTCTTCGCGCGTCTGCACGAAGCCCTCCGGGAGAAGGTCGAGCATGCCTTCACTGTCTCACGGCGTGTCAAGCCGCTAGGTGGGAAGCTCGTCTACGGGATGAGTACTCAGCTCAGCGGCGACGACCAGGCCGCCATGCTCACCGCCCTCAGAGGCGGCGACGAGGCCGCCTTCGTGGAGGTCGTGACGGCGTGGTCGCCTGGCATGCTGCGCCTGGCTCGCACCCATGTGCCCACCGACGCGATCGCCGACGAGGTCGTGCAGGAGGCCTGGCTCTGCGTGCTGAGTGGCCTAGACCGGTTCGAGGGCCGGTCGGCGCTGCGGACGTGGGCATTCCGGATCGTGGTGAACCTGGCCAAGACCCGCGGGGTGCGCGAGGCCCGCACCGTGCCGTTCTCCTCGGCCGAGTCCGACGGCGACGACGTGCCGGCTGTGGACCCCGACCGCTTTCAGAGCCGAAGCGACGGCAACCCGGGCGCGTGGGCGCTGCCGCCGACCCCGTGGCCCGAGGACCGCCTGGCCCAGGCGGAGACCCGCCACGTGTGCCTCGCGGCGATCGCCTCGCTGCCGGCACGTCAGCGCGAGATCATCACGCTGCGTGACATCGAGGGATTCTCTGCCGAGGAGGCGTGTAACGCCCTCGGGCTTGCCGAGACGAACCAGAGGGTGCTGCTGCATCGCGCGCGAGCGAAGGTGCGCATGGCCCTGGAGACCCACTTCGATGCCGCAGGAGGTCGATGAGACTTCGCAGACGCAAGGCACAGCCGCTCGATTGCATCGAACTTGTGGAGCTCGTTACCGACTACCTCGAGGGACGATTGACGCCCACCGACGTCGCGCGGTTCGACGCCCACGTCGCCGGATGCGACGGCTGCTCGACCTATGTCGAGCAGATCCGCGCCACCGTGGCGGCGGTGGGCACACTCACCGAGGGCGACCTGCCCGTCGGCGCCGCCGACGCGTTGCTCGCGGAGTTCCGCGACTGGAAGGCCGCGCGCAGCTGAGCTCCGTCTGCCCGGCGCTCGGTGTAACGCCGCGGCGTGTCGCCAGACAGAGCGACATGTCCGATCCCGCCTTCTCCGGCCTCCTTCTGGTGGTCGCGATCGGATTCCTCGCACCTTTCCTGCTGGGCTTCTTCCCGAAGCTGCGCATGCCTGCCGTGGTGCTCGAGATCGTGGCGGGCATCGCCGTCGGCCCCGCTGTGCTGGGCTGGGTCGAGGTGGATAACTCGATCGCCGTGCTGTCACGGATCGGGCTCGTGTTCCTGCTCTTCCTCGCCGGCCTCGAGATCGAGTTTGAGCGCCTGCGCGGACGGCTCCTGCGAACCGCCGGCGGTGGCTGGCTGCTGTCCTTTGCGATCGCAGTCGTGGCCGGCTTCGCGCTGAAGGCCGGCGGCCTCGCCCAAACCCCGCTGCTTGTGGCCGTGATCCTCTGCGCCACCTCGCTCGGCGTGATCATCCCCGTGCTCAAGGACGCCGGCGAGATCGAGTCGGAGTTCGGCCAGCTCGTGGTGGCCGCAGGGTCGATCGCGGACTTCGGGGCGATCATCCTGCTCTCGGTGCTGTTCAGCGGCGAGGGCGGCACGGGCGCAACGCTGGTGCTGATCGCCAGCCTGCTTGCGCTCGGAGGCGTGGTGTTCTTCGTGGTGCGCGGCGCCGAGCGCTCCGCACGCATCAGCGACGACCTCGAGCGCCTGCAGGACACCACGGCGCAGATCCGTGTGCGCGGTGCGGTGGTGCTGCTGATCGCCTTCGCGGCGGTGGCCGAGCAGCTGGGTCTCGAGGTGATTCTCGGCGCGTTCGCCGCCGGGGCCGTGCTTACCCTGGTGGATCGCGACCAGGTGATGACCCATCCGCAGTTCCGACGCAAGCTCGAGGCGATCGGCTTCGGCGTGTTCATTCCGGTGTTCTTCGTGACGAGCGGCCTGCGCTTCGACCTCGACGCGCTGCTGAACAAGCCGTCGAATCTTCTGATGGTCCCGGTGTTCCTGCTGACGCTGGCGGTGGTGAGAGGGCTGCCGGCCCTGCTCTACCGGCACCGCTTCGGGGGTCGCCGGACCGCGGCGGCCGCACTGTTCCAGGCCACCTCGCTGCCCTTCATCGTGACCGCCACCGCCATCGGGCGGTCACTCGACCTGATCGGCGGAGCCGAGAGCGCCGAGCTGGTAGCCGCCGGACTGCTGTCGGTGCTCTTGTTCCCGCTTGCCGGCAGCCTGCTGCTGCGCGACGGGGACCGCGCCTCCGCCCCACCGGCGTCCGGTGGCGACGCACCCCAGATGGCGATGTGACCTTGCAACCGATGACGAAACGGAGATCACGATGACCGACCTGGCCCAACGACACGAGGACCTCGACGAGGGATCTCGGTGGGACTTCTCCGACCTGAGCGCCCTGTTCGTCAACTGTACGCTGAAGCGCTCGCCGGAGGTGTCCAACACGCAGGCGCTCGGTGACATCGCGATCGGGATCATGCAGCGAAACGGCGTGACCGTCGAGACCGTGCGCGCGATCGACTGCGACATCGCCACCGGCGTGCAACCCGACATGACGCAGTTCGGCTGGGCGGCCGACGACTGGCCGACCATCCACGAGCAGGTGATGGCCGCCGACATCCTCGTGCTGCTCTCGCCGATCTGGCTCGGGGAGAAGTCGTCGGTGTGCACCCAGGTGATCGAGCGCCTGTACGGCAACAGCCACCTGCTCAACGACGAGGGCCAGTACGCCTACTACGGGCGCGTGGGCGGGTGCCTGATCACCGGCAACGAGGACGGCGCCAAGCACTGCGCGATGAACATCCTCTACTCGCTGCAGCACCTGGGCTACGTGATCCCGCCCCAGTCCGACTCGGGCTGGCTGGGCGAGGTGGGGCCGGGGCCCAGCTACCTCGATCCGGGCTCGGGCGGCCCCGAGAACGACTTCACAAACCGCAACACCACCTTCATGACCTGGAACCTGATGCACATGGCGCGCATGCTCAAGGACGCCGGCGGGATCCCCGCACACGGCAACCAGCGCTCGAAGTGGGAGGCCGGCTCCCGCTTCGACTTCGAGAACCCGGAGCACCGCTAGGGCGCAATCGGAAAGTCCATGCATCCGGGCGAGTCTGCCATTGCCAGCTAACCTTGCGTAAGCATAGTTGCTTAAGCAATTACTTCTTCCCGACTTCACCGGAGGCACGACATGGCCGAGACCGCCACTGCAGCACACGTAGGAACCTGGAACGTCGACCCGAGCCACTCAGGCGTCAACTTCAGCGTCAAGCACCTTGGGATCGCCACGGTACGTGGCACGTTCACAGAGTTCGAGGGCACCCTGGAGCTTGGCGAGGACCTCGCCTCCTCCAAGGCGCACGGCAGCGTGAGCGTTGCCAGCGTCGACACCAAGGAAGCCGCCCGCGACGAGCACCTGCGCTCGGCCGACTTCTTCGACGCCGAGAACCACGAGAAGCTGACCTTCGAGTCCACCGGGATCAAGCCGCTCGACGATGACGAGCTCGAGATCCACGGCAACCTGACCATCCACGGCGTGACCAACCCCGTGAAGTTCAAGGCCGAGATCACCGGCACAGAGCAGGACCCGTGGGGCAACGATCGGGTGGGCCTCGAGGTGAGCGGCAAGATCGCCCGCGGCGAGTTCGGCATGAAGTTCAACCAGGCACTCGGCAGCGGCAACGTGATGGTGTCCGACAACGTGAAGATCGACCTGGACATCTCGGCCGTCAAGGCCGCCTAGCAGTAGCTTCACGGTCGTGGCCACGCACGACCGAGGCGAGCTCGAGGTAGACCAGCTCGCCGACCGCGCCGACGCGCCCATCCAGGTGATCAGCCTGGATGGCGCGTCGCTCGGCGCGGCATCCGACGAGGGCGCCCGCGCACCGCACCGCCACGACTACCACGAGCTGGTGTGGGTGCGCTCGGGCTGTGGCAGCCACCTGCTCGACGGCGAGCAGGTCGAGGTGATGCCCGGCACCGTGACCCTGATCGGCCGCGGCCAGGTGCACGTGTTCGAGGGAGCCAGCGACCTGCACGGCGCCGTCGTGCGCTTCAACGAGGACATGCTCTACGGCACGGCGTCCGACGGCTCGAACCCCGCCTGGATGCTGGCCGGCCGGGGCGGGCGCACCGTGCGCGTGCCGGCCGGCGAGGCGGCAGCGCTCGAGGCGACCATCGGCGTCCTGGCCGACGAGGTGGCGCGCCCCTCGGACCGCTGCACCACCGACCTCGAGCGTCATCTGCTGCTCGTGCTGCTGCACTGGATGGAGCGTTGGTATGACGCCGGGCGCACCGAGCGCCGCGACGCCGACGACTCCGAGGTGCAGCTGCACCGTCGCTTCGCGCAGCTGCTTGAGACGGAGTTCGCCCGCCACCACGACGCCGGCTGGTACGCCGACGAGTTAGCCGTGCCGGCGCCCGGGCTGTCCAGGGCGCTCGCTCAGGTGACGGGCAAGGCGACCAAAGAGCTGGTGCTCGACCGCGTGATGCTCGAGGCCGCGCGGCTGCTGCGGTTCACCGACCTGTCGGTCGGTCAGGTGGCCGACGCGGTCGGCTTCACCGACCCGCTGTACTTCTCGCGTGCTTTCAAGCGCCACCATGGTGTGGCGCCGCAGGGCTTTCGCGGCCGCTCGCGCGCGCTGGCGTAGCTTCGGTTCGAAAAGTCCATGCATCGGCGATGCACCGCCATTGCCGTGGGCGTTCAGGCGAGCGAACATGTGTCCATGAGCACCGCCACCGCCACCCTCCCGGACACCCTGCGACTGGGCCCGACGCACCTGACCGTGACCGACCTGGATCGCTCGATCGAGTTCTACGAGAACGTGATCGGCATGCAGACCCGGGAGCGCGATGGCGACCGTGCCGTGCTCGGCGCGGGCGCCGAGCCGGTGCTCGTGCTCCAACGGGATCCGGAAGCGGGGCGGCCCGGCCGTCACGCCGGGCTCTACCACGTCGCGCTGCTGTTTCCCTCGCGCGAGGAGCTGGCCAACGTGGCCCAGCGGCTGGTGGCATCGCAGACCCCGATCCAGGGAGCGTCTGACCACCTGACCCACGAGGCCTTCTACCTGCCAGACCCCGACGGCAACGGGCTGGAGCTGGCCGCCGACCGCGAACGGTCACAGTGGCCGACCGCCGAGGTGATGTACGACATGTCGAGCGGCGGCCCGCAGCCTTTGGACGTCGCCGACCTGATGCGCCTGGTCGAGGGCCAGCCGGTCGCGGCAAAGGCCGAGCCGGGCTTGCGCACCGGGCACCTGCACCTGCACGTTGGCGACGTGGACCGTGCGCTGGCCTTCTACCGCGACATCGTCGGCTTCGACGAAATGGCCAACCTCGGCAGCGCCGCCTTCGTGAGCGCGGGCGGCTACCACCACCACCTGGGCTTCAACACCTGGAAGGGCGCCGGCCCGGTGCCCGACGGCCTGGTTGGCATGCGCCACTGGACCGCGACGTTGCCCGCCGAGGACGTCGCCGCGCTGCGCGCGCGGCTGGACGCCGCCGGCATCGAGGTGGCCGACCGCGGCGAGGGCGACTTCCTCGTGCTCGACCCGTGGCGCAACGCGCTGCTGGTTGAGGCTGGCTCGTGAAGCGTGCCGTGGTCGGGGCGTTTACGGCCACTGGGTAGGGCCGCCGGTGGCTTGGGGGACGCTCGACGAGTTGACCGCCTCAGACGGAGTCAACACGTCGAGCGCCTGATTGAAGGGGGCGAACTTGTGCTGCTCGACGCCTTGACCTCGATATGGACAGGCAACACGTCGACCGCGCGATCGCTGCGCTCGCCGCACGGCAGGATGGCGTGGTGTCGCGCCGTCAGGCCGAGGCCACGGGGCTCAGCGCGAACGCCATCGACGGCCGTGTGCAGAGTGGACGCCTGTGGGTCGTGTTCCGCGGCGTCTATGCGGTCGGTCACCCCTCGATCTCGCGCGGAGGGCGGCTGAAGGCAGCTGTCCTTGCGTGCGGTGAAGGCGCCGTGCTCAGCCATGACAGTGCAGCCGAGTGGTGGAGACTCCAGGGGCAGTGGAGCCGACCGATCGAGGTGAGCGTGCCGGTCGCGGGCGGCCGCGACATGGCGGGCATTCGGATCCACCGCACTCCCCACCTGCGGCCGTCGTTCGTGACCCGGCACCGCGGCATCCCCATCACCACCGTCGAGCGCACGATCCTCGACCGTGCCGCGCGTAACCCACGCCGCACAGTGGAGCGTGACCTCGACGAGGCCCACCGGCTACGCCTGTACGACCGCCCCCGCCTCGAAGCGATTCTCGAAGAACGAAAGGGTCGCGCCGGCACCGCCACCCTCCGCACAGTGCTGGCTGAGCACACGGCCGGCTCGACCTGGACGCGCAACGACTTCGAGGAAGCGTTCCTGAGACTGATCGACGACGCACACCTGCCGAGACCACTGGCCAACCACCGCGTCGGGCGCTACGTGCTCGACTTCCACTGGCCCAACCGAGGCCTCGCGGTCGAATGCGACGGCCGCGCCACCCACCTCACGCCCAAGGCGTTCGAGGACGACCGCGCCCGCGACACCGACCTCTGGGTGACCCACGCCACCCACGTCATCCGCTTCACCTACCGCCAGGTCACCCGCGAGCGCGCCACAACCATGCGCCGCCTTCGCGGCGCGCTCGCCCAGCCGAGCGGCTAGCTCTTCAGCTCAGCCTTGCCGCGCTTGCCTGCGCCGCGCATCATGTCCTTGTTCAGGCGCACTTCGCTCTTGTGCCTGGAGACGGCCTGCTCGCGCTCGCGCTCGCGGCGCTCGCCCTGGGCGACCTTCTTGGCCTCGACGTTGCGCGCGGACAGCTTCTCCATGTGGTCGCGGTAGGCAGAGCCGTCGGGCTTGCCGGAATCGTTCTTCGCAGTCATGCGTTTCCCTCGTACGAGGTCCCCAAGGTTCCTTGCCACAGAAGGATGCTGGGAACGGGACACCCGGCGGTGGAGCTCCTTGGAGCTTACGCCTATCGGGCGGACGTACGAGCGAGGCTGCTCGCGCCGACCAGGCCGCGCTCACAGTGCGAGGCGTGTAACGACACGCGCGCGCTCTCGTAATCGGCCTCAAGCGCGGGCTCGCCGGCGGGGATGCGGTCGCCGCAGCAGCTGCAGGCGGCGACGCCGTCGGACTTGACGACCACCACTGGATCGGCGCCGATGTGCGAGGGCAGAAACAGGTGCGAGCCGAACCCCACACCGCATCCGCGGATGAGGTGGGCGTGCTCGGCTGGGATGAGTGCGACCTGGTCCATGCTCTTGGTCTCGGCTACAACACCGAGGACCTTGAGTGGATTCGGCGTCAGTCGAACATTTCCCCCGCGGTGCGTCTGGCAAGGGCCATGATCGAGACCATCGGGTTCACGCCGGGGGCCGTCGGGAAAGCGCTCGCGTCGCCGATCCAGACACCCTTGACGTCGTGCAGCTCGCCCCGGCCGTCGGCCACGGACTGCTCCGGATCGGTGCCCATCCGGCACGAGCCCATCTGGTGAGCGGTGAAGCAGGCGATGTCGTTGGGGTCATACGACGCGATCTCGACGGAGTCGAGGAACGCGTCGAAGTCGTCACCGCGGCGCCAGCGCAGGTTGGCCGAATGGGCGGTGAAGATCTCGGTCGCTCCGGCCGCGTGGTGCAGCCGGCACAGCTCGCGGTTGGCCCGCTGGGCCAGGCGGCGATCGACTTCGTCGGCAAGGCCCCAGCGCACGACGGCGCGGCCGAGGTCGTCGAGCACCACCTCGCCCGAGCCGTGGTCGCGTGCGACCGAGATGAACGGGGCCTGCCACTTGAGCGTCTGCATCAGCTCCTTGTGGGTGCGCCCGTCACCCCACGGGAACACAGTTCCGGTGAGCCCCGGCTGCACCGTGGTGGCCTCGATCAGGAACCCGAAGTCGCCCTCGACGTCGTCGTAGGCGTCTGACACCAGCGACTGGACCTGGCCACGCCAGCCCTCGACGGGATCGTCGTAGGTGCCCATCACCAGGTAGGCGGGATGCAGGCGAAGGTGCTTGCCCGCGGCGGGCCCGCCGATCCCCGAGCGCAGCAATAGCGCGGGCGACTCGATCGCGCCGCAGGCCACGACCACGGTCGGCGCCTTGACGGTGAGGGCCGTGGTCGCACCGTCAGCGTGGGTGACCGTGGCGGCCACGCCGGTTGTGGCCCCGCCGTCGACGAGCACGCGCTCGACGGCGCAGCCCACGAGCGCTTCGGCGCCGGAGTCGGAGGCGTCCTGCAGCCACGTCTTCATGGCCGAGCGCTTGCAGCCCTGCTGGCAGCCGAAGGTGCAGTAGCCGCACTTCTCGGGGTCGTCGTCGAGCGTCGCGTTGCGCATGATCGGCCGGTGGTCGTGGCCGAGCGCGTCGAGGCCCTCCATCAGCCGCGTGTGCGTGCCGTTCTGCCTGGTGGCCTCCGTGTTGGCACCGAGGCGCTCCATGACCGCCGCCACGTGGCCGGCGGCGTAGGCCTCGGGGTCGTCGAGTCCCGTCAGGCCGTGCTCGCCCCACTCGCGGATGATGCGGTCGGGCGTGGGGATGCAGTTCATGTAGTTGACCACCGTGCCGCCGCCGAGCGTGGCGCCGGCCAGGATCGCGATCGAGCCGTCCTCCGACGTGGCCAGGCCGCCGCCGTAGTAGAGCTCCTCGTAGCTCTGGATCTCGAGCTGGTTGAAGTCCTGTTCGTTGCGGTACTGGCCCACCTCGAGCACCAGCACCGACTTGCCCGCGGCCTCGGCGGCGATGACCGATCCGCCCGCGCCCGAGCCGACGATGCACACGTCGCACTGAAGCGTGGCCTGACCGCCTGAGACCTCGGCCAGGTTGATCGTCTTGGGCGCCTGCGAGGCCGGCGGTGCGGCCGAGACCGGACCCGGATATCCGACGGCCTCCCAGTTGATGTTCTGGCCGTGCTCGTCGGGCATCGCGTAGAAGAGCAGCAGCGTGAGTGCCCGCAGCTGGGTGAGCGCCTGCTTGGCCTGGACGTCGGCCGCAGCCATCCCGTGCACGATCTGGGTGCGAATGTCGATCGGCACCTCGTTTATGCCCTGGTCGTCGAGCGCGTGCAGCAGATCCCCGAGCCCCGCTATCTCCTCGGGCGTGAGCGCCTCGGCAAGCATGCCGTCGATCTGAGCGGGCACCTTCATGTCGAGAGCGGAACGGCGCATGAAGGCCTGCTCGACCGGGTCGAGCGAGTCGACCTCGACCGCCGGCACGAACGTCTCGCACAGCGCTTCCAAAACCTCGTGCTGTGCGGGTGTGAACGCCCTCGCGACTGCTGCCATCGACCTCTCCTCCTCGGGGGACCCAACCTCGGGACCGATCCTAGTCGGCGGGCGGTCCTCAGCTCTGTCGTCGCTGCACGACGAGGATGACCGCGACGATCACCACGAGCACCGCGAGCTGGATGCCGATGGTGACCCCCTGGGGTTGGCCGTCGGTGAGCGTGCGCACAAGGCCGAAGGCCACCGTGGCGCCGAAGAACGCGGTAAGCGTCCAGAGAATCGTCTTGCGGTCCACTAGATGGTTGATTCCACGCGGTTAGGCGCAGTAGTTGACGAGTGCGCGGCTGGGGCGGCCGAGGCGGTGGTTGAGGGCGATGCAGGCTGCGAGGCAGAGGAAGCGCTGGGCGATGCGTTCTCTGAGTCCGGCGAGGGTG
>JBBRYL010000043.1:0-25289 GCA_038237685.1 Solirubrobacterales bacterium | reverse complement strand
CGGCCTCGTCGCGGCCACGCCGGATGAGCTTCTCGATCCGCGCGGCGATCTTCTCGTCGTCGCCGATGCGGTTTGGCATCCACTCGTCGGCAAAGGCGAGCACGCGGTCGCCGACGGTGCGCCCGTTGCCGCCGAGCAACACGGGCGGGTGGGGGTCCTGCACGGGCTTGGGCCACGACCAGATCCGGTCGAACTCCACATGCTTGCCGTGGTAGGAGGCCTCTTCCTGGGTCCAGATCGCCTTGATCGCCTCGACACGCTCGCGCATCAGCCCGAAGCGCTTGGAGGCGTCGGTGCCGTGGTTGGCCATCTCCTCGACGTTCCAGCCGGCGCCCACGCCGAACAGGAACCGCCCGGCCGATAGGCGGTCGACGGAGGCCGCCTCCTTGGCGGTGATGATCGGATCGCGCTCGACCACGAGGCAGATGCCGGTGCCCACCAGCAGCGTGGTGGTGGCGGCGGCCGCGGCCGTACACGCGACGAAGGGATCGATCGTGTGGCTGTACTCCTGCGGCAGCTCTCCGCCCGCGGGATACGGCGTGGCGCGACTGGCGGGTATGTGGGTGTGCTCGGGAAAGAGCAGGCAGTCGAAGCCGCGCTGCTCGGCCATGGCGGCCACCTCGTCGGGGCGGGCGGCGTAGTCGGCGGGAAACATCGCGAGGCCGAAGCGCACGGGGCGATCTTGACAGGCAGACTGGCCCCGTGCGGCTGCTTCAGGTAATTCATCAGGACGACGCCGGGCCCGGCGTATTCCAGGCCGAAGGCGCCGACGTGGTGGCCTGGCACGCCGACCGCGAGCCCCCTCCCACGCTCGATGGGATCGACGCGGCGCTTGTGCTCGGGGGCGCGATCAACGTGCACCAGGCCGAGCGGCATCCGTGGCTCGGCGACGAGGTCGCCGTCGTGGCAGATCTGGTGCGGCGCCGGGTGCCGACACTCGGCGTCTGCCTCGGCGCCCAGCTGCTCGCGCAGGCCGCCGGCGGGTCTGTGCGCAGGACGACGCCACCGGAGATCGGCTGGTACGAGATCGAGCTGACCGAGGCCGCCGGCGCCGACCCCGTGATGGGCGGCCTGCCGGACCGTCTCACCAGCTTTCAGTGGCACTCCTACGAGGCCGTGCCCCCGGACGGCGCGACCATCCTGGCGCGCAGCGACGCGGCGTTGCAGGCATACCGCCTCGCGGAGGCTCCCGCGTGGGCGATCCAGTTTCACGCCGAGGTGTCCTCGGCCGATGCCACGCACTGGATCGAGGACTACCGGTCAGACCCCGATGCGATCGCGATGGGCATCGACCCACGCACACTCCAGGCCCAGACCGACGAGCTCATCGACCCCTGGCACGACCTCGGCCGGGCGCTGTTCGGACGGTTTCTCGATGCCGCGCGCGACTACTCGGGCGTCACGTAGGCGCCCGACAGGCCGCCGTCCACTAGGAACGTGGTGGCGTTGACGTAGGTCGACTCGTCCGAGGCCAAAAACAGCGCGGCGTCGGCCACCTCACGCGCCTCACCGAACCGGCCCGGCGGCACGTGCACCATGCGGCGCGCGGCCTTGGCGGGATCGGAGGCGAACAGCTCTTGGAGCAGAGGTGTGTCCACCGGTCCCGGGCACAGCGCGTTCACCCGCACGTTCTGGCGGGCGAACTGCACGCCCATCTCGCGCGACATGGCCAGCACCGCCCCCTTGGAAGCCGTGTAGGAGATCTGCGAGGTGGCGGCACCCATCACGGCCACGAACGACGCCGTGTTGATCACCGACCCACCGCCCGCCTCGAGCAGATGCGGGATGCCGTGCTTGCAGCACAGGAACACGCTCCGCACGTTGACGTCCTGCACCCACTGCCACGTCTCGATGGGCGTGTCGGTCACCCCCATGTCCTCTGGCGGGTTGATGCCGGCGTTGTTCACCAGCACGTCCACGTGCCCGAACTCCTGCTTGGCGCGACCGTACATGCCGGCAACCTGCTGCTCGTCGGTCACGTCGGCGCGGATGTTTAAGTCCACCGCCTCGGACTCGTTCAGGTCGACGCCGACCACGGTGGCGCCCTCGCCCTTGAACACGCGCGCCATCTCGGCGCCGATGCCGCTGGCGGTGCCGGTGATCACACAGACCTTGCCGTCAAGCCTTCCCATTAGCCCCCCGTCGCGAAGTAGACGTTCTTTACCTCTGTGTAGTGGTCCAGGGCGTGCGGGCCGAGCTCGCGGCCAACGCCCGACTGCTTGAAGCCGCCGAACGGCGTGCTCACCCGCACCGAGGTGTTCGAGTTGACCGAGAGCACGCCGGTGTCCACCGCGCGCGCCATCCGCAATGCCTTCGCGCCGTCGC
This sequence comes from Solirubrobacterales bacterium, assembly GCA_038237685.1. Classification (GTDB taxonomy): domain Bacteria; phylum Actinomycetota; class Thermoleophilia; order Solirubrobacterales; family Thermoleophilaceae; genus JAAYBF01. The sequence continues at coordinate 22,964 of JBBRYL010000043.1, read as the reverse complement.
GCGTCCAGACCGACCCCGACAGCCCGTAGATCGTGTCGTTTGCCTTGGCCACGGCGTCGGCCTCGTCGGTAAAGGCGATCACGCACACCACCGGGCCGAAGATCTCCTCGACGGCCGCACGGTCGTGGTTGTCGACCGGCGCCAGCACGGTGGGCGGGTACCAGAAGCCCGGACCGTCGGGTGCGCTGCCGCGCGCGGCCACGGGCGCGTCCTCGGGCACGAACGACGCGACATCCTCGCGGTGGGCCGCGGAGATCAGCGGGCCCATCTGCGTGGCCTCGTCGAGCGGATCGCCCACGCGCACGCCGGCCACGGCGGCCGTCAGCCGCTCGACGAACTCGTCCATGGCCTCGCGCTGCACCAGGATCCGCGAGCGTGCGCAGCAGTCCTGGCCGGCGTTGCCGAAGACCGACATCGGCGCGGCGGCCGCGGCGGCCTCGAGATCGGCGTCGGCGAACACCACGTTGGCGGACTTGCCCCCCAGCTCCAGCGTCACGCGTTTGATCTGGTCGGCCGCCCCGCGCGCGATGCCGCGGCCGACCTCGGTCGAGCCGGTGAAGGCGACCTTGGCCACGTCGGGGTGCTCGACCAGCCGCTGACCGCACACGCTGCCGGGACCGGCCACCACATTGAGTACGCCCTCGGGCAGCCCGGCCTCGAGCGCGATCCGCTCCAGCTCAACCGCGGTCAGCGGCGTGAGCTCGGCGGGCTTGAGCACAACTGTGTTGCCGGCCGCCAGCGCCGGGCCGAGCTTCCAGGCCGCGATCACGAGCGGGAAGTTCCACGGCACGATCAGGCCCACCACGCCGAGCGGCTCGCGGAAGGTCATGTCGATCCCGCCCGCCACCGGAATCGTGTCGCCAAGCAGGCGCTCGGGGGCGCCCGCGTAGTAGCGGAAGGTCTCGACCACCATGCCTATCTCGCCGCGGGCGTCGCCGATCGGCTTGCCGGCGTTGCGGGCCTCGAGCACCGCGAGATCCTCGAGTCGCGTCTCGATCGCGTCGGCCAGGCGGCGCAGGATCACGGAGCGGTCGGCGGGATCAACAGCGCGCCATGCCGGGAACGCGGCGTGCGCGCGGGCCACCGCGGCATCGACCTCCTCCGCGCCCGCGCGCGGGATCTCGGCCATGACCTCGGCGGTGGCCGGCTCGACCACGGCGATCGTCACGAAGCCCCCTTCGCCCGGGCGGCGTCCACGAGCGACTGGACGATGGCGCTCGTGACGTCCTCCTCGGGGTGCCAGAGCACGCCGAGCGCGTAGGCCTTGTCGGGCAGCTCGAGCGCTTCGACGACCCCGTCGGGCTGCGAACGGCCGGTGACAGCGAGCCCATCACCGATCTCGTCGACCCCCTGGTGGTGGTGGCTCTTGACCGCCACCTGCTCGAAGCCCACGGCCTTCGCCGCCAGCGACCCGGGGTCCAGGGCGACCTCGTGGTCGCCGAACGTGCCGGGCGTGTGACGGTGGTCCTCGTGGCCGAGCGAGTCGGGCAGGTGCTGGTCGATCGTGCCGCCGCACACGACGTTGAGCATCTGCATGCCCCGACAGATGCCAAGCACCGGCATGTCGCGCTGAAGCGCAGCGTGGGCCAATGCGATCTCGAAGCGGTCGCGCTCGGGCCAGGTGTTCTTCGTCTGGTCATGCGGCTTCGCGCCGTAGGTGGCGGCGTCGACGTCGGAGCCCCCGGCCAGCATCAGGCAGTCGATGTGATCAAGCAGCAACGCCGGGTTCTCGGCGGCCGCGTCATCGGGCGGCAGGACCAGCGCGACGGCCCCCGCGTCCTGAACGGCCCGCGCATAGTTGCGTGGCGCGAGGTGCACCTCGGTGTCCCACGCGCCCCACCGCACCCGCTCGATGGCGGCACAGATCCCGACGGCGATGCTCAAAGCCGTTCGAAGCCCCGGATCTTCTCCCAGTCGGTCACGGCCGCCTGGAACGCCTTGAGCTCGACGTCAGCGTGGTTCAGATAGTGGTCGACCACGTCCTGGCCGAAGGCCTCGCGCGCCAGCTCGCTGCCGGCGAACAGCTCGCGGGCCGAAGCCAGGTCGCCCGGCACCTGCTCGCGGCCGGCGGTGTAGGCGTTGCCCTGAAGCGGCGGCTCGAGCTCGAGCTCGGAGTCGATCCCGTGCAGCCCGGCGGCGATCATGGCCGCCAGCGCCAGGTACGGATTCACGTCGGCGCCCGGCAGGCGGTTCTCGATCCGCAGCGACTGGCCGTGCCCCACCGCCCGCAGGGCGCACGTACGGTTGTCCTCGCCCCACGCCACGGCCGTCGGGGCGAACGAGCCCTCGGCAAAGCGCTTGTACGAGTTGACCTGGGGCGCGAAGAAAAGGGTGAGCTCGCGCATACATGCGATTTGGCCGGCCACGAACCGGTCGAACAGCTGGCGGTCGTCGCCAAAGGCGTTCTTGCCGTTCTTGCCGAGCGAGCAGTGGATGTGGCACGAGTTGCCCTCGAGCTCGTTGAACTTGGCGATGAAGGTGATGGCCATCTCTTCCTGCGCCGCGATCTCCTTCGCGCCGTTCTTGTAGATGGCGTGCTCGTCGCACGCCTTCAGCGCCTCGTCGTAGTGGAAGTTGATCTCGTGCTGGCCGAGGTTGCACTCGCCTTTGGAGTTCTCGACCCGCATGCCGGCGCCGCCCATCTCGTTGCGGATCCGGCGGATCAGCGGCTCCACGCGCGAGGTCCCGAGCAGCGAGTAGTCGACGTTGTAGAGGTTGGCCGGCTCGAGGTCGCGGTAGCCGCGCCGCCAGGCGTCCTCATAAGTGTTCCTGAACAGCATGAACTCCAGCTCGGTGCCGGCCATCGCCGTGAGCCCGCGGTCGGCCAGGCGGGCGAGCTGGCGGCGCAGGATTTGACGCGGCGAAGCCACGACCTCCTCCCCCTCGCTCCACTGGAGGTCGGCCATGACGAGCACGGTGCCTGGCAGCCACGGGATCGGCCGCAGGGTGTCGAGATCGGGCTTCATCTCGAAGTCGCCGTAGCCGCGCTCCCACGAGGCCATCTCATAGCCGTCGACGGTCTCCATGTCCACGTCCACGGCCAGCAGGTAGTTGCACCCCTCCGCCCCGTGCTCGAGCACCTCCTCGAGGAAATGGCTCGCGGTCAGCCGCTTGCCCTGCAGCCGGCCTTCCATGTCGGCGATTGCCAGCAGCACGGTGTCGACCGTGCCCGCGGCGACCGCCTGCTTGAGCTCTTCCACCGTCACGCGAAGGAGGCTACGCGGACGGTCAACTGATCTCCTTGGCCAGGCCCGCCTCGTCCAGGTCGACCTGGCGCACCGTGCCCTGGAAGGTCTTGTGTGCGCTCACCTTCCACCAGGTCCCGACGATCACGAGGAGCAGGATGACCATGACGGGCGCGTAGTTGACCGACTTCAGATCGAAGTCCTTGTTGCCCGGCACAGCCGCGGGCACGAACGGCAGGCAGAAGATGATCGTGATGATCCCGACCCACAGGGTGGCCAGCGGATTCATCCAGCGGTACTTCCTGCCAAGCGTCCACGGTCCCGTCTCGAACTCGTCCCCCGTGCGCCAACGCAGGTAGATCGGGATCACGTAGGCGATGTAGAGCCCGATCACGGCGATCGAGACGACGGCGAAGAACGCGAAGGGCACCCCTCCGTCGCCCTTGAGCGCGGGCAGCGTGATCAAGAGCGCCGCAGTCGCCATCACGAGGACGGCATTGCGCGGCACCCCCTTCTCGTTGACCTTGGACAGGCTCTTGGAAGCGGGGAGGCCGCGGTCTCGCGAGAAGGCGAAGCACATGCGCGATGCGCTCGTGAGGCACGCCGCGCCGCAGAACAGCTGCCCGACGGTCGAGATGAGGATCACGATCTTTGCCGCGGTGTCGGTGAGGGCGCTCGTGAAGATGGCCGGCGAGAAGCCCGCCGCATCGTTGATCGCCTTGACGTCGGTGGCCGCGAAGGTGATCGCCAGCAGCACGATCCACCCGATCACGGCCGAGTAGAACACCGATCGCCAGACGCCCTGGGCCGCGGACTTCGCCGCGCCGTGGGTCTCCTCGGAGATGTGTGCCGAGGCGTCGAACCCGGTGATCGTGTACTGGGTCAGCAGGAAGCCGAGGGGGAGGATGTAGAACCAGTACATGCCGTCGCCGAAGCCGGAGTTGTTGATGCGCTCGGTGAACACGAAGTCCACGCTCTGGTGCTTGTCGGGCACGAACACCAGCAACGCCACGATGATCGCCACGCCGATCACATGCCAGCCCACCGACACGTTGTTGATCGTGGCAAGCAGGTGGGTGTTGAAGATGTTGATCGCCGCGTGTAGCAGCAGGATCAGCACGAACAGCACGAAGACCTCGGTGAGGATGTGCGAGCTGTCGGCGAAGTTCAGGATGAAGTCGACCTTGAACAGGCCGAGGAGCACGTTCAGGAACGTGGCCGCCGCGTAGTCCACCGACGCCACGACCGCCACCAGCCCGACGAGGTTGAACCAGCCGGTGAACCAGCCCCATACGGGCCCACCGAGCCTGGCGGCCCACCAATAGATGCCTCCGGCCGTCGGGTAGCTCGAGACTAGCTCCGCCATGCAGAAGGCGACGATCAGGATCGGGATCGAGATCAGCGGCCAGCCCCACGAGATCGCCACCGGGCCGCCGTTGTTCCATGCCTGGCCGTAGGTCGTGAAGCAGCCGGCAAGCACGGAGATGATCGAGAACGAGATCGCGAAGTTGGAGAACCCGCTCCACGCCCGGTTCAAGTCCTGCTTGTACCCGAGCTCCGCGAGCCGTTTGGAGTCTGCGTCCTGCTCTGTGGTCGCCAAGGCGAATCTCCTCTGATCCGTGAGCTGCGACCCAATGGTCTGCTCGCCCAACCTATGAATGGGGCGACCCTATGCTGGCGCGTCGACCCAAGTCAACCGCCCGCGTGTCCAGATACCCCGGCCCCGGTGTCGGCCTACTCCGCCTTCGGAGCGGCAACCGGCTCGTCGCGCAGGATGGCGCGGTCGACCACGAAGCCGCCGAAGGGCAGCACAGCGCCAACCAGGACGAGTGCGCCGGTCCGCAGGCTCCAGCTCCGTTCGTTCCAGAGCATCAGCGCCAGCACCACGTAGGCCACGAACAGCAGACCGTGGATCGGGCCCATGATCTGGACGCCGATCGGGGCGTCGGCGCCGTACTTGACGGCGGTGGCCACGAGCAGGATCAGGAAGCTCGTGGCCTCGACGACGGCTACGACGCGGAGCGTGGGAAGAAGGGGCATGCCCCTCAGTATTGCTAGCGGCGGGAGCAGCTACAGGCTGTGGGCCGCCACGCGATCGTCCTGCACAGGAAGCGACGAGGCCACCGGGGGCAGCAGCCCGGCCAGGATGTGCTCGGTGCCTTCGATGTGATCGCGCATCAGGCGTACCGCTCGCGGCACGTCGCGGCGCGCGATCAGGGCCACGAGCCGGCGGTGCTGCGAGTTCGAGCGCGACAGCACCTGAGAGGGATGGGCGATCCGCGACAGGAGGGTGCTCATCTGGCCCTGCGCCTCGGTCATCGCCGTGACCAGACGTGGCGACCGCGCCGCCTCGGCGAGGCCGATGTGAAACCGGGTATCGGCCCGACGGTACTCGGCGAAGTCGATCGCGACGGCCATCCGCTCGACGAGCTCGGACAACCGCGCGATGTCCTCGTACGCCGCGCGCTCGCAGGCGAGGATGGTTGCACCGGACTCCACGGCCACGCGGGAGTCGAGCACCGCCCACGCCTCGTCGCCCAGAGGTTCCTCGCCGCCGTCGGCCGAAAGCGGCGGGTCGGCGGCCACGAAGGTCCCGCCGGTCCTGCCGCGGAACGCTACGAGGTGCCCGCTCTGCACCAGCGTGGTGAGTGCCTGGCGCAGCGTGGAGCGCGAGATATGGAGCTGGTAGGCCAGGTCACGCTCGGCCGGGAGCTGCGACCCGGGTGGCAGCAGCCCGAGGCGAATGGCCGTCCCGAGACGCTCGACGGTCTCCTCGAAAGTCGTCGGAGGCTGGACCGGCTCGAACACCGCGGCAGTGGCGGCGCTGCTCTGCATCGAACCAACGGTATCGACGCTGTCCACTCCAGGTAGCACGGATCCCCCGGCGCCGTCCCGCAGCTAGGATCGCCGGCGTGGATCTACGCAAGGAGAAGGTCGTCCTCGAGACCGATCGCTACCGGGTCGAGGGCAACATGACGCTGCCGGCCGAAGGGTTCGGCAGCCGCCTCTCCGACCACCTCAACCGCCACGAGCTCGGATTCTTCACCGTCCAGGATGCAGTGCTCACGCCCCTCGACGGCGGCGAGCCGTGGGAGGCCGAGGTCCTCTTGGTGTCGAGCGCCCACATCCGGTTGATCGCGCCCGCGCGGGCCGACTGACCTTCCGTCCGTCCGGCGGCTAACCGAGGATCACCCTTCGCCATGCTTGCCCTGCTCCTATGCGAGGATCGCGAGTGCCGCGCGACCTTCGAGGCCGACGGCTCTCCCGAGGCCCTGAAGAAGATCGCCTGCCTGGACTGCGGCGGCCCCCTGCGCCCACTGGGCTACGCCGACGCCGAGCCGAGGCACACCACCCACGGCGACAAGCCGGACGTGCGGCGAGCGGCGTGAGAGACAGGTCGCGGGTGTGGAGCGCCCTGGCAAGGAAGAGGGAGGCGAAGTGTGCTTCAGGCACACGAGCCAACCGATGACGCCGCCAGGACACACCACAACGCGCGACAGCGGGGAGGCCGGTACGTCTTGCGAACCTACCCCTGTTAGCGACCTATCGCGACTCCTTGAGCTCTTGTTGGAACCTCAGGGTCGAGCCCAACGCTCTAGGGCCGTACGGGCACTGTCGGCAGCGTCTACATCCAAGCCAGACTCTTCCAACTCGTGACCAAGCAGCACTGGGAGACCACTTGGCCTCCTGCTTCCTTATCGCAGCAATAGCTTCGACCCCCGTATCAGCCGACCGACCCGCTCCTGGCGCTCCCATCGCCGCTCGGAGCGGCGGGCGAAAGATCTTCTTCCTGTGGAGGGCCCCCGCGCGGCCTACTGCGCAGGTACCTCCAGAGGGCGACGCCGCCCATCAGCACCAGGAGTGCCCACGGCAGATAGCTGGTCAGCGATCGGCCAGATTCCTGGGCCAGCGGGGAGTCCTTGCCGAAGACCTGTTTGACCTGCTTTGCGGAGACTTTGAAGTCCTTCACGGCGCGACTCACGTGGCCGTGGCCGTCGTCGAGTGCGACGCTGGCGGTGTAGCTGCCGCTTGGAAGCGCCCGCTTGCGCACGGGCACCGGGTAGTCGATCCGTGTGTGGGCAAGGAAGGTGTCGAGCTTTACCTTGCGTCGCTGCAGGACCCCGCCACCGTCCTTGACCTGCACCGCGAGCGTGGGCTTGACCATCGTGTTGCCGGCATTGCGAAGTCCCAGCAGCACGGTCTGGTTACCGCCCTGGGAGCCGCCTGACTTCGCTCCTTCGATTAGCAGCTTGTGCCTGCGCGGTCCGGGAACGTTGACCTGTACCGCCACGACCGCGAGTGCGCGCACATTGATCTTAAAACGGCCCTTGTCTCGCGCCACGGTCTTTCCGCGTTGGAGGGTGTCGTTCTCGGCGACGATGCCGCCCAGATGCTCACCGGCTTTCGTGCCGCGCGGTACCCGTACGCGGAATCCCACCTCGGCCGCCTGGCCAGGGGCGAGCCGCAGCGGCCGTTTGGCCACGTGGGTCCAGCGCCCTACCGCTTGGCGTGCCGACTGGCGTGACCGGTATACCGCGCCGCTGGTCTGGCCGGTCGTGGCGTCGACCGCATAGATGGACACGCGCCCCGCGGCGTCTCCCGTGTTCAGGACCCGCAGCCGGCCCGAAAGCGTCTTGCCGGCCTTTGACTCGTAGACGAAGTACGCGTGCCCGGCCGGAGCGTCGATCGGGGTCAGGCTGAAGGTCGGTCCCGCCGCGCTCGCGGCAGCAGGGGGGACAGCGAGGGCGAGGGCGAGCAGCAACGCGAAGAGGGCCGCGCGACCGGAGGTCGCGCGGCCCTTCTCGGGGGTCTTCGGTGGGGGCGTCACTGAGTGGTGTCTCCTTGCGGAATTGTGCTTGTTACGGACCGCTGACCGCGGAGAGCGTCAGCGTGGAGCTGTATGTGCCGGCGTTGGCGTCGGCGGGGAGGAAGACATCGACGCCCGGGGTATTGTTGAACTTGCCCTTGCCGGTGCTGGTGGCTGCGTTGAAGTACTTCACGGCGGTCGGGGCGGTGGCGCCAGCGGGCACGCCCACTGGGTAGGTCACCGAGTTGGTCGGATTGGTGCATGTGCCACCGGGCGCGCAGGCGTTCGCAACGCCGGTGATCGAGGAGGCGTTTGTGGCCAGCGTGCTCGGGGTGGCGCCGCCGGTCGTGAACTGGGTCGAGGTGATCGTCAGGTTCCAGCCCGCGCCGCTGCCGCGGGAGTCCGTGGCGACGGTCGGGACGGTGTAGCTCTTGGTCTGGTCGGTACCGTCCAGCGTCGCCGAGAACGTCGGCGCGGCGGTGGTGGTCAGGCTCAGGTTGCCGGCGCCCACGTTGCCGGTCGTGGTGGCCGTGGCGGCGAAGGCCGTGGCGGGGAGGGCGACGACTACGGCCATCGTGGCCATTCCTGTCGCGAGCTTCGTCTTGAGGGTCATCTCGGTCATTCCTTGCTTCGGTGTTGGGCAAAGGCGCTGCTTGTCCTCCTATCGACCCCCGCCCTTCCGTCTTGAGCCGGTTCGCAGTGACTGGACGCATCACGGCAGCCGTGGGCCGTTCGTTAAAGGAATCGGGCGGGCGAGCCGATATACGTAGGTTGTGTGGCGTTGCCCCCTGGACCTACGACGCGCGCGCGTGAGCAGTCGGTGGGCGATTCTTGGGTTGGCTCTCGGCCTCCTGGTCGCCCCGGACAGGGCGCATGGCGCCACCTACACGCTGCGCCCCGACTCCACCGTGACCAGCAGCTGGACGGTCACGCCCACTGGATCGGCAGCCTTTGCCGTCCTGGACGACCCGGTCCTGCAGCCCACCGCTCCCTCGACGTCCAGCGACCACCTGAGCTCCAGCACCGTTGGGGCGGTCGCAGAGGTAGGCGTCCAGTCCCAGCCCCTGGGGGCGGGGGACACCGTCCTGTCCACCACCGCCTGGGCCTATCTTCAACCCGGACCGCAACGGTCGATTACGCTCACGCTGCTGTCCGGCGCGACCGTGCTCGGATCGACCACGGCCGCCCAAGCCTCCGGCACGAGCTGGCGCTCGGTCACGTCCAGCAGCGCGCTGACACAAGCCCAGGTCGACGATCTGCGCCTACGCGTCACGGTGGGGGGCAGCGGCGCGTCGACTGCCGGCTTCGCCTACGCCGCCTACGCGAGCGTGCGAACGGCCGGGGTGCTCAGCTCCACGATCCCGACCGCGCCGGGCTTCTCGGCCACGCTCAACGGGAGTGACCAGGCTGCAAGCTACGGCACCCCTACGAGCGTCGCGGACACGCGTGACACCTCCAGCGGCTGGAACCTCACCGTCGGTTCCACCCAGTTCTCCACGGGCGGCGCTACCCCCCGCACCCTCCCAGCCAACGCCTCATCGATCTCCGCGGTGGTCTCCGCCTGCGCGGCGGCGCCGTGCACCACCCCGGCCAACAGCGTCACCTACCCGGTGACCGTCACGGCCGGCGCTTCGCCTGTCAAGTTCTTCAACGCCGCGTCCGGGACGGGCAGCGGCCAGTTCACGATCACGCCGACCACGAGCGTGCAGATACCGGCCAACGCGGACTCGGGCACCTATACCAGCACCGTCACCTACACGATCGCCAGCGGGCCCTGATCCACAGCTAGCGAGCGGACTTCTCATTCGTGCAGGTGCGCCGGGCGGCTATGCGCGGGCCCACCGATGCCGTGGCCGGGGTCAGCGGTCGTGAGGTGCTCACCTACCGGGGTCAGACCCTGTTCGATCCGGCCGTGGCGATCGAAGTTCTTCATCCCCGCGCCGGTGGCCTCGGAGATCCGTCTAGTTCCTCAAGCGCGCGCTACGCCCGTCGATACAGTTTGTGTGTCCCGCGCCCAGCCTCGCAGAGGCGCGCTCGGGTTGACGATTGCCTGCCTCGCGGCAGGCGCGTTGCCGACCGTGAGCTTTGCCCAGACGCAACTCCCTGTCCTTCCGGTCCCGCTTGGCCCGGTGGGCCAGGTCGCGCCGCGGGTCGGCCCCGACGTCGCCGAGATCGTGTCGCCGGGTGCCGTCACAGCCCCGACCGGAACGCCCCCTGCCCTTTTAGCCCCTGCCCCTTCACCCGCCACCCCGGCCATCGACGGCCCACATAAAGATCACTCCTTCTCTGAGCCGGCCAACGGCCCGGAGACCCGGCTCGGAGTCAAGGGCCGGCCCCGCCGCTCGCGAGCCCCTCGCTCGGGGTCCGCTACGGGTGCAGCCCGGCGCCGGGGCCATCTCGCAACCGCGACGCGCCGGAGGGCGACGGCCTCACAAGCGGCACTTCCCGACCGCTTGATCGCGGCCGATCCGGCACCGGGTGGCCCCGGAGCACGTCTGCGCTGATCGACGTGGTCCGGGTCGTCCCTGGTGTGGTGCGTCTCGCGCTGGCCCTGCTGGGCGGGCTCTTGGCCGCTTCGATGTTTGTGGTGCTGAGGAGCAGAAGGCGGCTTGGAGACGCTCTCCAGCGCGCGCACAGCGACGCGCTGACCGGCCTGCCCAACCGGGCCGCCCTCGACGAGGCCCTGGTTCGTATGGTCGGCCAGGCCGCCCGCCGGGCGGCTCGGCTGGCGATCGTGATGATGGACATCGACCACTTCAAGGCGATCAACGACCGGTACGGACACCCAAAGGGCGACGAGGTGCTGGCCGCGGTGGGAGCGATGGCGCGGTCCGAGGTGCGGACGGGTGACTTCGTCGGGCGCTACGGCGGTGAGGAGTTCATGCTGATGCTGCCCGACACCGACGAGGAGGGCGCCCTCAAGGTGGCCGAGAAGCTCCGGCGGGCGTGCGGACGGCTCGATGTCCCGGACCTCGAGGGTCCGATCGCCGCGAGCTTCGGCGTGGCCGCGGGCAACGGGTCCCGGGACGAGCTGCTCCTCTTGGTGGGGGCGGCCGACGCTGCCCTCTACAGCGCCAAGGACCACGGCCGAAACCGGGTCGAGCACGCCGCCCCGGCGTCGGAGCTCTACGCGATTGCCTGATCCCGCCGAGCGCCCGTTGCGGTAGGCCTCGGCCGAGCCCGTGGCGTCTACGGCCTCGCAGATCGGCTCCAGGCCCAGCGCGTAGGCGGCGGTGCGCAGACTCACCTCGCGGTCACGGGCAAGATCCCACACGTACTCGGTCTCGCCGACCCTCTGGTCCTCCAGCCGCTCCGCCACCTGGTCAACCATCTAGGGCAGGAAGCGATGCAGAAGCGCGTCCTTGCGCTGCCCTGCGTCGCCCTCGTGGCCACGTTCGGACGATCGTTGGGGGCAGATGGCTTCATGGCGGGTCGCGCCGGGGGTTAATTTCAAGAACCGGAAGGAAACGAAGTTGTCGCGATTTCAAGTAGGAAGCAGGTGTGCGGACGGCAGGTGAGAACCAGCTAGGCATGGGGGTGTTGCCGTTCCTGAACCATCCGTGGGGGCTAGATGCGTTAGGGCTCGGTGTAGTGGCAGCCTTGATGACCTTTCTCCTTGGTCCCCATTCTCCTCTGGTTCTGAAAGGAGGACCGAGGGCGGCTAGCGAGCCTCCTGGCTTTCGTCATCGCGCTCGTCGGGCTCGCGCTCGCGGTGGCTTTCGTGGAGACAGCGGACCCATGGGGATTCGGTCCCGCACTCGGGGTAATCGCGGCTTTCTCCGGATGCAGGGCCTTCCTCGTCGAGGCTGCTTTCGGCTGGACTCGAACGCCGCTCACATCCGACAAACGCCGGTGGTGGGATTTCGTCCTCTGGGGGATAACCGCATTGGTGGCGCTCTCCGTAGCTCTCCCGGCGCTCCTCAAGTTCGCAGGCGTGGTGTAGACGACGGCGAAGTACAGACGGGACGAGAGATTGAGCCTCTCGCCCCGCCGTCCTATCTAGCCGTCCGTGGCCTTACTTCTCTCGCCTGACGCCCTTGAAGGGCTTCAGGTCGGCCTTCACGCCAAGGATGCGACCGGTGCTCGTGTCGCGCTTGGCGGGATGGCCACCGGGGCCGGTGAACTGCGAACGGCCTTTGACAGCGCCGCGCCGGCCCGGACCCTTCGGTGGATTCTTCGCCAACAGAACCACCTCCTTCAGCCGCCTGATTGACGACGCATCGTCGTCGTGGCAGCCAACACACGTTGGCAGGCGCCTCGGCGGGAACTATGGGTCGGCCTAGGCGGCCTACTGGCGCGGCTGCGACGGGCACGACGGGTGTGGTCGCAGCCCGCTCCTGCTCGCGCTTGCGCATGGTCATGCCGTGCATGGCGCAGAAGACCATCAGGCAGTGAAGCTCGGCCTGGGGCCCGGTGCGGTAGTAGCCCTTCGTTTTCAGCAGCTTGACGCGTTTGACCGCTGAGCCGTTGAAGCCCTCGCCGTGGCCGAAGCGCAGGGACCCGTACTTCTCGGCCAGCTTGTCGTGGAAGGACTGCGGGCTGCCGAACGCCCAGTCGATGACCTTCGGCGGGTCCGCCGGCTGCACACGCGCGAGCTTGTTCGAGCCCCGCTTGTCGCCAGTTCCTCGCGTGGTGTCACGGACCGTCTTCCACTTGCCCGAGGTGATGGTGATGGAGCCGCAGCTGTCACACCGCTGTCGCCCAACGACGCCCGGTGAAGGCTTAGCGCTGCGGTTCCAAGGTGTCGGGGGCGGTCGCGCGAGTCGGCTTCTGTCTGGATATGCCCGTGCGGGACCGGGATGTCACGAGCGGCATTTATCCTAAAGGTATGGGAGTCCAAATCGCCCCGGTTTTCCACAGCCCGTCGCGGCTGGACCAAGCAGCGAGCTGGCTTGAAGAGTACGGCCAGCTCGTAAACCGAGTTGCCGACGCTTACCTCTCCGGCGAGCTCTACGGCAAGCCGCTGGGCGGCCTGTGGCCGACCGTCAACGCGCTGGGTCGAGGAGCCCTCCGACATGGCGAGACGACCGATGTGTTCTCGGTGCTGAAGGTGCTTCCAGCGCCCGTCGGACTGGTAACGCCTACCGGCGAGGTGCTACTGCGCGTTCGTGCGCTAGCGACGACCTCAGTCGCTGGCCCAGTGGTCGCCGACTTCGTCCGGGTCCTCGAACTCGCCGCAGAGCGCCTAAAGGGCGAAGACCCTGAGCCACGGCTCGACAGCATGGACCTGACAGAGACGCTGGGGATGACGAGCGAGCGCGCTAGCCGCGTCGGGCCGCTCGTACTTGCCGAGGATTGGATGTTCAACGGCGGGTCGTCCCCGCCGGGTTCGTGGGAGCGCTCCATCAACGAAAGCACCCGTTACATCGTGAATGTGCACACCGTCGAGGACTACCTGCGAGTGGAGGGCGAGTGCATCTTTCCGCAGGCGCCCCAAGCCAGGCTGCCGGATACGGCGCAGGATGTCGGCCGCCCGGACACACCCGTCTCGGGGCTGCATCCCGCCATCGCACAGAGCACTTCGAAGCTGCTGCAAGGCGGACACAACGACGCGGCGGTCCGCGCCGGTATTCTCGGGCTTCGCGACCTGCTCCGCGAAGCCAGTGGGCTTGGACTCGACGGCACCGCGCTCGCGGGGGCGGCGCTTGGAGGCCCTAATCCTCCCGTACGGCTCGCTGACGTGTCCACGCGCGAGGGCAAAGCCGAGCAAGAAGGGTGGCGCCAGTTGACCGAAGGCTGCTTCGCGGCGCTGCGCAACCCGCTTGCGCACCGCGAGCTCAACCTCAGCGCGGACGAAGCCCACGAAGCTCTGGCGCTGGCGAGCATGCTCGCCAGACGCTTCGAGGGTGCCGGTGTGGGGGCGGAGTCGTCCCAGCCAGCCGTGGACGCGGCGCAGCGCTGACGTCAGCCTGACCTTCCCTCCGGTTTGCACGCCCGGCCGCTCCTACTGTCGGGGTGTGGCTCCGACTTCCGCAGCTGACGCGCTCGTAATCGTCTTCAACGCGCTGCCGGACGAGGAGCGGGTAGAGGCCCTCGAACGCATCAACGAGGCCCACCTACGTGTCGTGGGTGGCGAGCAGAGCGACACCGCCCAGATGCTCCGGTCGCTTCAGCGGGTGGCGGAGTACGTCGGGCACCCAGCTTCGGTGGACGAGTACCGGCAAGCGAGCAAGGAGCCTCATGAGACGCGGGGTGTTCGTCACTGACAGAACGGGACGATGTCCTCGCCGGCCTCGATCCCACGGCTTTACAGGCACTTCGGTTCCGTCGGCAAGGTGTGCCGCTACAGCGAGGACTGGCCGCGGGCGAGGGAGGCGCTCACCCACGCCCTGCGCGACACCTTGGCCGTGTGCGTCACCCACTACCGCCGCCCGCCGTTGGTGAGCGAGTTCGAGTGGTGGCGAGACCATCAGCTAGAGCTCGCGCGCGCCCAAGGTAACGACACGCTGCACCTGCCGAGCCCCACGCCGTTTAGACGCAGGTGGGGCACGTGGGAGGAAGCGTTGCTGCACTGCGGCTACACGCCTGACCAGGTTGCCGAACGCAACGAGCGCACGTGAGCGAACTGCCGGGGGCGCGAGCACCCGTGGTCGGGACTCCTTAAGCATGTCCGACGACGAGGTTGCGGCGGAGGCGGTGGAGCGAGCCTTCGAAGCGCTTGAGGACGTGATGAGCGACCTTCTTGTCGCCGGCATCTTCCTCGGGCCCGAAGACCCGCTTGGGGCTGATGCCCTCTGGCTTGCGGATGCGGTTGAAGCCGAGGTGGCAACGGCGAGCACCATCCTCGCGCGACTACAGCAACGCCAGGCTCGCGCTTAGCGAGCCCGAGCGGCACCCGAGCGTCGTTGGTTGGCGACGACGATTTGCACCGTCCCCGATGATGTCCGGGCGTGTCAGGGGACTCACCGGACCTGGAGCAACTGTCGGTGGAAGCCTTGCTTCGGCGGGTGTTCGCGATTCCGCACCGCGCCCAGCTCCATTTGTACGATGTCCTGGCCGAACGACTGGCGGAAGCGGGGCGCCCGACACCGCCCCAAACCACATCCGAGTTCAACGAGGAGTGCAAACGCCTCGGCCTGGCCACGAACGTGAGCGCCGTAGGCCGTGCCTTCAACGGGTGGCGCAACGCCACCATCGCCTTCGAGGGCGACCGCATCCCCGAGAGTGCCCGTCAAGTCCGCCAGCGCCAGGCGGTGCGCGGTAGACACGTCCACGGGGACGGGGCCGCCGACCTCCTCGCCGTCGTGGCGGAATGGTTGGACAGCGACGAATGCCAAGACCACACACCGGAGGACTACGAGCAATGGCGGCGTCGGTACAACGCACGCGCTGTCGCCGCCGGCACGGCCACCGCGGTCAGCTGGGGCCACCTCACCCACAAGGTGTTCCCTGAGATGACGGTCGATGACATCGTCGCCGCGGCCCGGGGCGAAGTCGGAGACTGGAGCGGGCTCTGCCGGCAACGTGCGGAGGAACGTCTCCAGCGCGAAGCGAACCCGCTCCGGCTCGTGAGCATGGTGACCGCAGCGGCGCTGTTCGGCACCACCCACTACGTCCTAGACCACGGCGTACGCACACGAAAGGCCGGCTTTCCGGTCGTCATCGCACGCCTAAGCGCGGAGAAGTTGATGTACGCCGACGACGTGATGCTCTGCGCCGCTGGGAAGTCGCCGCCCGTTCGGAAGACCAACGAGCTCAGCCCCGCCTTGCTTAACGCGCGGGGTGTCAGCGAGGTCCTCGACCAGAAGCACCGCAGGGTCTCGAACGCGTTGAAGCGCGAGGCCTGGCACATCATCCCCCAGCCCAAGGGCCGCACCCGGCTCCAGTTCTACTGGCTGCGCGCCGACGTGGAAGCCTGGTCAGGTCAGGTCGTTAGGGCGAAAAGCGTTATCTGGCTGAGTTTTCTACTTGAAATCAAGCCCGCCGGCGTGGGGTCTAGCGGTCTGGGAACAAGGTTGAACGCTCGCGACGGGCTTGCACGGCCGGCATTGTCCCCCATATAGTCGGTGAAAGCATCGCCGATTGGGGGGAGTTTTGACGCAACGAGCTCACCGTCTCACGCAACGCCGTGATCGCGGCAGACACGCGCGCCGTGCTTGACCGCAACCACGATTGGATGCTCAAGCAGATGGCGGAGGCCGCGGGAGGGAGCGACGATTCCGTCGCGAGCGCGAAGCGTAAAGCGCAGGCCCCATCCCGTAGCCGCTCCCGCCAGTCGGCAAAACGGACCCCGAAAAAGTGACCGAGGACGGCAGTCAGCCCGCTGCTGCGCCGCCCCCGCAACTCCGCCGACAGTTTGGCGTTGCCGTTGTCGGAGCGATACTCGCGTTTGGCGTAGACGACAGATCGGTCGTGGTCCTAGGTCTCCGCGTGCGGTCGTTGGGGCTGATCGTGCTCGCCGGGGCGGCACTCGCCGCCCTTTGGGCGACGTCGAGGTGGCTCTATAGCCGGCGGGTCGTACCTAGCGCGGGGACGGGAGGCGGAAATAGGGCAGAAGCTGTCCACTCGATCGGCGGCTTGATTGCCGTCGCGATCGGCGTCGGCTCGGTCCTCGTTACAACGATCGTCGTGGTGACCACGGCAGGTCTTGATCCGAGTTCCACGGTCGCGCTCGCCACCGCAGCCTTCGGCGTAATCTCCGCCGTAGTAGGCGCCTTCATCGGAATCAAGATTGGCACCGACCAGACAGGCAAAGCCGTCAAAGACGTACGCGCTGCCGCGACGATGGTTGCCGCGACAACGGCGCAACTGACCGACCAGCAACGAGACGCTGTCCAGAAGAACGTGGCCGATGCGAAACGGCTCACCGGAGACCCTTAGATCGGCGCGGCAGGCTGGATGTGGCCGATCTCGGCACCGCTCGGGCTGCACTCGAATGTCGTAGTGCCGATCGCGACGGCGCCCATCGGGTTGGTGGGCGGGCTGCCTGGCGCGTAGCTCAGTCATCGCTACTCAGCTCGCCGCGAGGACCGAACGCGCAGTCAAGACGAACGCGCCGCGGGAGGTTGTCCGCCCTCAGGATCTACCAAGTAGGGCCGCAACCACTGGTAGGCGTCGAATCAGATCGTTCCACGGGGGGCGACTGCCTAGACCTACATATCGTTCATGACGAGCCACGTCAGGCCCATCGATACAAGCATTGACGCGATGACCCACAGCTCCTCACTTTCCGAACCGAGCTCGTGAATTATGAAGCTGACCGGGAGGAAAACGACGAAGGCCCCAGGTATCGAGAAACATACCAAGATAGTGAGAATCAGAAGGACACTGCCAACGCCCATTAACGCGTCCGCGCATACCAAGACGAGATCTGGCAGACGGTCTCGCCAAGCGACGATCTGATCGAACCAGTACAGAAGCTCGGCCGCTGGCCAGGCCAGAACTAGAAGCGGCAGCGGGTTGCCTCCGATGGTCGCCCACTCCGGCAAGATCTGAGTCAGCGCAAGGATGACGATCATGGAGAACAAGCCGAATGCGAGGCCCGCGGTGAGCCAGAGGACCGTTTCACCATCGCGGACGTAGCCACGTGAGTGACCGCCAGTAGTAGTTGCCGCAGGAACTCTCGAAGGCCGAGCCGGGCCGTCGGCTAGTGGTGCCGAGGGTCGAGGGGAGCTGCTGCGGGATGAAGCATCTTCCTCGACCTCCATCGTGAGGTGGAGCTCAGCCGTTTGATCGTCGACGAGGAATCGAACCGTGTCCCGGTGCGTGCCAGGGGCCGCGGAGTCAATCGGCACAAAGAGGAAGTCGGCCAACTCCTCGCCGCGCATTATCAAGACACAGGAGTCGAGACCCCAGAACGAACCGCCAAGACGATCAGGCTCGATGGTGTTCCTTACCGGGCCACCGCGGTTACTGAGCCTGACACTGATCGGCGCCGGGGCCGACGGGTGGGCGTCGACGTGCCAAGTGATCTCATCAGGGGTCACAGAAGGGACTGGGGGGGCCGAGGATTCCGCCGTGTTAGCCGCGGGCGCCGCACCCTCGGCGCGGGCTTGATCGTAGGCGCGGCGTTCTGACGCGTCGGTGAGGACGGCGAAGGCCTCATTCAGTAGCCGCATCCGTTCGTCGCTTCCCCCATGGTCGGGATGCCAGACACGCGCCTCTCGCCGGTACGCCGCCCGGACTCCATCGCTGGTCGCCTCCGGTGTTACGCCGAGGAGCTCGTAGTAGTCGGTCGGATGCGTCGCGGCGGTCACGGGCTACTCCCCGCCGCGCTCAAGCTCGAGATATTTCATCACCGAGCCTCCGCCGAGGCGGTGGACTTCGTCCGTCACGCTTACTACCCGGGAGAGCAGTGAGCGAAAGAGCCCGGCAATGCTGCTCGTATCAACTGCGGCAGCGACCTGGGTCCAGTCTCCGCCGTGGGTCTGAGACCACTGCCTGTAGTACGGCAGGTCGGGGGCGACGGTGAAGCAGACAGCATCGAGCGCAGTCAGTGCCTGATCCACGGCTCGCGCTCCCTGCCTGTGTCCCAGCGCTGGCTCGTCGGTGATTAGCACGAGTACCTTTACCGCCTCGGGCCGATAGGGCTTTTTGCAGCCAGCAAGCATCGCTTCGACGGACGACTCTCCCAAGTTCGCGCCGCCCGAGAACATCGGCATCGAGCGCAGCTGGCGAGAGGCCGAGTCCACGTCGGCAACAAACGGCTGAGTGTCGACCACCCGGTCGCCGGTGATGGTCAGATCACCGAAGGGAACCGTTGTAACGCGCCAGTCGAGGGCCAGTCTGTCAAGGTCGGCGACCAGCGAGTCCATGCAGCTGATCAGCCCATTGATCTTGTCGAGCATTGAGCCGGTTGTGTCGAAGACAAAAGCCAGGTCCATCCCGCGCCGCTGGACCTGGGTCGTCACTCCCTCCTGGAGCACTGTTACCTGGTTGCCAAGCTTGAGCACGGGTCCATCGCGCTGCGGGCCACGAGGCTTGTCGATTCGCCCATTCCCGCGACGATCTAGACGCGACATGGCTAGTCCTCGCCTCGTTCCGCGTTCTCGTCGGCTGGGCTCGGCGGTGCGATCGCACCCATTAGGTGCAAGTCGCGGTGCAACTGGATCGAAGTGTGGGTGAGAGTACGGACCACGCGGTCGAGCTCCTTGCGCGATGCGGCAGCGAAGAGCGAGTGTTCAAGCGCGATCCCTTCCCCGGCGCGCTCGAGCCGGCCAAAGACGTACCCGCACTGTTCCGCAAGCAAGAACTCCGGTAGTCCGGGGTTCGCCCAGTCCGCGGCGTGGGCTACGGGCGCGACCACTCGTAGGAGAGGCTGCTCGCCGTTCTCGAGCAGCCAAACGCAGACGAGGTAGTCGCTTCCGGGGAAGGCAATCTGAATGGGTCCACCGACCTCGTCAAGGGTGGCTAGATCTCCAAAGAGCTCTCGCAGCGTCTCGGTAACCCGGGTGTAAAGGTTCCTCTGCTCTTGGTCCATGCCGCGGCCCTCCCTCAGTTCTGGTCGGTTGACCCAAAACCTTATAGGCGCACTGACCTTAAGTCAACTCTCGGCGATCTTAGTTCCGACCGCTGAGGCGCCGCACGAGCGTGCCGACGCGCCGCCGCTGGACCAGCCGCCGCCCCGCGCCGCGGGCCGAACGATCGATGAGGTTGCCGGCCGCGCCCCAAAGCCCCTGCCCCCACAAGACACTTGAGGCGTGCGGTGCGATGCTCGATGGAGACGCGCGCCGGTATGTGTCGCCCGCAGTGGCTTCGATCCCAGCCGACATTGCACTAGGTTCCGGCTGCCGGTTCTCGACCTCACCGTCGGCTTTCTCCACCATCGGTACGCCAGATGCAGATGGGCTGGGTTCGTCCGCGGGCTGAGAGAACGAGGGGTCGGCGGTGTTCTCGAAACGGCCGACGGCCCCGCGAAGGTCGCCACGCCCGCCGCAATCGGGGCACGGCCCTCCGTCAACATCGGCACCGATCGGTGCGGGCCGCCGCCAGATCGTCTCGTCGAAGATGATCTGGTCCGAGTCGGCCCCAGCGAAAGCCTCCTCGAATTGGGAGAGGCCGAGTTCGTCGATGTCCGGATCGAGCCTGATCAGCGCCAGGTTGCGGTCCGCGATGTGGTCGAGGATGCCCAGGAGTCGCGTAACCCCGGGCTCCGCGTGGGCGCCGTCGGCCTGCCGGTGAAGCAGCGCCAGAGAGATTTGCCCTTTGAGTGCGTTGAGCCGCTCGGTCGCCTGGATGGTCGAGCCGATCGAACCGCCGCTGTTCTCGAACCCATTAGCGTATGCCTGGTATCGGGACCACAGCGCGCACCGGGAACAAGCGCGCGTGAGGCCTGGCAGCGTGAAGACCAACTCGGCGCCGCGGCCACCTTGATAGAGCTGGGCGGCGATGCTTGGCATGCCAAGGTGCAGCGCCAGTCGGTTGCAACGCGCTTGCGCTTCGTGGTTGTCCGTACACGCGCAAAGCAGCGTGGCCGCCGGTTCCGACCCGCCAAGGGTCTCGGTGGCAAGGAAGCCGAACTGCTCGTCGCTGAGCGTCTCGAGGCGACCGTGGTGGGTGATGACAACCGCGGCGGGGTTGATATCTCGAATCCGGTCTGCCACGCACGCGACCTTCGGACGGCCGACGTCCGACAGGTAACAGTTTTGGGTGGCGAGGTTCGGGAGCTCGACAACATCGGGATCGATCAGCACGAACGCGCCCACACCGCAACGCGCAAGCTGTTCGGCGAAGCTCGCTGCCCCGCCTACTCCTACGATCGTCACCCGCGACCGGGCGAGGTGGTCAAGATCAACTGCCCCGTCCAAACGGGCAAAGGCCTCGCCACTGAACACCGCGGGAGCGGCTCGCTCCTCCTCGATCAACAGCGTGGCTTCACGCAGGACAGGTAGCAAGCGTTCGCCTCTTGTTGCAACCCACACTCTGAGCTCGAACGCCGCGGCGTCCGCTCGGCTGATGACGATTCCGACGATCAGCTGGCTGAGCGAAGGCATCGCGGCCAAGATGTTCGCGACGTAGCCCAGATCACCAGCGGAGGGTTCGCGCAGCGCAGGCGGGTGGGAGTGGGCCGAGCCGCCGTACACGATCTTGCCCGAACCCCAACGGTCTTCGATCACCCGGTTCAGTGCTTCGACATCCGGGCTGTAGCTGACGGGTCCGCCCAGGGCGGTGACGTCGAAGGCCACATCAACGATGGCGCCCGAGACGGCGTCCACGCCGAGGATGCAGCCGGTCTCGGCCGGCAGCGAACCGACCGAAGCTTCGATCGCATCAAGGACACCGCGCCGGATGGTGAGCTGCGGGCGCTCGTCACTCATTGCGGGAACCGGCCGGTCTGAATGAACACCTGCGTACGATCGGCCCACGCGGCCGCCAGCACGCGCGCCTCAGTCAGAGTCCCGAGCCGGCCGGTGAAGCAGATGTATCGGCCGTGCACGTCCTGCAGCCAGTGGGCGACTGACTGTTCCGCCGGTCGGCTGTAGGCCGGTTGGTTGCGGATATAGCAGCGCCACCCGTCGGGCCGTTCAACGAAGTCGAACTCGTAGACGGCTCGATTGTCTTGTGTCTTGTAGTAGTCGATCACCTTCCACCTTGCTCGATTAGGAAGGGCATCACGGCCCGGGCGTACCCGAGCCGCAACACCCTCCAGTACTCGGTCAGTGCCAGGTGCCCGCGGGCAGGGTCTCCGGCGGCCTGGTCCCGGTGGCCACCGGCTCGTTGTCGCCGGCGTCCTGGTTGTCAGCCAGTCCCACTATTCATCACCTCCTTTGCGGAGTCGGGGGCTTGAAGCTCATCATGGTCGTACTGCCTAGAACTTGATGGGGTACAGTACTAGGCGTATGGCCAAGAAGTCAAGCGGGGCGTCTGAGGGCCGCCCCATACGCTTGAGCGCCGAAAACAGCGAGGGCTATCCGGCCCCTGCGGGGCTGGCGGTAGACGCTGTCGTGCTGACGATCCGAGACGGTGCTCTGAAGGCGCTCGTGGTCGAAGCTCCCGCCGGCGGGACCATGGGCCTTCCCGGCGGTTTCGTCCTCCCGACGGAAACGGCAGAACAGACAGTCGTCCGCAAGCTCGAGGAGAAGGCTGGCGTGGACATCAGCCGCATCTACCTTGAGCAGCTCGAGACCTTCACTCATCCGGAGCGCGATGGGCGCGGCTGGATCCCATCCGTTGCGCACCTCTCTCTAATACCCGCGACAGTCGAACCAACTGTGGAGGGAGCACGATGGGTCTTGGCCCGCCATCCTCCGAAGCTTGCCTACGACCACCGCTCAATACTCATGCGGGGGCTCGATCGAATCGAGGGGAAACTCTGGTGGTCCAACATCGCTGCAAATGCACTGCCGACGGCCTTCACCTTCACCCAGGCTCGCGTGGCCTACGAGGCGATTGCTGGCAAGACCTACGACCCCAGCACCTTTGCTCGGGATCTCTGGGCGACTGGGCTGATCGAAGCCACTGGCCGAAAGATGCGCCAGCCCGTAGGCAGGCCCGCCCGTCTCTACAGGTTCGCGACGCTTGAGGCTTCATGGGGAGCGGGGAGACGGAAGCGGGTGGTCACGTCCTAAGCGCCAACTGTTCCGCTTGCGCAGTAGCCTCGATACGCGTTCAGCAGCAACCCCGGCCGCTTGACATGAATCAAAGCAAGGAGGCGTTCTTTCATCGGCCGACTACTACAGAATCGTTTATTCCGAAGGCCGTTGACGTCGAGTCGCTGACTCTCTTCACGGGAGCCCCGCGCATGGGTCACGTCGATAGTAGTGGTGTAACGGGTTTGGTGGGGCCGGGACGAGTTCCGGCCACCGCGGGCCCCAGACTCGTCGGTTGACCTGCAAGTCGACTGACAGAGGAGCACCACGATGGCGGCTGCACGGCAATGCGTGACCCAGCCTCAGTAATCTGGGTATGACCGGACCCCGTTCATCGGTCCATCCCTTGTGAGAGTTCGGGGTTGACTGATTGGTTTGTTCCTGCGATTCGCTGCCAGCTGGCAGCGAATCGGCTCGGCGCCATCATGCCAAGCGCCGAGTGGT
>JBBRYL010000042.1:0-25531 GCA_038237685.1 Solirubrobacterales bacterium | reverse complement strand
AGCGGGAACCGGCACGAGTTCGAGGCGCTCGATCCCGACGAAGTCATCCGGATTGCAGGTGTACAGCGGGAGCTCGTTCGCCAGCGCCGTAGCAGCGATCATCGCGTCATAGGTCCGCGCAGTGGTCTTGCGACCGGCCCGCCGCAACGAAGCGGATACTCGACCGAAGGCACGCGCGGCAGCGGCGTCGAACGGGAGTGGATCGAAGTCTGCCTCCGCTTGCTGAAGGTGGGCCAAGCGGGCGGCCCGCTCGCTCTCATCGCGCGCCACCAGCGGGCCGACGGACAGCTCGGCCAATGTCACTGCAGTAATCAACGGGACTTCGGGAAGCGACACGGGATCAGGCAGCAGGCGAAATCGGATCATGACGGAGGTGTCGAGGATTCCGGCCCCGCTCGATACGGCGGCGGTGGTCACAGATGTGCGTCGAGCACGGAGTCGATATCGGCCCGCAGGCTGTCAGGGTCCAGCGCCGGCAGTCGCCTCCAACGATCGAGCAGCGCCTGGGCAGACAACGGCGTCCTGCCCACGGGCGTCAACTGGGCGACAGCCTTGCCGGCTCGAGTGATCGTGATCGGCTCCCCGCTCGCCGCACGATCCACCACCTCACCTCCGTGGTTGCGGAGGTCACGGATGCTTACGTCGGCCATGGCCTGACTGTATCACCGGTGATACGTGTAGCGGGGGGTCGGTAATGGCTCCTGCCCGTGCCGCTAATTCACAGCGGACACGACGACCGGCGAGTGGCGCTTGATGCTGGTCTTGCCGAAGCGCGAGGTCACGACCTTGATGCTCACCCGGGTGGGCGCGCCGCCGGCGGGCGTCTTTGTGAGGATCCGTTCGGCGACGGCGGGCACCTTCACCACCAGCTTCGTCCGCGATGCTCGGCTGGGCTTCCCGAAGGTCGAGCGTCCGGCCGCACCCTTGAAGATGATGGTGTTGCGCTTGCGGCTGCTGCTGAACCCGGTGCCGCGGATCGTGATCGTGCGGCCGACCTTGACGCGCATCGGCGAGACACGCTTGACGGTGGGTTGGGCGGCCGAGGTCGACTTGGCCTCGACGCCCCCCGTGCCGGCCAGACCGGCCGCGGTGATCGCGGCTGCCGCCGCCAGTGATGTGAACGCGCGGGTCATGACTGCTCTCCAATGAATAGGTCGGTGATCATCGGCGGCATGAAACGCCGCTGTGGCTGTGTCGCGGCGCGGGTGGCGCTCTTCGCGGCCGATTCGAGCTTCTTGGTCTGGGCGCGAGCCGCGCTTGTGGCCGACACCTCGCGGATCTGATCGATCTGCAGCTCGTAGCGCCGCCCCTTGTCGTCGCTGAACACCTCGATCTGACCCGGCTCGATCGACAGCGTGGCGCAGTTCTCGTTGCTCGACCTGCACGTGCCCTCACCCGCGACCACGGTGAGCGTGGAGTCGATCAGGAAGACCGCGTTGTTTCCAGTGTCGTCAACACCGAGGAAGATGAACAGTGGCGCGCCGATGGACGGAAGGATCTGGGTCTTCTGCACGTTGCGGTAGTGCACCGTGCGGCTGGGGCCGGTCAGGGTCGCATCGAGCGCGTAGGTGAGCTTCTCGGGCTTGGCGGCCGGGATCGGTGTCGGTGCCTGGGGAGTAACCGGCTTCATATCGGTGCTCCCGCCACCGGTGCCACCGCTACCGCTGGTGCCTCCACCGCCGGCACCAGCTCCACCTCCGCCGGGACCACCCGTTCCACCTCCGCCGAGGCCGGCGGCCGCCGCGGGGCTGCCGGGGCTGCCGGGGCTGCCGGGGCTCGCCGAGCCTGATCCAGTGGCCTGGCTGGCCGTCACACCGGTTTTCGACACCGCGTCCAGCGGCTTGAAGGGGTTGCGCGAAGCGAAGGAGTCGAGATCCGAGGGCGTGTCAAGCACGGCCAGGCTGACGAGTGGCTTGTCGCTGCTCAGCACCTGCTGCGGTGTAGGAAGGCCGTCGGCGCGGACTGCGACCGGGGGTCCGGCGGCGGTCACCGGCGCGGGCGCCTCGGCAGACTTGAGCAGGAACACCGGTACGGCGATCAGGGCCGCGATCAGGATGAGCGCCACCGGCATCAGACAACGCTTACGCAGGTCCTCGATCACTCCAAGGGCGACGGATCTCATTGGGTCTGGCCTCCCGCGGGAGGCGTCGAGGCTGCTGCCGGAGTCTGGGTCGGAGCCGCCGGGGCGGCTCCCGTCGCCGGCGTAGCCTGCGGTCCGGCCGGCGTGCCGCCCGCCGTCGTGCCCTCCGACTTCGGAGAGAGATAGACCGTCGACTTGACCTGGGCCTGGAGCTTGGGGAATGTCGCCGAGTCAAAGCTCACAGAGTCGATCGTCATCAGCCGTCCCTGGACCGAGATCTTGGAGTTGGTCACCCGCACGAATCGCTTGAGGCTGTGGAAGAAGTCGGCAAGGTCGAAGAAGCTGCCGGAAAAGGTGAACTCCAGCGGGACCGTGTCAAGTCCCGCTCCAACGGCCGGCGCGGGCGAGGAGACGGCCCCGTTGCCGGTGGAAACGGTCGAGGACGAGTCCGCCCCGGCCGTCTGATTGGCCTGATCCGAGGTCTTGGCTGCACCGTTGGCCTTCTCGGCCACCTTGCCGGGCCCAGTGGCGGCGGGCTGACCGTTGGCGACCGCCCCACCACTCGACGAGCTGCCTCCGGACGGAGCAGGTGAGCTCCCGGCCGGGGATGCGGCACTCGCGAGCGCCGCGCTCGTCCGGGTGCCGGCCTTGATGCTGCGGAACCCGATCCCGGTCCCCTTGGCGGCGCTGTTGAGCTGCACGATCAGGCTCGGCATGTCCAACGAGTCCGGGATCGCCTTGCCCAAGCGAACCACCGTCGCGTAATCCTCGGCGTAGTTGGTCTTCGCACCCTCGAGCTGAGCGACCTGAGCCCGAGCCTGGTCCCTCTTCTGCTGGGCTGTCGCCACGCCGTCACCCGCACGGGCGGCGTCGTGGCGCTTGGGGCCGAGCAGCAGAAACCAGAATGCCACGAGCGTGATCACCGGCAGCAGAATCATCATGAGCTTCTTGTCGCGGGCGGTGGGGTTCATGCTCCGCCTCCGAGCGATCCGGACACCCTGCGCTGCTTCTCGGTGTCCTTCGCGGGCGAAGACGAGAAGGTCAACGAAACCTGGAACTGATAGCGACGGGCCGAACAGCTGCCACTGTCGCCACCACCGGGAGACCCACCTGCGGTCGCTCCGGTTTCGCTCGAGTCGCCCAGCTGCACGTCGGAGACGCGGTACATGTGGCGCAGACGGACCATGAGCACCGCCACGCGGGGCTGGCTGGTCGCGCAACCCGTAAGGGTCACGGAGGGCGAGGCCGCTGTGGCGGAGCCGGTCGCCGCCGGCGCCGATCCCGCCGGCGCCGCCGGCGTCGGGGTGGGCGTCGCTCCCGAGCCATCGGCGGCTGTGCTGCCTGCGGCCGACAGCAGCGACGTGCCATCCGGCAGCACGAGCGCGAGCTCCCGCATGAACCGTTCCCAGTCAAAGCGTGCGTCTGCGAGGCCGGTCACCGACTGAACCCGCGCCTCCTTGGTCTGAACGAACGTGCCGTAGGAGGAGAGCGCGCTGGCACGCGTAGTGGCCGCTTGGGCCTCGCGCTCGGCCTTGGCGACGTCGCCCTTGCGACCGTTGATCTGGTTCTGGGTGACAACCAGCGCCAAGACGGCGATCAGCAGAGCTCCGAGGACGCCGACGGTGATGGTGGCGCCGTTGGCCTGGGCGGCTGACTGGTGGGGGCGCTCGCTCTCCGGTAGGAGGTTGACGGCCCTCATGCGGTCCCTCCGATGGCCAGGCCGGCGGCAACCGTGTAGCGCGAGGGGTCATCTCCGACGGGGACCGTGTGCACCCCGAGCGTTCCCATAGGGGCGGCGATCGAGACGGGCAGGCCGACGCGGGCGCTCAATGCGTCCGAAAAGGTCTTGTCGTGCGCGCCAAGCCCCGAGAGCACGATCTCGCCGGCCGGCTGGGCCTGCGGCTGGGCCATGTGGAAGTCGATCGAGAGGCGGACCTCCTCTGCCAACGACGCGGCGGCCTCCTCGCTGCCCTCCTCCCACACGGTGGAGAGCGCACGGGTGAAGACGCACACGGGTCCGGCGGCAATCGCCAGGTTGGTCATTCCGCCGAGATGACAGATCACTCGATGGGCGACGTCCTCGTCACCGCCCAGGGAAGCGGGCTCGGTGAGTACACGCACCAGCGCAAAGGCATTGAGGTCTATTCCCGTGGGCTTGAGTCCGGCCGCCTTGACCGCGTCCAGCAGCCGCTCGATCATCAGCTTGCGGGCGGCGACCACGAGGATGCGCTGACGGATGCCTCCCCCGGCGGTCTCGTGTGCCCCGACGGGCTGGTAATCAAGAACCGCGTCCTCGAGCGGCATCGCGATGGCCTCCGCGGCCTGGAACTTGACTGCGGCGTCCCGCTCGGCGTCGTCCTCGATCAACGGCATGTCGAGGTGCCGGACGACGATCTGGGCGTTGGCGACACCCAGGCGGACTTCGCGGGGCAGCTTGTTGTCCCTGAAGAGGCTCTTGAGGGCGTCCGTGAGGGCCTCGGGGTCGCGGACCTCGCCGTCGGACGTCACGCCGGGCGACAATGGCGCGCTGACCACGCGGCCGATCGTCCGTCCATGTGCCTCGGCGGCAGCGAGGAACCCGCCGTCGATGTCGAGGCCTACGGACTGATCTTGATGCTTTCGAAGGGAGATCGGCATGGCGGGGGGACGTCCTGCACTCCCTATCGGCCGTCCGTCCGGTCCCTTTAGCCCTGAGCCGCGATCAGCCCAGAAACGCGCTGCGATACGCATCGATCAGCTCGGGACCGGCCAGCAGCCCGGCGATGCCTCCGAGCGCGAGGAAGGGCCCGAAGGGCACGGCCTTCTTCCGCGCGCCGCTCCCCTCCCGGACCATCACCGCGGCGCCCGCGACCGACCCGGCCAGGAAGGCCACCAGCAGGGCCGGGATCAGGGAGCTGCCCAGATAGAGGCCCATCATCCCGGTGAGCTTGACGTCGCCCATGCCCATGCCCCGCGGCTGGATCAACGCGATCAGCAGGAGGGCGCCGAATCCGGCGGCGCCGGCGATCGCGAGCTCAGGCAGCTCTGGCCTCATCACCAGGGCAGCAGCCACCGCGGCCCACACGGCGCCGGGCAGCAAGAGCTTGTTGGGCAATATCCGGTGCTCGATGTCGATGGCCGCGCACGCGATCAGCAGCGCCACGAACGGCAGCTGCAGCAACAGGTCGTCGTGGAACCCCCGGATCAGCGCGACGGAGACGAACAGCAGCGCGGTGAGCAGCTCGACCAGCGGGTAGCGGCCGCTGATCGCCGTGCCGCACGTCCGGCATCGACCGCCCAGCACCACCCACGACACGACGGGAATGTTGTCCCGCGCACCGATCTCCGTCGCGCACTGCGGGCAGCGCGAGCGGGGTCTGATCACCGACTCGCCAAGCGGCACCCGGTGGATCACGACGTTGAGGAAGCTGCCGACGGCGGCTCCGAGCACGGCGATCAGAAGGACGACGGCGGCCATGGTCCCAGCACGCTGTCAGCCGATTCGGATGGCTAGGGCGTGGCCTGCTCGGTCTGGCGGGACACGCGCCACGACGCCTGGACCGGGTCGAGGAAGTACGGGGGCTGGCGCAGGCTCAGGCGGTCGTCGTAGTTGTAGTTCTTCACGTAGCCCGTCGAGATGCTGCTCCCGCCCGTGCCGACGGGTCCGCGGTACTGCTGGGCGATCACGCCGTTCACGGTCAGGGTGCCGAGCGGGCTCCCGCAGAAGTAGCTGTCTACGGTGAACGAGTGGTTCAGCGCCAGGATCGCCGCATCGATCTGAACGTCGGTGAAGTAGAAGGGGTCGGCCGTTTTGTTGGAACAGGATGTGGGGGTGCCGCCCGAGCTCACGGGGTGGTTCACGCGCACGAACTGGTTCGCGATCAGCCCTAGCACCGAGTCGTTGGTCTTGGTCACGCTGCCGCGGATGACCACGTCGCTCTCGGCCGCGATCGTGAGGTCCTTCGAGTAGGTCCCCTTTATGAAGGCGTTGCCACAGCCCGGGTTCGACGCGGGAGTCGACGGGCTCAGCGGGTCATATGTCGCTCCGCAGGTGCCGTCGGCCACGTAGATCACGCCGTTGGGCGGAAGGGCCATCGACTGGGCGTTGATCCCCATGTTGGTGTTGGTCACCGTCATCGTGGCGCCATTGAGCTGGATCTGGGTCGCTCCGGTGAACGTGTAGGCCGACGTCGCGGTCGTCTTCAAGGAGCTGTTGCTGCTCGGCGGCTCGACGTGCGAGGCGGCGGGGCGGAGCGTCCCGACGAAGTTCGGGCTCGACCCGGCGCAGCCCGAGTTGGGCCGCCAGGCGCCGCTGGTCGGGGCCTCCGTCTCAATCAGGTCCCCTGCCCTTCGTCCGAACGTTGGGCTGCCACATACCAACAGCCCGTCGTTTGTGTGAAGTGGTCCGTTCACCACGTCGTTGTTGGCAAACTGGATCTCAGTGCAGTTGTCGGTGTAGGGGACCCAATTGTTCGACGTGTCGTTGATCTCACCGGACCAGGACAGCGTCCCACGCCCGTTGCGGTAGTACGTCTTCCCGCACGCGCTTGCTGCCCAATCCAGCACGGTCGTGGGGTCCGAGGAGGACTTGCGCGTGGGACGTCCCACCGTGCCGAGCTTGTACCAGGCCGGGTCGGATGTCTCGTAGTTCGTGAAGTAGAGAAAGTCGAGGAAGCCCTTGCGGCGATACTGGGTCACCAGCGTTCGCTTGGCATAGGTCGTGACCCCGGCGTCGGTCCTTACGGGCACGCGCCCGGTCACGCGGATCCGGAACGTGCCCGTGGCGGAGTCGATCATCGTGCCCGAAGCGTTGCTGGTGCTGCACGTCGCGGCTCCGTTGGCGGGCAGCAGCTCGATCGCGTACTCGGCGTTGGTTCCGCCCAGCGAGCGCCATTGCATCGGGGAGGCGTTGGGCTGGTTGACCTTCGCCGGGGCCGTCACTCCATCGCACCGCGTCCAGTAGTTGTTGTTCAGCGCGAGGTGGTAGCTGTAGTCGTTGACTCCCGCCTCGGCCGCCGACTCGGCCTGCTTGGTGGCCTTGTCGCGCGCGCCGCCTCCCAGGTCGTTGGTGGCCGCGGCGATGGCCACGGCGCTGCCGAGCATCACCACCAGCATGGCGCCCAGGACCGTGATCATTGTGAAGCCCTCCTGCCGTGCCAGGCGAGCACGAAGGGCGCGGATGCGGTGACCGGGCATCAGATGCACGCGACCGGGTCGCGGGTGGGCTGGAGCGGATCGGCGGTGCGCGCGAAGACGCTGTTCTCGAAGCGCGTGTTGAGCGCGTCGCGAGCGGCGTTGCCTCCGGCGTTGCGGGTCGGCTGGGAGTCGAAGGCGATTCCGACGCGTGCGACCAGGTCGCGATCGTCAGACGACAGGGGCGCGCTGAGCGCGAGGTCGGCGGTCGGCGGTGACGCGGAGTTGAAGCCGAAGTAGGTGAACACCGGAAGGGTCGTGGCACCGCTGGTCGTCGCAGAGACGTTGGCGAGGATCACCCTGGTCGACGTGGGTGCCGCGGCCGGACTGGACGTGGACAGCGTCGCGGCATAGGCGGGCACGGTCGGGCTCCCCGCGGTTGTGGCCGTGGGCGCGGTCGTCTGGTAGTCCCACACGTCCTCGTAGATCTTCTTCTCCGACGCGACGAACCGGATGCGCCGCACCTCGGGCTGGAACAGCCCGTCGGTACGGGTCGACAGGTCGGCGTAGAAGGTGACCTGGTCGGAGTCCCCGTAGAGCACCGGGGTCACGCCATCGGCGGGACAGACCTGGGTCCGCAGGCGCTGGGTGATCTGCTCCATCGCCACGCGGCCACGCTGGACGCCGTCGACGCGGTCGAGGACGCCGACCGATGCCCGCCCGGACGAGTCGATCAGGTTTGTGGCCGCGATGATCACGACGATCCCGACCAGGCAGGCGACCATCAACTCGATCAGCGTGAAGCCGGCGTCGTCTGACAGGCGCTCGCCCGACTGCCTGGTGATCAGTCGCAGGCGGGACATCAGCATCCCACCGAGCTTGCCGTCGTGCCGTAGCCGGTCCTATTCGAGGACGAGTAGGGGGCTTGGCTGATCGGAATCGTGTCCACCTTGGCCTGGTCGGTGAGCGCGACGGCGCTGGACTTCCAGTAGACGGTGGTGTTGTAGGCCTGGATATAGGCCGAGATGCACGCGTCGTAGGTCCCGTAGGACACCGACGCATCGGCTGTCGCGTAGGAGCTGCCGGGAACGTCGGCCGCGCTGCTGGGGGACAGCCACCAGACGGTGTTGGCGTTGCCACTGGTGGCGGCCTTGCCGTAATAGGTCTTGACGGTGCAGCCGCCGGTGCTGATGGTCGGGGTGAGCTTGATCACCATGTTGGTTCCGGTGTATCCCGGATTGCCGTCCAAGAGGACCTCGGCGGAGGGCATGTACAGATCCATTGGGCTGTTCGACGACGCCGGGGCGACCGTCAGCGCGGTGCCGCCGGCCTGGGTCCCGTCGCAGTTGCCCGGGGACAGGTAGTACGAGCCCGTGAAGGGAAAGACGTTGGCGAACGAGTACGCGCCGGCTCCCGACACCGCCACCGTACGTGGGTTGGCTAGCTGCGAATGACTCAGCGAGACCGTGCCGCTGGTGAGCGTGCGCACGTCGGAGCTGCTGCGCCTGGTCTTGACCGTGCCGGCTATCGAGCCTGCGCTGTCGAAGTCGAAGGACTGCGTGGTCACGTTCTCCTGAGTCACACCGACCGTCGCCGACGGCGTGCTCGATCCCGTCCGGTCGATGTACCCCGACTTGGAGATCGTGACGTTGTAGCTGCCGGTCCCGATGTAGGGGAAGTAGACGCAGCCGATGCCGTTCGTGGTCCCCGAGAGGCTTGCCGGCCCCGTCGCCGCCACCGCCACGCCGGCAACGCCGGCGCCGTTGCGGTCGAGCACCTGCACCGCCATCGCGCCCTGGGTGCCGAACGACCCCTTGGGAGGGGCGTAGAGCGTGGACTGGGTCACGGCCTGGGCGGCGGTCTTGATGTTCGGCCACGTGACCTTCGACGTGAGCCTGACGTACTCGATCTGCTTGCCGTCGCTGGTGCAGGTGCGCGAGCCGCTGTCGTCGCTGAGCCATGTGGCGGTCGAGACCACGGTGTAGTCGACTCCGTTCACCGACCTGGTCCGCGTCTGGTTGAGCCCGGTCAGCTGGGTGGGGCGGAAGCCGCGCAGCCGCTCGAGGTCCTCCGTGGCCAGGTCGGCCGCGGTGGCCCGGGACTTGTTGAAGCCGGAGGTGGCGCCGGCGGCGTCGAAGGTCTTGAGCACCCCGACCGAGATGATCGCCAGGATCAACGCGCTCATGAGCACCTCGAACATGCCCATTCCGGACTGTTCGCGCGCGACGCGGTGGAGGATGCGCTTCAGGAGGGCCATCTCATACCTCTCATCGGCCGCTGGACGGGGAAGTTGAGGGCCAAAGCCCCCATCTGGACCGGTATGCGGCGATCAACGCACGAGGGCGGGCCCAAGGCCCGCCCTCGCGGTAGCTGTTGGCTTTGTAGTAGTGCGTTACCAGCTGCCGCTACTCGGACAGGCTCCCGAACCGGTGGTCGTGCACGATCGCAGCGTTGTCGGCGCGGTCGCGGAGCCGCCCTTCGTGATGCTGAAGGCGTTACCGGAGGTCGAGGTGGCGGTCAACTTCACGTCGGTCGCGGTCGAGCTGCCCACAACAGACACGTTGCTGCCGAGCGACGGCTCGATCTTCTTCAGCGCGGCGGTGTCGAGGTTGACGTAGGTCTGACTGTCCGAGTAAAAGGCCTCCGCAGCGCTCAAAGCGTTGCGGACGTCTGACTTCGCCGACGCGTCCTGTGCCTTCTGACGCTGGCCGAGGAACGCCGGAATGGCGATCGCGGCCAGGATGCCGATGATCAGGACGACGACGAGGAGCTCGATCAGAGTAAAACCGCTCTCCTCGGACTGAATGCGCTCACGGATCTTCCGCAGCATGAGAACCCTCCTTGGAAGGGATTTGAATTGGTCTGGGCGCCTTTGCCGCGGCTCTCGATGCCTTCCGAGGAGAGTTGTCCTTGGTGGCAGTTCGGCCGGCTCACGCGTGCGACGAGATGCGTCGCATCGTGAGCCCCGGAACTTTGCGTCCCCACCTCGCGATGGGTTTGCCCTTTCACCGTGGCTCTGGCTTGCCTGTTCCATCGGCCCTTCTCCGGATTCCTTTAGCCGTGAAGGCTCGTCCATACGTCCGTGTCATGGTTGGGTGCGTGGAGATCCGGCGCGCACTGCTGCTATTCGCCATCGTTCTCGGGCTCGCGGCGATCGTCACGTCGCTCTCCAACACACGAGGCGGCACCGACCGGCGCTCATCTGCGCCGCCCCCCACCACAGCCTCTAGTCCGACCGCCACGACGACCCCCGCCCCCATCCGGTTCGACGCCGACCGCGGTCCGGTGACACACGCCATCGATGCAGGGCAGTCCGTAACAGTGATGGTCTCGGCCGAGGAGCCCGGCACGGTCGAACTACTAGGCGTGGCCTCGCCGGTGGAGCCTCTGACACCTGCTCGGTTTGACATATACGCGAGTCGGGCAGGCCGTCACGAGGTTCGGCTTACGTCCCCAGCCACGGTACGGGGACGTTCCATTGGGGTGCTGATCGTCCGGCCAGCTAGGTAGCTACTCTCCCCATCGCGCCCGGTGCCGTGGCCCCCTGCGGTGCCGGGCGCATGCCCTGTTTCGGGGTGCCTCACCGTCCTTGACGTATGCAAGTGGCGCAGCGCCATCAGCACGAACGAGACGCTCCAGCCAAGAAAGATCGCCGCGCTCAGATCCGGTGAGACCATCGCGGGAAGCTCGCCGAGCGAGACCCAGCAGGCCAGCGTGGCGCCGACAGACACGCTAGGGAGCAACCCTGGTCGTGCATGGATCTCCCACGCCACCAGCGCCAGCAAGAAAGGCACTTCGTAGTAGACGACATTCCAAGGATCGAGCAGACAACGGAGGAGGAGCGCAACGGCGAGCAGGAGGAGGCCGTCGTGCCAGGGACGATCGCGAAAGCCGCGCCCAAGCGCCACACAGATCGCGATCGGCACGAGCACCACGAGCGGGCGGGCCAGCTCCCCGATCCCGCCGGGGGGTGTCCGGAAACCAGGCTTCGCCCCGTATAGACCCACCACGACATTGCCGTGATCGCCGAGGTACCACCACACCTGCCACGGCTGGAAGATCACGCCACCCGAGCTCATGGCAGTCGCGTGCACCTGCGCCGCCCCGGCGCCGCCCGCGAGCATCAGGGGAAGCAGGAACAGGCCGGCCACACCCCCGGCGAACACCGCAGCGCGCCAGCGGCCAAACGGCAGCATGAGAATGACCGGGGCGACGGCAATCACCGCCCACGGTTTGTTGGCTACCGCCAGGCCGAGCAGAACGCCAGCAAGTGCAGGTCGGCGTGCGCCCGCCGCGAGCGCCGCGGCCACACACAGCACTCCTCCGAGGATCTCCTCGGGGTGACCGATCTCGAGAGCACGCAGCGAGAGCGGGTTTGCGGCACAGAGGAGAAGCGCGATGGCACAGCCCCGTAGGCGGGTGCCTGCCGCCAGGGCGCGTCGCCACATCGTCACGCCCAGAACGACACCCGCCAGAACGCACGGAAAGGCCATCGATCGATAGAGCGCGAGAGCCCCTCCCCCCCAAGCTTGTGGCGCGAATGCGAACGGCGAGCGCATCACCAGCGAACCGCCGTACGCAGGAAGGGAACCGAAGAACTGATCGAAGTCGAGGCGCTGAAGCGCGCGCAGCGGTGGCTCGGCCTCCACCTCGTAGTCGCTGAACGCCGGGGTGCGAAGAGCCACCCACGCCATGACCAGCGCCGCTGCCGCTGCCAGAAGCGCCGGAAGCACGAACTCCAAGAAGACCCCGGGGAGGCGATCTGGAAGCGACCTGCTTTTGAACTGGACGACTGCGTGATTCCGCTCCAGAAGCGGGAGAGAGGTCATCCTCACGTATCGGCTCGGCACCACTGTGCTTGAGCTCTGCGTGCCTACTTGATTTGGTCGTAGACCTTGAACATCGGGAGGTACATCGCGATCACGATGAATCCCACGATGCCACCCACGACGATGATCATGATCGGCTCGAGGATGGACGTGAGCGCCTTGACGGCCGCGTCCACCTGGTCCTCGTAGAAGTCGGCGATCTTGGACAGCATCGTCTCGACGGCGCCCGTCTCCTCGCCGACCCCGACCATCTGGGTGACCATCACCGGGAAGACGGCGGGCACGTTCCGCATCGGTGCCGTGAGCGTGCCACCGCTCATCACCGAATCGCGCACGTCGCTCATGGCCTTCTCGATGACCTTGTTGCCGGAGGTGCGCCCGGTAATGTCGATTGCCTCGAGCATCGGAACACCTGCCGCGATGAGGGCCGAGAACGTCCGTGAGAAGCGGGCAAGCGCGATCTTCTGCACGATTCCGCCGATCTTCATCGGCACCCTCAGCTTGAAGGTGTCCCACTGCATCCGGCCACGCTCGGACCGCTTCCAGCGCTTGAAGGTGTAGACCACGGCGGCGGTGCCGGCGAACAGGAGATACCACCTGCTCGTGAGCAGATGGGACATCGTCACGGTAGCCTGCGTGATCACTGGCAGCTTGCCGCCGAAGTCCTTGAAGACGCCCTCGAACACAGGAACGAGGAAGGCGACGAGCGCGAGCAGCACGATCAGCGCGAAGCTCCCGATCACCGCCGGGTAGATCATCGCGGCGCGCACCTGCCGCCGCAGCGCGTCATCGGACTCAAGCTGATCGGACACCCTCACGAGCGTCTGCTCGAGGATGCCGCCCGTCTCGCCGGCCGCGACCATCGCGATGTAGAGGTCGTCGAAGATCGCGGGGTGGCGGCCGAGCGCCTCCGAGAAGGCAAGGCCCGCCTCGACGTCCTTACGAACCTCGATAAACGCCTCCTTGAGCAGGTCGTTCTCTGTCTGTTCCTCGAGCACGTATAGCGCCCTCAGCAGCGACATCCCCGACGAGATCATTACCGAGAGCTGCCTCGTGGCGATCGTAAGCTCGGCCGATTTGACCTTCTTGAAGTTGGCCAGGATGTCGCCTGCGCTGGCGGGCTTGCGTTCCTCGATGTCGAGGACGATCAGGCCCTTGGAGCGCAGCTGGGTAGAGACCGCGCGCTTGTCCTCGGCCTCGATCTCGCCATGCGCGGGAACGCCAGCCAGGTCGAGGGCCTTGAAGGCGAAGTTGGCCATGGCTCAGGCCACCCGGACCGTGCCCATGAGGCGCCGCAACTCCTCGGGGGCCGACGAACGGCTCTCGGCCAGTTCGCGAGAGATCTTGCCTGCACGAACCAGCTCCGCGAGGGAGGCGTCCATGGTCTGCATGCCATGGCTCACGCCGGTCTGGAGCGTGGAGTAGATCTGATGCGTCTTGCCCTCGCGAACCAGGTTGCGCACCGCCGGCGTCGGCACCAGGATCTCGGCGGCACATGTGCGCCCCATGCCGTCCGCCGTCGGCAGGAGTTGCTGCGTCACGATGCCTTGGAGCGCGATCGAGAGCTGCATCCGCACCTGGTGCTGCTGTGCAGGCGGGAACACGTCGACGATGCGGTCCACGGTCTGCGCGGTGTCCTGGGTATGCAGGGTCGCAAACACCAGGTGGCCGGTCTCGGCGGCCGTGAGCGCGGTCGAGATGGTCTCGAGGTCGCGCATCTCGCCCACGAGAATCACGTCCGGGTCCTGCCGGAGCGCTGCCTTGAGGGCCATCGCGAAGGACTGGGCGTCGGCACCGACCTCGCGCTGGTTGACGATGCAGGACTTGTGCCTGTGCAGGAACTCGATCGGATCCTCCACGGTCATGATGTGCTCGTGGCGCTCCTGGTTGATCACGTCGATCATCGCGGCGAGCGTGGTGGATTTTCCTGAGCCAGTGGGGCCGGTGACCAGCACGAGCCCACGCGGCTTGGCGGTGAATGACCGGAGCACCTTGGGAAGCCCGAGCGAATCCAACGCGGGCATCTCCTGGGGGATCAGCCGGAACGCAGCTCCGATGGACGCGCGCTGGAAGTAGGCGTTCACCCGAAAGCGCGCACGGCCGGGGATCGAGTAGGCCAGGTCGATCTGCCAGTCGGTCTCCAGCTTCTGGCGTTGGGCGTTGGACAGGATCGAGTAGACAATCTCGCGAACCTCCTGGGGTCCAAGCACAGGGGCGTCGAGCGCCGACAGCGCGCCACGCTTGCGCACCATCGGTGGCGAGCCCGCGGTGAGGTGCAGGTCCGAGGCGCCGGATTCCAGCACCTCGATGAGAATGTCAGCGAAATCGATCTCCATCGTCGTCCCCTATCGGCCTGTAGAGGCCATCACGTGACTCTTGCCAGCTCGGCCATCGAGGTCACGCCCTGCTTGACCTGGTCGAACGCGTCCTCGCGTAGCGGGCGCATCCCCTCGCGAACAGCAACGGCTCGGATGGCATCGCCTGAGGCCCGCTCAACGGTCAGCGACCGAAGCTCCTCCGACATCCTCATGACCTCGTACACGCCGCGCCGACCCTTG
Source organism: Solirubrobacterales bacterium (assembly GCA_038237685.1). Taxonomy (GTDB): domain Bacteria; phylum Actinomycetota; class Thermoleophilia; order Solirubrobacterales; family Thermoleophilaceae; genus JAAYBF01. Next base: position 10,952 of record JBBRYL010000042.1, on the reverse strand, counting down.
TAGCCGCTACTGCCGCAGCGGCTACAGCCGGCGGGCTCAAATGCGGTCACGTCGGATTCTGCGGGAAGGCCGGCCACTTCGAGTGCGCCCGCGGGAATGGTTGTCTCGCGCCGGCAGTGCACACACAGGATCCGCACCAGGCGCTGGGCGACGATGCAATCCAGCGCTGAGGCCGAGAGGAAGGGCTCGGTGCCCATCTCGGTGAGCCTCGGGATGGCCGAGGGCGCGTCGTTGGTATGCAACGTCGAGAGCACGAGATGCCCAGTCAGCGCTGACTCGACCGCGATCCGCGCCGTCTCGGCGTCGCGGATCTCGCCGACCATGATCACGTCGGGATCGGCGCGCAACATGGAGCGCAGGCCGCGGGCGAAGGTCAGCCCCGACTTCATGTTCACCTGCATCTGATTGATGCCGGGAAGCTGGTACTCGACCGGATCCTCGATTGTGATGATGTTCTTGTCGACGGAGTTGATCGCACTCAGGGCCGCGTAGAGCGTGGTCGACTTGCCTGACCCTGTGGGCCCCGTGACCAATACCGCGCCGAAGCTGCGATGGAACGAGCTCTCGAATCGCTCTCGTCCGACGCCGTCCATGCCAAGTGTGTCGAGATCGAGCATCACATGGCTCTTATCGAGCAGTCGCATGACGATGCCCTCGCCGTGAACCGAGGGCATGCTCACAATCCGCACGTCGACGGGGTTCTTCTCGACCGTCAGGCCGACGCGTCCATCCTGGGGCATCCGCTTTTCTGCGATGTCGAGGTCGCCCATGATCTTGATCCGCGACACCACTCCGGCAACCATTCGGCGCGGGATCGTGGTCTTCTCCGACAGCACGCCGTCCACCCGGAAGCGGACGCGCATGTCGCGCCCATCGGGCTCCATGTGGATGTCGGACACCCCGTCCTGGACGGCTTGACCGATGATTGAGTTCACGAGCTTGATCACTGGTGCGTCCTCGGCGGACTCGCGGATCTCAGTGACTGGGGCGGGAACCTCGTCCTCACCGGCATCCATGGCCGAGGCCACGGCGTCGTCGAGTCGGCTCATGCGACTGACCACGCCGGCGATGTCCTCGGCGGACGCAACGGCCGGGCGTACCTCGTGGCCCGTCATCAGCTTGAGGTCGTCCAGGGCCAACACGTTCGATGGATCGACCATCGCAACGATCAGCGCGCCCGACTGGTCAAAGCCGATCGGCGCGGCGTCGAAGCGCTTTGCTGCCTGCGGGCTGATCAAGTTGACGGCGGCGAGGTCGGCCTCGAAGACGGAGAGGTCCACGTAGTCGAGCCCGAACCGTTCCGCGAGCGCGTGCGCAAGCTGCTCAGGCGAGAGCGCACCCCAGTCGACTAGGACTTGGCCGGTTCGCTTGCCCAGGCGGCGCGACTCCTCGACGGCCGCGTCTGCCTGCTGGCGGTCCACGTAGCCGAGGGAGACGATCACGTCGGCGATGAAGCGGCTCGGACCGGTGCGGCGGCTAGGAGCGGTGAGGCCAGTTGAGTCTACCTCCGGCTTTACCGCCAGCGCCTGCGCCGTCGCTCCCGACATTGGCGGCACGTCGCTCATCGCACGTCCTTGACCTGCTGCTTCAAGGAGCCGGAGTCGACGAAGCCTTCGACCACGGTCGCCTTTCGGTCCTTGTCGACGATCACCACCGCGGGTGCCTGAGTCACGCCGAGGCTGCCGACCACACGCCGGAACCGCGCCAGCTTGGAAATGCTCGCGGAGAACACGGAGACGCCCTTCGTGCCGCGCAGCGTGGCCACCGCGGAAGCCGTCGCGATGTCGTCGCCGCCGGGCTGGCGGAAGAAGAGCACGACGGTGCGTTTGGCAGCCAGGGCGCGCCTCACCTTGGGCGGGACGCCGGCGTTCGCCGCAGCCTTCTGGGCGGCAGCTGCCTTCTCCTTGGTGGCTGCCTGCGCTCGAGCGACGGCGGCCTTCGAAGGTGCCTTTGTCGGCTTGGATGCGGTTGACTGCACGGTGGGAGCCGGCGTGGAGGCGTCCGCCTGCGCCCGCTCGCCTGCGGGTCGCATGGACACGAAGGTGGCGCTCGTGAGGACGGCTGCGAGCAACGCGAGAACGAAAGGCCGGGACATCGCCATGGAGCCTGTATCGGCAGACCGGACGAATGGTTGAGTCCGGTACGCGTCAGGCCATCGCGGCGCGCCGCATTACGGCGATCGGCGCCGCGCGCCCAGACCATCGCTCGAGGCTGAGTGCCCCCTGATGCACCAGCACCTCGAGACCGTTGACGAACCGCGCCCCACCGTCCCGCGCCCAACACTGCACGGGCGTGGGCGTATGGCCGTAAACGAGGTCGACCACCACCCCGGGCACCTCGACACCGGTCAGGCCCAGCTGCTCGATCCCCGCCGCCGGATCACCGTCGGCCAGGCCGACGCTCGTACAGTTGACCAGCAGATCGCAGGAGCCGGGCCGCTCGGCCACGCCGACTCCGAGCTCAGCCGCCAGGATTTGCGCCCGCTCGGCGGTGCGGTTGACCACTTCGACCCGGGCAGCACCGGCATCGACCAGGGCCCAGGCCACAGCACGCGCCGAGCCCCCGGCGCCGAGCACTACTGCGTGCAGGCCTGCGGGGTCGGCCGCCAGGGCAGCGAGGAAGCCGCCGGCGTCGGTGTTGTCGGCGGCGATCGTGCCGTCGGGCTCATAGGTCAACGTGTTCGCGGCACCGATGGCCCGGACCGCGGCCGAGCGGGCATCGGCCAGTTCACATGCCGCCTCTTTGTGCGGCACCGTCACATTCAGGCCAAGGAAGCCGGAGCGGCCCAGCGCCCGCGCGGTCTCAATGAACAGGGACGCCGGCACCGGCACCTTGACGTAGCTCCAGTCGAGGCCGAGCTCTGCCAGGGCGGCGCCGTGCATTTGGGGCGAGCGGCTGTGAGCGACGGGAAAGCCGGCCACCCCCAGCATCGTCGGCGCCATCAGCAGCGCGTTGGGGACTTGCCGCCGCGCTTGGCGCGTGCGTTGTTGTAGCGCGCCACGTCTCGCTGGAACTCGGCGTCGGTGCGCGAGAACGCGTGCTGGCCACACTTGCCCGGCTTGACGACGTAGAAGAGGAACTTGGTGCTCGCCGGCGCGGCGGCGGCCCGGATCGAGGCGATGCCGGGGCTGCCGATCGGCCCTGGCGGCAGACCACGCCGCGTGCGCGTGTTGTAGGGGCTGTCGATCGCGAGCTGCGACTGGGTAAGGGGCCGGGTCCGATTATTGGTCGCGTATCTGATGGTCGCATCGATACCGAGCGGGATCCCTTGGCGCAGCCGGTTGTAGATCACCGACGCGATCACCGGACGCTCCTTGGCCACTTGGGCCTCCTGATCGATCATCGACGCGACGATCAGAACGTCGTAGGCGGTGAGCTTGCGGCGCTTCGAGGCCTTGAGGTCGACCCGTGCGATGTTGCGCTTGAACAAACCGAGCTGCTCGTCCACCAGGGACGCAACCCGGCTGCCCTTCTTCAGCTCGTACGTGGCCGGGAACAGAAAGCCCTCGAGGGTGGCGCCACGCGGCGCGCCGTAGCGGCGCACGTCGAACGTCTTGGAGCTGCGCGTCTGGGCGAAGTAGTCGCCCGGAAGCTTGCCCTTGACGAGCGCCGCGACCTGGCGCCGCGCGCGGCCCTCGGGAATCACGATCTGGGTCACGTCGGGCGGCGGGCCCTTGGAGATGGCATCCATCGCAGCGATATGGCTCATGCCCTTCTTCAGGGTGAAGTTGCCGGCCTTGAAATCGTCGCGACGCCCGGCGATGGTTGCGCGCGCCTCGAAGAAGAACGCGCTCGAGATCACGCCGCGGCGTTCGAGCGAGTGGGCGATGTCGCCCACGCTCTCCCCCTGGGCGATCTTGACCGGCACCGAACCGGATCCATCGCCCTTGAAGGGCTGGAACAGCGAGAATGCAAACCACCCGACGCCGGCCACGAGCACCGCAAGAACGACGAGCAGTGCACCCGCGCCGACGCCGATTCGGCGGCGGCCGGGGTCGCGGGTCTTCCCGGCCTCGCGCCGGCGGTCGAGTGCCTCTTGCGCCGCAGCGCTGCGGGTCGTCGTGGCGAGGGACGGCCGGTACGGAGGCGGCGCCTGCGGTGGGCGAGCGGCCGTCGCCTCCGGTGCTCGCCGGCGGCCGAAGCGGCCGCGACGCGGCTTGGCGTCACGAGCGGGCTGCGGCGTGCTCGGTGCCGGAAGCGGAATGGGTGTGGCCGGCGGGGGCGCAACCGGAGCCTCCCGGTCGCCATGCGGGAGTGGGTCGAAGTCATCGTCTGGCGGTGGTTCTGGCACGGCGTCCAGATCGGGCTCGGTGTCCTGATCGTGGTCGACCGCGTACGCTTCTTCGACGGGCGCCTCGGCCTCGGGCTCCGGCTCGGGCTCGGGCTCGATTTCGGGCTCGGGCTCTACCTCGCGGACCGGCTCGGGCTCGGGAATTGGCTCAGGTAGCGGGACCGGTTCGGCTTCGGAGATCGGCTCGGGGGCAGGCGCCGCAACCGGCTCGGGCTCTGCAATCGGCTCCGGCGCGGGCGCGCGGCGCGCAGGCTCCTCAGGTGGCAGCTCGGTGGGCGACAGCGCCGTGGGCGGCGGGCGACCTTCGCGCGCGGCACGCTTTGTCTCGCGCTCCAGCCGAGCGCGCTCGCGCTCCTCTGCCGTGCGCTCGCGCTTCACGCTCTCCCCTCCCCGTGGCCGCGCATGGTCAGGTAGCTCTCGAGCAGGTGCGCGGCGGCCACCGAGTCCGACTGGGCCGCCCCGCCCGTGGCGTCGGCCATCCGGGTGGTCAAGCGCTCGTCGTACATCTCGACGGGCACGCTCAGCCGGGCGGACAGCCTGCCGGCGAACATGCGAGCGGCATCAGCCTGATGTCCCTCGTCTCCTCCCAGGGTCAACGGCAACCCGACGAGCACGAGCTCCGCTTCGAGCTCCTCCGCCACCGCCGCCACTCGCGCGACCCCCTTTCGGGTATCGGGTCGCAGCACCACGTCAAGCGGGGTTGCCAACGTCCCCGAAGGATCGGACACGGCACAGCCGCAGCGGGCCTCCCCATGGTCGAGCGCGAGCACTCGCACGGAGCTTATGTAAACGACTGGTCGATCGCTTTTCGAGCGGCGTCGATGGCGTCCTCGAGTTTGTCGGGATCCCGGCCGCCCGCCTGCGCCATGGTGTCGCGGCCCCCTCCCCCTCCGCCCGCGATCTGAGCCGCGACACGGATCACATCGCCGGCCCTCACCCCGCGCTCTACAAGCGCGGGCGCGACCTGCGCAACCAGGTGCACCCGGCCATCGACGGCGGTCCCGAGCACCACCGCCGCATCCCCGAGCTTCTGGCGCACGCGGTCGGACAACGCGAGCAGCTCCTTCGCGTCGGCCACCTCCGCTGTTGTCGTGAGCACGGCAAAGCCTGCGACCTGCTCCGCGGCATCCACCAGAGCGTCGGTGGTCGCACCCGTGTCGGGCTCGGCGGGTCGCTTCTCGACGTCGCGCACGCGCTCGCTCAGGCGGTCGACCGCCCGAACGAGGTCGTCCTCCGGTGCCTTGAGCCGGGCCGACAACTCACGCAGGCGAGCCGTCCGCTCCTCGAACAGCTGCGTGGCAACGGGCCCCGAGACCGCCTCGATCCGCCGCACGTTCGACGCGCTTGAAGTTTCGTTGGTCACGTGGAAGAGGCCGATCTCCGCGGTGGAGGCCACATGGGTGCCGCCGCACAGCTCACGCGACACCGCGTCGACCTCGACCATCCGCACCCAGTCGCCGTACTTCTCACCGAACAGGGCCATCGCTCCGAGCGCGCGGGCCTCGTCAATTGCCATCTCGAGGGCGCGCACCGGCTGGTTTGCCGCCACCCAACCGTTCACCCTGTCCTCGACAGCGCTCAGGTCCTCGGCCGAGAGTCGCTCGCCGTGGGTGAAGTCGAATCGCAGCTTGTCGGGTCCCACATAGGATCCGGCCTGGCGAACGTGGGTGCCAAGGCGCTCCCGCAGGGCGGCGTGCAGCAGGTGGGTGGCCGTGTGGTTGCGCATCGTGGCCTGGCGCGCGCCCCGCTCGACCACCGCGTGTACGCGTTCGCCCTCCACCAACTCGCCGTCCAGCGGCTCGAGCTCGAGCGCCTGATCGGCTCCGAGACGGACCACCGAGGCAACCCGCGCGCGCCCGGACGGGGTCTCAACCACGCCGGCGTCGGACACCTGGCCGCCACCCTCGGCATAGAAGGGGCTGTCCTCGAGCTTTGCCAGCAGGGTGCCGTTGTCGCGCTCGAGCGCGCGGACGACCGTCTCTGCCTCGGTTGCCTCATAGCCCACGAAGTTCGTCGTGAACCCAGCCTCTTTGGCAAAGCTCGACGCCCGGTCGCGGGCGCTGACCGCGCCGGACCCGCGCTGCTCGCCACGGGCGACCTCGCGCGCCCGGTCCATCAGCACCGCGAACTCGGCCTCGTCGACACGCAGGCCTTGTTCAGCCAGCAGCTCCTTGGTCATCTCGAACGGATAACCGAAGGTGTCGTGCAGTTGGAAGGCGTCTTGTGCGGTGATGAACCCGTCGCCCGCGGTGCGCGCCCGCGCAACCAGATCTGCCAGCAGGCGCTCGCCCTGGACCAGCGTCCGCCCGAAGCCCTCCTCCTCGGCCGCCGCCCAGCGCTGAATGGTGCCGCGCTCCTCGAGCAGCTGGGGATAGGCGTCGCCCATCTGCCCACCCACGACATCGCAGAGATCCGGCACGAAGCCTTCGGCAATGCCAAGCACCCGACCTTGCTGGATCGCGCGCCGCAGGATGCGCCGCAGGATGTAGCCCCGGTCCTCATTCGAGGGGACCACGCCGTCGGCCAGCAGGAAGGTCGCGGCCCGTCCGTGATCGGCCAGTATCCGCAGCGCCTTCGTGGTGGCGAAGTCCTGGCCGGTCTGGCGCCCCGACCGCTCTTCGCCGAACGCGATGAGGGGCGCAAACACGTCGGTCTCGTACACGGACGGCACGTCCTGGAGGATCGCCGCCATCCGCTCGAGGCCCAAGCCCGTGTCGATGTTCTTCTGGGGCAGTTCCGTCAGCGAGCCGTCGGCGTGCAGGTCGAACTGCATGAACACCAGATTCCAGTACTCCAGGAAGCGCTCGGTGTCGTCGCCGGGGCGGTCGTCTGGTCCGCCGAAGTCGGGACCGCGATCGAGGTAGAGCTCAGAGCACGGTCCGCACGGTCCGGTCGGCCCGGACTGCCAGAAGTTGTCCTCCCGGCCCAGGCGAACGATGTGGTCCTCGGCGACGCCGATCTCGCGCCAACACGCGAGCGCTTCGTCGTCGACGCCGACACCGATCTCGTCGTCGCCGCCGAACACGGTGATCCAGATGTCATCTGGGTCGAAGCCGAGCACGTCCGTCGAGAACTCCCACGCAAACTCCGCGGCGCCCTGCTTGAAGTAGTCACCCACCGAGAAGTTGCCGAGCATCTCGAAGAACGTCAGATGCCGGGCGGTGAGGCCGACGTTCTCGATGTCGGTGGCCCGGAACACCTTCTGGCACGAGGTCAGGCGCAGGGAGGGAGGCTCCTCCTCGCCCCTGAAGTAGGGCTTGAACGGCTGCATGCCCGCGGTGGTCAGCAGCACTGTCGGGTCAAAGCTCGCGGGCACCAGCGACGCCGAAGGCATGCGCCGGTGGTCGCGCTCTTCGAAGAACGTCAGGAACCGCTCGCGAATGTCCGCCGCACGCATGTCGATGAGTCTAAGAGGCGACACCTCCGCGCACCCGCACGAGTAGTTGTGCACGATCTGCCCGCAATTTGGTTAAGACCCGTCGCAAACGTGTGGCCACGATGGAGGGTCGGCCCACCGAAGCTGCGCACTTTCCACACCCTTGGCTTGATAAAGGCCATTGCGGCCGAACATGACTGGTAATGCTGCTCGCGCCGCAACTAGTCGGGGAAGCTCGCGAACGACGCCAGCGCAAGTTGGGCCAACGCGAGCGCCTTGTCGAGGGGACCTCGGCGGTCCTGTTCCTCGTTGTTGCCGTTGCTCTGAGCTTCCTCGTTAGCTCGGACCGCGACACTGACCCGCTCTTGATGGCAGCCCTGGTGGTCGGATATGCCGTGGTCTCGCAGGTTCATTTCGAATACTCGGACGCCTACGTGTCGGCGGAGCAGCTCGTATTCATTCCGATGCTTGTGCTGCTGCCGATCGAGTACGTACCGCTACTCGTCTGCGCCGCGGGCCTACTCTCCGTCCTGCCTGATGTGGTCGCCGGGTCCTGGCATCGCCAGCGCGCGATCTCGACCGTCAGCGAATCGTGGTTCGCGGTCGGGCCGGTGCTCGTGATCGCACTATTCGCATCGGGTCGTGCGTCGCTCTCTGACTGGGATATCTATGCGGTCGCATTCGTAGCGGAGGTCGCGATTGATATTGGGGGCTCGTTGGTCAGGGAGCGGTACCGATCACGCACGCCCTTCGTCGAGTTCGTCCGCTCGGCCTTGGGCACCGTCCAGGTCGACGCGATTCTCACGCCGGCCGCGTTTATCATCGGTCTGCAAGCCGCTGATAACCCCTACGCCCTGCTCGCGATAGGGCCGCTGGTCTGGCTCCTGCGGGTGTTCTCCTCCGAACGGCGCGAGCGCTACACCACCACGCTCGAGCTAAATCGCGCCTATCGCGGGACAGTGATGCTCCTTGCCGACGTCGTCGAGTCCGAGGACGGCTATACGGGAGCACACTCGCGGTCGGTCTTTGAGCTGGTGCAAGGGGTCACCGGCGAGATGGGCATCGACGAGGAAACGCGACAGGAGATGGAGTTCGCAGCCCTCTTGCATGACGTCGGCAAGATCTCGATCCCCAAGGAGATCTTGAACAAGCCCGCCAAGCTCACCGACGACGAGTTTGAGCTGATGAAGACGCACACCGTCGAGGGCCAGTTCCTGCTTGACCGGGTCGGGGGGTTGCTCGGTAGAATCGGTGAGATCGTCCGCTCGTGCCACGAGCGCTGGGATGGCCAGGGCTATCCCGATGGGCTGGCCGGGGAGAAGATTCCGCTGGCCGCCAGAATCGTTTTTGTTTGCGACGCCTACAACGCCATTACCACCGATAGGCCGTACCGACGCGGGAGGAGCTCCGAGGAGGCGGTCGCTGAGCTTCTAGGGAACTCCGGAACGCAATTCGACCCCACCGTCGTAGCTGCTCTTGTCAAGGTCGTCCAAGAGGCACAACCACAGGGCCGAGCCACTGATGACATGCGCCGGCTCCTGTCGCAGGTTCGACTGCAGGACGAGATCCGCGCGGCCACGTGACGTCGCCAGCGATAGCGGCTTGCCTCCCCCTTCGGGAGCGCGCTCAGGCTTCGTGGCCCGGCCGGGCCAATACGCGCGCAGCACCAAGGCCGCACCGAGCCCAAGGGTGATCTCCCACAGACCAGTGATCGCCACGAGCTGACGCGTCTCGAGCATCGAGGTCAGCAAACCTCCCGAAAGCAGCGCCACAGCCATGGCCCACGATGTAAGCGTGTCGGCGAGCCCAAACGTCCGGCCCTGCAGAGGACTAGGCACCTCCGTTTGGATCAGCAGCCGACCGTAGGTCACGAACAGCCCGTTTCCGAAACCCGCAAGAGCAAACGAAAGCAGCGCGACCGTTACGCCGGGCGCAACAGCTGTGATCAACCCGCCAAGACCTGTGACGAACAGGCCCTGAACGAACCCCAGTCTAAGACGCGCTGCCAGACCGCCACCAGCGCCGCCGAGCGAACCGGCGAAGAAACCCAGCCCGTAGATCGCGACGAGGGCCGCGTAGCCTGAGTCACCCGCGTCGAGTTCACTAAGTGCGAACGGAAGCTCGATCACGTTGAAGATCCCTCCCGAGAGCATGGCGCCGGCCGTCAGAGAGATGAGAACGGCGATCGGCCTCATCCCTGCCACAGCCCGTATGCCTTCCTTGGCCTCCGCGAAGAGAGACTCGCGCGGATGGCCGCCCTCCCGGGCCGGCGCAGGCCCAAACGAAAGCCGGCTAAGGACAGCGGCCGAGATCAAGAAGGTCGCTCCGTTGGCTACTAGGAGGCTGCCGGGGCTGATCACGGCCAGCAAGGCCGCCGCTACCGCGGGGCCCAGGGTGAAGCCGACATCCGTTACGGCGCCGTAGGTGGACGTCGTTGCGGCCAAACGTTCGGGCGCAACCATGCTCGGGATCGCGGCCATCATCGACGGGCGGAAGAGTGCCGTGCCCGCGCCCGCCAGGACAGCCAAGATCAACGTGGCCTCAAAACTACCGACGAGCGCGACGCCGACGAAGCTCACGGCACGCAGGACATCGGCGCCTACAACTAGACGGCGTCTAGACCAACGGTCTGCAGACGCCCCGAAGAGGGGCCCCAGCACCATCGATGGAACAAACTCAGCCAGGAGGATGAGACTGATGGCCCACGGCGAGCGCCAACGATCGTAGGCAACAAGGAGCAGGGCGACGTAGGCGGCTCCCGTGCCCAGCGCCGACTGGCCGACCATTCCGATCATCACTCGGGCGCGACGCTCGAGCCTGAGCATTGAGATCGCTTCCCTCATTCGTTCCTCAGCCTCCTCGAGCTCTGCCAGTGCGGACACCGGGTGCGACGAGGGCCGCGCCGCTTGTTGGCGGCGCGGCCCAGGTAAACACGTTGTCTTAGGTGCGCCTCGGCATGTGAGCTCCTTTCGAAGCTGTAGAACTCAACCTTCCTCCTGCACGAGCTTTATCAGCAAAACCAGTGCATTACCGGGAGAGTTTCCCATACCGAACAGGCTTGGCCAACTTACCTGCAGGATCCCGTGCAAGCGCAGGAGTATTCCCCCCGATCAGGGGACGAGCACGGGTCCGGCGGATGGAGCCGCGCTAGGTGTAGAACCTGATCACGTTGTTCATCCGGGTCTCCTTGGAGGCTGAGTGGTGTCGAAGCCATCAGTCCCAAGGAGAACACCGAATGAATTTGCACGGTAGAGCGGAGCTCAGTCTGAACGCGCGGCGGCGGTT
>JBBRYL010000041.1:0-25633 GCA_038237685.1 Solirubrobacterales bacterium | reverse complement strand
TCGAGGTCGGCGTCCATCGTGGCCTCCAGGCAGACGGTGTACTTGACACCGCCGACTTCGGCCTCTCTGCCCAAAACCCCTCAAACACGGCCACTCCCGTGGAATCAACCATCTAGGCCACGGATCGGGCCCGACGCCCGATCGTGCTGGGGCATCTTCAGCCGCCGGCCGCGGCCTGCTTCTTCTCCCGCTCGGCCTCGCGCAGCTCGATCCGGCGGATCTTGCCCGTGAGCGTCTTTGGCAGGTCGTCGGCGAACTCGATCTCGCGCGGGTAGGCATACGCCGAGAGGTGCCCGCGCACGAAGGCCTTGATCTCGTCCGCGGTCTCATCGGTGGCCGAGTAGCCGTCGTTGAGGACGATGAACGCCTTGACCACCGTGCCGCGCTTCTCGTCAGGTGATGCCACGGCGGCCGCCTCGAGCACGGCCGGGTGCTCCACGCACGCGGACTCGACCTCGAACGGCCCGATCCGGTAGCCGGCCGAGATGATCACGTCGTCGGCGCGCCCGGCATACCAGACGTAGCCGTCCTCATCCATCTGCGCCGCGTCCTTTGTGTGGAACCAGTCGCCCCCGAACACCTCCTCGGTGTCGTCGTCCCGGCGCCAGTAGCCAAGCGGGTAGTGCGGGTTCGACCGGGCCTTGAGGCAGATCTCGCCGCGCTCGCCCTGGGGCAGCGGCCGCTCGTCGGGATCGAGGATGGCCACCTCCCACCCCGGCATGACCTTGCCCATCGAGCCCTCTCGAACCTCGACCGTGGGGAAGTTGCCACACAGCGGATAGCTCTCGGTCAGCCCGTAGTAGTCGAGCACGGTGAGCCCGTACTGATCGCGAAACCACTTGATCGCCTCGGGGTTCAGCGGCTCCCCCGCCGAGCAGATGTTCTCGAGCTCCGTCATCGGAAAGCGGGCGCCGGCGTCCTTGACTGCGGTCATGGCGCGCAGCGCGGTAGGCGTGGTGAAGACGTTCTGCACCCCGTGGCGCGAGAGAAACTCCAGTTGCTCCTCGGGGTTGAAGCCGCCCTTGCGGGCGAACACCAACGCGCAGCAGCCGTAGCGCCACGGGCCGAGCAGGGGTGCGATGCCTGCGGCCCACGCCCACTCGCCCATGCCGTGGAAAAGCTGACCGTCCTTCACGTCGTGGCAGAACTCGAACTCCTCGTGGGCCAGCAGGTAGCGGTGGGCGTGGACGATCCCCTTGGCCAACCCGCTGGTGCCCGACGTGTAGTAGAGCTGGGCCGGGTCCTCGGCAGAGGTGTCGGCCACGTCGAAGTCGGTCGAGGCCCCGTCCAATTCGGCGTCGAGGTCGATGTCGTCGCCGGCATCCCCGCCGAGGATGAATATCTCCTCGGCCAGGCCGTCGGGAATGCGGCCCCGGTTCTCGGCATTTGTCACCAGGATCCTGGCGCCGGAGTCCTTGAGCCGGTGGGTGATGCCGTCGTCGCCGTAGAGCACCGACATCGAGAGCAGGATCGAAGCGTTCTTGAAAGTGCCGATGAACACCGCCGCGGTCTCTGGCACCGACGGCAGCAGCGTGGCCACACGGTCGCCCTTCTCGACGCCATGGGCGGCCAGCACGTTGGCGAAGCGGTTCGAGATGTCCTGCAGCTCACCGAAGCTCACGTCGCGCCTCGCGCCCGTGTGGTCCTCCCACACCATCGCGAGCTTGTCGCGGTCGTGCTTGTCGCACACGTCGACGGCGATGTTGTAGCGCTCGGGCACATCCCAGGAGTGCGCGGCGCGCATGTCCTCGTAGTCGCCAACCTCGTACTTGCGAAAGCCCATCTCTCCCCTTCCCTAGGCGGCGCCGTCCGCGCCGTATGTCTCGAGCTCCCCGTCTTCCAGCTGCTGACGCAGCACCTTCTTGTCGAACTTGCCGACGCTTGTCTTTGGCACTTCGTCGATCACGGCGAACTGATCGGGAAGCCACCACTTGGCCACCCGCTTCGACAGGTGCTTGTGCAGCGACTCGATGTCGAGATCCTTGCCTTGCTCTGACACCACGCACGCCAGCGGCCGCTCGCTCCAGCGCTCGTCCGGAATGGCGATCACGGCGGCCTCCGCCACATCGGGGTGGCCCATGATCTCGTTCTCGAGCTCGACCGAGGAGATCCACTCGCCGCCCGACTTGATCACGTCCTTGGCGCGATCGGTGATCTTCACGTAGCCACGTGGATCGATGCACGCGATGTCGCCGGTGCGCAGCCAGCCGTCGTCGAACTTGTCGTCTGAGTCCTCGCGGTAGTAGGAAGCCGCGATCCAGGGCCCGCGCACCTCAAGCTCGCCCGTGGACTCGCCGTCCCAATCGACCTCGGAGCCATCGTCATCGATGATCCGAGCCTCCACCAGCGGGTTCACACGCCCGGCCGTGTCACGGAAGTCCCAGGCGTGATCCTCGTCGACGCCCTTCGGCGCACGCGCGATCGTCCCGAGCGGACTCATCTCGGTCATGCCCCACGCCTGCTCGACGTAGATGTCGTGGCGCTCCTGGAAGGCCTGCATCAGCGACCGCGGCACGGCCGATCCGCCACAGGTGACCTTGCGCAGGCTCGACAGGTCGGGTGAGTGCTCGTCAGCGAAGCGCAACACGTCCATGAACACCGTTGGGACCCCGCCGGCGATCGTCACCCGCTCCTCCTCGATCAGCCAGGAGAGCGGCTCCGCCTGCAGGAAGCGACCGGGCATCACCAGATCGGCGCCCGTCAGCCCGGCGGTGTGCGCCAGGCCCCAGGCGTTGGCGTGGAACATCGGCACGATCGGCAGCACCCGATCGGTCGACGACGTGCCGATCGACTCCGCCATGCCGGCGCCGACGGCGTGCAGCACGATGGAGCGATGGGAGTAGAGGACGCCCTTGGGGTTGCCCGTGGTGCCGCTCGTGTAACAGAGCCCGGCGGCGTCTGACTCCTGCAGGGCGGGGTAGCCATAGCCCGGCTGCTGGGCGGCCAGCAGCTCGTCGTAGCGAATGGGATCGGGCAGCGATCCGGCGTCGCCATCGCCGATCACGATGAAGTGCTCGACGGTCTCGAACTGATCCGCCACCTGGCTGAGCGCATCGACGAGCGAGGAGTCGACGATCACGACCTTGTCCTCGGCGTGGTTTGCGATGTAGACCAGCTGCTCGGCGAACAGGCGGATGTTCAGCGTGTGCAGCACCGCACCCATGCACGGCACCGCGAAATAGGCCTCGAGGTGCTCCTGGGTGTTCCAGCCGTAGGTGGCCACGCGATCGCCCTGCTGGACGCCCAGCGAAGCGAGACCCGCGCTCAGCTGCTCGGCGCGGTCGACCACCTCGGAGAAGCTCGCGCGGGTGGTCTCCCCCGTGCCGGCTTCGCCGTCCCAGGACCTGAGCGTCACGACCTCCGAGTCGCCATATACGCGGCGCATGCGACCGAGGATGTGCCCGACCGTGAGCTGAAAGTCCTGCATACCACCGGAGAGCATCAGTGGCCCGTCCGGTTCGGGCCGCGCGGCTTCCTACGTGTCCAAAGCTTCACGAGCATCTCCCTCGATCGCTGACTCCCTCGACCTCCTGGTACCCCCCGCAGGAGGATTCCTCACCTCAGGCGGTCAACGTAGCGCGGCGGCGACCCCGGCGGGCTCCACCGCTGGTGCCCCCTCGAGTCTGCTGCTGAGCAGCAGCGCGACCGAGGCCACCGCGATGAGGATCACCGCGTAGGCCTCCGCTGTCTCCTTGAGGCCCACCTGAGTGACCGCGATGCCGGCAAGCAGCGCCGGCCCGCTGAACGCCAGGTAGGCGACGGCCAGCACCGAGGAGACCAGTTCGGCCCGGCGGTCCTCCATGGCCATCTGGGTGACCGATCGGAACACTCCCGCAAACGAAGGGCCAAAACCGAGGCCCGATACAGCGGCGCCAAGCAGGAAGAGCGAGTTCGACGTGACCTCGAGAGCGACGAGCACGAGCACGACACCGGCGATCACGGCGGTGAGTCCGCCGCGCGCAGCGGTGCGTGGATCGACGTGGCGGATCAGCACCGACGCAACGCTGCTGATGCCGGCCAGCGCGAAGATCGGCAATGCGCCGCTTAAGTGGCTCTCGGCTCCGAGCACCCCCACGGTAAGCGACGGGCCCAGCGACAGGACCAGCCCGCCGAGCGCCCACGTCGCGACCATCGTCGGGAGCGCGGCCACGAACGGCCCGCGCACGTGGGGCGGCACGCCGATCCGCGGGCGCAGCGAGGCCCGCCAGCCGGGCCGCTTCTCGACGGTCTCCGGAAGCGCGGCCGTGACGAGCACGGCTACCACGAACAGGCCCAGCAGCAACCAGAACACAAGCGCCGTCGGGTCGGGGGCGTAGTCGACGAGCAATCCGGTGATCAACGCGCCGGTGGCCAGGCCCGCCATCGGTGCCGCCGCGCCGGTGAGCGCGCCCAGCCACGGCCGGTGCGGCGGCTGTAGATCGAGCAGGGCGGCGCTGATGCAGCCCATGGCTATCCCCGTGGCCACCCCCTGCAGCACACGCGCGGCGAAGAGCCATCCGACACCGCCCGCCAGGCCGAAGGTGGCCATTGCGACGATCTCGACGGAGAGCGCCAGGAACAGCGTCGGACGCCGCCCGACGTGGTCGGAGATCGAGCCGGTGACGAGCAGCGATCCGAGCAGCGCCAGCGCATAGACGGCGAACACCGCGGTGAGCGTGATGGCCGAGAAGTCCCACTCCGCCTGGTAGACGACGTAGAGCGGCGACGGGGCGCTTGAGGCGAACAGCAGCGCGCTCAGCATCAGCGCGAGCAGCCAGAAGGCGACGGGACGTCGAAGCGTTAGCACTTACATATGGTTAGCAGCTAGGCCGTTCGCGCCTCGGTCAGCCCCAACTGCTCGATTGCCCTCTCGCGCAGCTTGTACTTCTGGATCTTGCCGGTCACGGTCATCGGGAACTCGTCTATCGGCGCGATGTAGGCAGGCACCTTGTAGTGCGCGATCTGCTCGCGGCAGTGCTCGCGCAGCGCGTCAGCGTCGGCGGTTGCCCCGTCGCGCAGCTGCACGTAGGCCATCACGGCCTCGCCATAGCGCTCGTCGGGCACGCCGATCACCTGCACGTCCTCCACGTCGGGATGGGCGTACAGGAACTCCTCGATCTCGCGCGGGTAGACGTTCTCGCCGCCGCGGATGATCATGTCCTTGCTGCGTCCGACGATGTTCAGATACCCGTCGGCGTCCATCGTCGCGAGGTCGCCGGTGTGCATCCACCGCGCGGCGTCGATCGCCTCGGCCGTGCGCTCCGGATCGTTGAAGTAGCCGAGCATCACCGAGTAGCCGCGCGTGCACAGCTCGCCCGACTCGCCCCGGGGCACCGGGCGGCCCGTGTCGGGATCTACGACCTTGACCTCGATGTGTGGATGCACCTGCCCGACGGTGGCGGTGCGGTGCTCGACGTCGTCGTCGGCCGAGGTCTGCGTCGACACGGGCGAGGTCTCGGTCATCCCGTAACAGATGGCCACCTCCTCCATGTGCATCTCGGTGATCACGCGCTTCATCACCTCGACCGGGCACGGCGAGCCGGCCATGATGCCGGTGCGCAGGCTGGACAGGTCGTAGTCGCCGAAGTCGGGCAGGCCAAGCTCGGCGATGAACATCGTCGGCACGCCGTAGAGGCTCGTGCAGCGCTCCTCCTGCACGGCCCTCAGGGTCGCGTCGGGCTCGAACGCCTCCGCGGGGATCACCATGCACGCGCCGTGGCTGGTGCAGCCGAGGTTGCCCATCACCATGCCGAAGCAGTGGTAGAAGGGCACAGGGATGCACACGCGGTCCTCCTCTGAGTAGCCGCACCCCTCGCCCACGAAGTAGCCGTTGTTGAGGATGTTGTGGTGGCTGAGCGTGGCGCCCTTCGGAAAGCCCGTGGTGCCGCTGGTGTACTGCAGGTTGATCGGGTCGTCCGCCGCCAGCGTGCCCATGCGCTCGCGCAGGTCGTCAAGGCCCACCGCGCCCGAGCCGGCGAGCAGCTGCTCCCAGTCGCCCGAGTCCAGCAGCACGATCCGCTCCAGCGCCTCGAGCCCCGGCCGCACCTCCTCGATCATCGCCGCGTAGTCCGAGCTCCTGTGCTCGCGGGCGGACACCAGCATGCGCGCGCCGGACTGCTCGAGTACGTAGCGCAGCTCGGACGCACGGTAGGCCGGGTTCACGTTCACCAGCACCACCCCCGCCTTCGCGGTCGCGTACTGGGTGAGCACCCACTCGGCGCGGTTGGGTGCCCACAGCGCCAGCCTGTCACCGCGCTCGAGGCCGGCGGCCATCAGGCCGCGGGCCAGCTCGTCGACCTGGCGGTCGAGCTCCGCGTAGGTCAGGCGGATGTCCTGGTGCGGGCACACGAGCGCCTCGCGCTCACCCACCCGCGCGACGGTGGCCTCGAGGTCGTGTCCGATCGTCTGGCCCAGCAGCGGCGTCAGCGACGTTCCGTGCGAATAGGACAGCATGATGGGGATCCTCTACCCCGCGTGCGGCGCGCGCAAGCGGTACCTGCGGGTCAGCGCTTGCTATCGCTGCTCGGCGTACTTCACGATCGACTTGTCGATCAGCCATTCGACCGGCGCCTTGTCGTCGGTGTAGACGCTGCCGCCGCGCAGTGTTGGCGTGATCCGGTCGGCCGCCTCCGTCGCGGTCTCGCGCAACCCGGCCGGCAGCGACGGCACGGCCTGGCGCAGGTGTGCGGCTGACACGGCCCCGCGACTGGCCACGAGCATCGTGTTGGTCGGGGCGATCGGGTCGCGCAGCGCGTGCGGGAACGCGGTTCGCACCGTGGCGGTAAGCACCTTCTCGAGCTTGTCCTCACGCTCGGGATGGCCGATGTTGACGATCAGGATCCCCCCGGGCGCAAGCCGGTCGCGCGCGAGCTCGAAGAACTCCTTGGTTGACAGATAGAACGGGATATAGGGCTGGCGGTAGGCGTCGACCGCGATCACGTCGTAGCGCTGACCGGTGCGCCGCAGGAACGGGCGGGCGTCCTCGTGGTGCATGGTCAGGCGGGGGTTGTGCAGGTCGAAGAAGCGCCGCCCTATGTCGGTGAGCTTGGAGTCCAGCTCCACCCCGTCGATCCGAGTCGCGGGAAACAGCCGGCCGTACGCCCGCGCGGTGGTCCCGGCGGCGTTGCCGAGGATCGCCATCCGCCGGGGCGGCCGGTCGAGGCCGGTGAACGGCAGGACCAGCTCGCCGTCCCAGTATCCGCCCGTGAGCACCGTTCCCGGCTGGTATCTGGAGTGCTCGGCCTGGCCCTCGTTCAGCTCGAGGATGCGCGACCCGTCGTCGCCCTGGATCACGCGGGCGTACTGGTACTCGGTGTCTGTCTCATAGATCACCTTGCCCGAGCTGGTCTCGGCCTTGAGCGTGCCGACGGGCAGGGCCAGCAGCACGGCGATGGCCGCCGGCGCCGCCAGGTAGCGCCGCTGGGGCAGCAGCCCGAGCACCGCCACCAGCGCGATGGCAAGGGCAAAGATCAGAAACGTGCGGCGCGTGCCCACGAGCGGGATCAGCAGCAGGGCCGAGAGCAGCGTTCCAACGAGGCTGCCCGCGGTGGACAGCGCGTACAGGCGCCCCGCGACCTCGCCGGCCTGCTCGACCTTGTCGACCGCCAGTCGCAGCGCCCATGGCGACACGGCGCCAAGCAACAGGATCGGCACGGCGACCAGCGCCAGCACGCCGACGAGCGAGCCGACGAACGCCCCCGCCGAGATCGAGTCGAGCGCGCTCACGGCCAGGTGCAGCAACGGGTCCGCCGCGAACGGCACCACCGCGAGCAGCCCGGCGGCCACCAGCGTCAACAGGCAGAGGCCGCGCATATGGGGATGGCGGTCGGCGATCCGGCCGCCGAACCAGTAGCCGATCGACAGCGCCACCAACACGACGCCGATGGTGTTGGCCCACACCACGGTCGACGCGCCAAAGTAGGGCGAGAGCAGCCGCACGGCGGCGATCTCGGCGCCGAGCGAGCCTGTCCCCACCACGAACACCAGCAGCGGCAGGGGTGGCCTGGTCATCGCCAGGCACCCTAGCTGGGGCCACTAGTAGCCTCGAACCATGGCCCACGTCTACGACGGCATCGACGAGCGTCAGCGCCAGTGGATCGCTTCCCAGGACCTGTTCTTCGTGGGATCGGCGCCGCTTGACGAGGACGGCCACGTCAACGTCTCGCCCAAGGGGCCGATCGGTTCGCTGCGCGTGCTCGACTCCTCGACCGTCGCCTACCTCGACGTCGTCGGAAGCGGCGCCGAGACCATCGCCCACCTGCGCGAGAACGGCCGCATAGTGGTCATGCTCTGCGCCTTCGATGGCCCGCCGCGGATCCTGCGCCTGCACGGACGCGGGCGCGTGGTGCTCGCAACCGACCCCGAGTTCGCCGAGCTGGGCTCGCGCTGTGACTTCGAGCAGCCCGGCGTGGAGGAGTCACGGCGCTCGATCATCGTCGTGGACGTCACGCGCGTCTCGGACTCCTGCGGGTACGGCGTGCCGCTCATGGACTACCGCGGCGAGCGCGAGCACCAGCACAAGTCGTCACAGAAGCGCGTGCGAGTGCACGGGCCCCAGGCCTACGAGAAGTACGTGGCCGAGAAGAACGCCGAGAGCATCGACGGCCTGCCGGCCATCCCCTCTCAATCCTCGTAGAGCTCGAAGTCCTTTTTCCTGGCGCCGCACACGGGACAGAACCAGTCGTCGGGGATCTCGTCGAAGGCGGTGCCGGCGGGGATGCCACCGTCGGGGTCGCCCTCGGCGGGGTCGTAGACGTAGCCGCACGAGATGCATATCCACTGCGGGGCTGTGGCTGTCTCGGTCACTGCGGGGAATCTATAGGGCCGGCGGCGTGGGATACGCTCGGCCCGTGTCCGCCGACAGGCCAGGACCGGGTGAGGAGCTCAACGACGGCGAGGTCGCAACCCCGCGCCTGTCGGCGTCGCTGATCGTGCTGCGCGACGCCGTCGACGGCCCCGAGGTCCTGCTGGTCAAGCGCAACCCGGAGCAGCGATTCATGGGCGGCGCGTGGGTCTTCCCCGGCGGGGCCACCGACTCCGGCGACGCCGACGAGCGGGCGACCGCCGCGCGCGAGCTCGAGGAGGAGGCCGGCATCGAGCTCCACGCCGACGCCGAGCTGGCGCGCTACTCGCGCTGGATCACGCCCGCCCTGGTCAAGGTCCGGTTCGACACCCACTTCTTCGTGACCCCGGCCCCCGCCGACGCCCAAGCGGAGGTGGATGGCGCCGAGTGCGTCGACTTCCGCTGGATCCGCCCCGCTGCGGCGCTTGCAGCGGGCGAGGCCGACAACATGCTCCTGGTGTTTCCCACGATCAAGCATCTGGAGCAGCTGGCCGAGCACGGCAACGTGGCCGAGACGATGAATGAGGCGCGCAGCCGCAAGGTGCTGCCCGTCGAGCCGCGAGTGCTCACAGACGGCGGCGTGGCCCACGTCGTGCTGCCCGGCGAGCCCCGGGTACGACACAGCCGGGTAACTACTCTCCACGCGATGTCCGCGTCCGTCCAGGTCGGCCTGCTGCTCGCGCTTCTGTGCGCCTTCAGCTCGATCGTCGGGTTCCTCTACAAGCACCGCGGCGCGGTGGAATCGCCACCGATCGAGCTGCGCCGCCCGGTGTCAAGCTCGCTGGCCCTGTTCCGATCGCGCTGGTACCTGCTCGGCCTGGCCGTGGCGCTGGGCTCGTGGGGGCTCCACGTGGGCGCCCTGGCACTGGCGCCGATCTCGATCGTCCAGACCGTGATCGCGGGCGGCCTGGTGCTGCTCACGGTCGTGGCCAACAAGATGTTCGGCTTCAGCGTCTCGCGCCGCGAGTGGGTGGGCGTCGCGCTGACCGCGGCCGGCCTGGCCTTTCTGGCCGCCACACTCGAGGGCTCGGCCGCCTCCGCCCACAGCGACTACACACCCTCCACGCTGGCGCTCTACGTCGGCGGGCTCTCCGCCCTGGGGCTCATCGCGGCGCTGGCCGGCGGCCGCCAGGCGCGCGGAGCCTCCCTGCTCGCCGCCTCCGCCGGTCTGATCTGGGGAGCCTCCGACGTGTCGATCAAGGGACTCAGCGGTGACCTCGACCAGGGCCCGCTGGCCGTGCTCGTGCACCCGCTGGCCGTCGTCATCTTCGTGGCCTCGGCCGTCGGCTTGGCGATCTCGGCCCGCAGCCTCCAGGTAGGCCGGGCGGTGCCGGTGATCGCGGTGACGAGCGCCGCCGCCAACGTGTGCACGATCCTCGCGGGCCCGCTGGTGTTCGGCGAGCCGCTGCCCGACGAGCCGGGCGCCCTGGTGGTACGCATCCTGGCCTTCGTCCTCGTGATCGTGGCCGCTGCGCTAACCCCGCCGCCGATTCGCGCAACCGAGGCGGAGCCCCAGCCCGCCTGATACAAGAGCACCTGTGGCCTCACAGGGACTGACCGTAGCGGTGACCGGCCCGACGGGAGACCTCGGCCTGGCGGTGGTCGACGCGCTGGAGGGCTCGCGTGCCGTCAAGAAGGTGGTTGGCATGGCCCGCCGCCCGTTCGACCCGGCCGAGCAGGGCTGGAAGAAGACCGAGTACCGCCAGGGCGACGTCCAGGACGAGGCGAGCGTCAGGGACACCGTCGAGGGCGCCGACGTCGTCGTCCACCTGGCCTTCTCGGTGATGGGTGAAGGCGACCGGACCAGGGCGATAAACGTCGACGGCTCGCGCACCGTTTTCGAGGCGGCCGCCGCGGCCGGGGTTCAACGCATCTGTTACGCCTCGAGCGTCGCGGCATACGGTTTCCACGCCGACAACCCCGCCTGGCTGACCGAGGACGTGCCGACCCGAGGCACCCCCGAGCACTACTACTCCGCACAGAAGGCCGAGGTCGAGTCCGTGCTCGCCGAGATCTTGCTCCGCCACCAGCGCACCGACGCCTACGTGTTCCGGCCGTGCATCGTTGCCGGCCCGCGAGCCCAGATGCTGCTCCAGGAGATGCCCTACTACCGCCTCTCCTCTTCGATGCCCGCCGCGGTGGCCGGCCTGCTGTCCTCGATGCCCATGCTCAAGCCGGTGATCCCGGATCCAGGCAACCCGATGCAGCTCGTGCACGAAGACGACGTGGCCTCGGCCTCTTTGGCGGGTGTGCGCGGCCTCGGCCAGCCCGGCCCCTACAACCTGGCCGGCGGGGGCAAGGTCACGATGTCCGACATCGCCGACGAGCTAGGCTGGTATTCGATTCCGGTGCCGGACCTGGTGATGAGCACCACGGCCGAGATCGTCGACCGCATGCCGATGGCGCCCGAAGCGGTGTCCTGGATCCACGCCGCCAGGCGCCCGGTGCTGATGAAGACCGACCGCGCGCGGGATGGGCTCAAGTGGAAGCCCAAGCACACCGCGAAGGCGACTCTGAAGCAGATGGTGGCTGCCCACAGGGCCGGCGAGCCGGCCGCGCGATAGGGCGCCAACCAGGGGACGAATCCGCCCAGGACCGTCCCCGGGCAACATCGACACCGCTTACCCCCGCTGATAGCCCGTTCGCGGCGGGGTGGGCAAGGCGCTCACCCCGCCCGGCCGTTTACGGGATGAGCAAGGATGCCCATCCCGTCGAGGGCATCCTCAGCTCTCTGCCAGGTCCGGGCGGCCCTTGTCGATCAGCATCTGGCGGTAGCGCGGGAACACCGGCTTGGTCAGCGGCACCAGCTTGAGGATCTTTGCCACCGGGCCGGTGGCCTCGATCTGCCCACGGGCGAGCGCGACGGTCACGTTGACCTTGCCCAGCCAGAACTTGTGGGCGACGTCGGTGGCCATCGACAGGACCACCTCGGGCTCGAGCGTCGCCTCGCCCATCTCGACGCGACCGATCTCGCCGTCGATCATCTTCACCGTGATCGTGCAGTCCGGATCGGTGTAGCGGTACTGCACGATCGTGTTGGCCTTGTTGAACTTCGGCCCGAGCTCGTCGTCGTGGCAGAGATCCACTAGCAGCTGGCCGAGGAACTCGTAGACCTCGTTCGCGTCCTTGAAGTAGGGCACGGGCGATCCCCGTCTATCGCGCCGCGGCTGTGACCGGCGCAGCGCGGGCGGCCTCGAGCAGGATCGCAAGCTCGTCGACGGCGTACCCGACCAGATCCTCCAGGTCGGGCATGGCGTCGTAGTCCCCGAGCATCGACAGGGCGGCCCACCCGTTGTAGCTCATCATCGCGATGGCCAGGCGCTGATCCGGAGCCAGGAAAGCCACCGGCACCAGCTCGACCATCTCGCGCCCGAGGATGTACAGGGGAATCTGCGGGCCCGGGACGTTGGTGGTCAGCAGGTTGTACATCCGTGTGGAGAAGTGCAGACGCGAGGCCTGGGCAAAGATCGTGGGCGGGGCGAACTCCTCCAACCCGGCGATCGCCTCGGCGCCGAGCGCCTGCTTTGACTCCTTCAGACCCCGCATCGAGTCCGCCACGATCTGATGTCGCTCGACCGGATCCTCGACGTATGTCGGCAGGCGGCCGATCATGATCGTGATCTGGTTGCCCAGATCGGCCTCGGTGCCCGACGCGCGGATCGACACCGGCACCGCGGAGCGCAACTCGAGTCCCTCGGTACGCACGCCGCGACTCTTGAGCCAGCGATGCAGCGCGCCGCTGATGATCGTCAGGAACACGTCGTTCACGGTGCCGCCGAGCACCGTCTTGACCTCCCTGAGATCGGCAAGCGGAATCCGCACCCAGCTCAGGCGCCGGTGAGGACCCATCGGCCCGTTCAGGGGCGTGTCAGGCGCGCTGACCACGGCGTTCCAGGTCACCTCACCGAGGCCCGCCGCAACCGCCCGCGCCTGGCTGACGGCGCGCCCGGGGCTCGAGACCACCGACGCCGCGCGCCGGACGAGCCCCATGGGCGTGCCGGCCAGATCGGCGACGCCCCTCGCGGCCACCCTCACGTCGCCGGGCTCGGGCACGGGCTGCCAAGGGCGATCGGGCCGCGGGACCGGCGCGGCATCGCGCTGCCAGTCGAAGAGGACGCCGGTCAGGTCGGCTCCCGACACACCGTCGACGAGCGCGTGATGGGTCTTGTTGATCAGCGCGAAACGGCCGTCCTCGAGCCCTTCCACCAGCCACATCTCCCACAAGGGCTTTGAGCGGTCCAGGCGTTGGGAGAAGATCCGGCTGACCAGCAGGCGCAGCTGCTCGACCGTACCCGGAGCCGGCAGGGCGGTGTGGCGCACGTGGTAGCCGATGTTGAAGCTGGGATCATCGACCCACAGCGGGCGGCCCATCTCCATCCGTGGGAAGGACAGCTTCTGGCGATAGCGGGGCACCAGATGCAGACGCTCCTGCACGTGATCGGCCACCTCATCCGGCAGTGGGGCCGGCCCCTCGAACAGCAGCACGCTGCCGATGTGCATGTGGGACCCCTCGCGCTCCTGGGCCAGGAACGAGGCGTCGACCGAGCTGAGCCGATCCATATGGGTGGACATCCGTGATCTCCTCATCGTTGACCGGCCTCCCGGGGCCGGTCGTCGGTGTCGAAACTACACCGGACGGGTAGTTTTCGTTGGATGAGCACCGTTCAGACCGCAGAGCCGCAGCCCACGGCCGACGACGTCCAACCCGTAGCGAACGAGAGACTCGACCGATTTCTGACCGGCTCGGTCACGGTGCTGCCGTTCCTGGGCCTGGGCCTGGCCTGCTGGCAGCTGTGGGCCACGGCGCTGCGCTGGAACGACATCGTGGTGTTCGCGATCGTCTACCTGTCGTGCGCGATCGGCGTGACGGTGGGCTTTCACCGCCTCTTCACCCACCGCAGCTTCCAGGCCAGGCCGTGGGTCCGCGGCGTGCTCGCCGCCCTCGGCTCCGCCGCGATCGAGGGTCCGATCATCGCCTGGGTGGCCGACCACCGAAAGCACCACGCGTTCGCCGACCAGGAGGGCGACCCCCACAGCCCCCACGTCGACCACGGCCACGGACTCGAGGGTGCGCTGCGCGGCCTCTGGCACGCCCACTGGGGCTGGCTGTTCATCCACACCCAGCGCGGCAACAAGGAGCGCTACGCGCGCGACCTGATCAACGACCCCGTCGTCAGCTTCGTCAACCGCACCTTCGTGCTGTGGGTGGCGCTCGGGCTGCTCGTGCCCTTCCTCCTGGGGTGGCTGATCGGCGGCACGCTGTTCGCCGCGTTCACCGGTCTGCTGTGGGGCGGGCTGATCCGCATGCTCGTGTTGCACCACGTGACCTACAGCATCAATTCCCTGTGCCACTTCTTCGGCCGCCGCGCCTACGCCACCGACGACGAGTCACGCAATCTCGCCTGGCTGGCCCCCTTCTCCATGGGCGAGTCGTGGCACAACAACCATCACGCCTTCCCTACGTCCGCCGACCACGGCCTGCGCTGGTACCAGGTGGACTTCTCAGCGATGGTCATCCGTGCGCTCGAGGTCACCGGCCTGGCCTGGGACGTCAAGCGCGTGCCGCGCGAGCGCCAAGTGGCGCGTACATGCGCAGAGGCGTCCTGAGCGAATGCAGCTGAATGACGCCTACCAGCAGCAGCTCGGCCACTGGCGCGCCGCCTTGGACAGCGGGGCCCACCGGATCGGCTGGAAGATCGGCTTCAACCCGCCCGCCGTACAGGAGAAGCTCGGACTGTCAGAGCCGGTCGTCGGGCATCTGACCTCGGCAACGCTACTCGGGGCCGACGGCTCGCACTCGCTTGCGGGGGCGGAGAGCCCCAAGGTCGAGCCCGAGATCGCCATCGAGGTCGGCCCCGGCCATTCGATCGCCGCACTGGCGCCCGCCATCGAGATAGTCGACATCCCCGCGATGCCGGCATCCACCGAGGAGGCCGGTGACGTGGTGGCGGCGAACATCTTTCACCGCGGTGTGGCCATCGGCTCGTCCAGCGACAGCCGGTCGGCCGAGGGCATCGAGGCCACGCTCACCGTCAACGGCGAGGTAGTCGGCACCGCCGACGCCGGCGCCGCGAACCTCGAGGAGATCGTGGCGCTCGCCGCCCGCACCCTGGAGGCGGCGGGCGAGACGCTCGACGCGGGCGACAGGATCATCGCCGGCGCGCTGGTGCCGCCGCCCGCCGTCAAGGCGGGCGACCGGGTCACGCTCGACCTCGGCGCCATCGGCAGCATCGACGTCTCGTTCAGCTAGGCCGAAACGCGGGCGGGCGGCCCGAGCCGCGAGCCGCGTCCGGGACGAGTCAGGGCCGGGGGGAGGTGATGGGCGCCTCGGGCGCGGACTGCGGCATGGGCGCGCCGGGCAGGACGGCCCCGGCGGCTGTCCCACCTGCCTGAGCCTGAAGCACCTTGTTCAGGTTGGCCTGCGCGATGTAGGCGGCCACCGGCGAGAGGAACACGTAGAGCACGAACAGAAGGCCGGCCTCCATGCCCTGCGGCGCTCCGGTCAGGCGCTCGGCGGCGTTTAGGCGCTGGCAGAACTTGTACGCCGACACGAACGCCGGAACGATGATGAACGCCCCGAGGGTCACGGCCAGTACCGACGTGCCGGGCGAGGTGCCGCACTCCTCGGTGGTGTGGGCCCTACCGATCTCGGCGAGCTCCTTGTTGGCGTAGTAGTACCAAAAGATCCCGTAGATCCCGAGAGTGATGATGGTCAGCCCGATTACCCCGAGAGGGTTGCGAATCTTGCCGTGGTAGTCCGAGCCTTTGATCTGGATGGCCTCTGCCATGTGCTTCCTCCAAGTATGGGTGCGGGTCCGGACTCGTGACGGCTCGGACAAGGGCCAACCTAGCCGAGTTGCAAGGTATCCGGGAGCCCGATCGCTGCACCGCTGGGCCACACGTCGGCCCAACCCGTACGGTGAGTGCGATGAAAGCTCTCGTCACAGGCGCAACGGGGTTCGTGGGCGGACGGCTGGCCAGCAAGTTGCTCGAGGGCGGACACGAAGTGCGTGCGCTCGTTCGCAACCGCACCAAGGCCGCCGACCTCAAGGACGCAGGGTGTGAGCTGCATGAAGGGGACGTGACCAAGCCCGAGACCCTCGCCGGCGCCGGCGAAGGCGTCGACGTGGCCTACTACCTGGTGCACGGCATGGGCCGTGGCTCCCAGGGAGACTTCGAGGAGTCCGAGCGCCGATCCGCCCGCGCCTTCGCGCATATGGCCCGCGACGAGGGGGTCACGCGTGTGATCTACCTCGGCGGCCTGGGCGAGAATCCCGGCTCAAAGCATCTGCGCAGCCGGAACGAGACGGGCGAGATCCTCGTGGCCGAGGGCCCGCCGTGCACCTACTTCCGCGCGTCGATGGTGGTCGGAGCCCAGAGCGAGTCCTATCTGATGCTGCGCCACCTGGTACAGAAGCTGCCGGTGATGATCGCCCCCTCGTGGCTGAAGACGAAGACCCAACCGATCGGCGTGGACGACGCCCTCGCCTATCTGGCTGCGGCACCAACGATCGAGGCGGCGGCGCGGGAGGTCCAGATCGGCTGCCCCGACGTCGTCTCCTACGGTGAGATGCTGGATCGCATGGCCCGGGCGATGGACAAGGAGCCACGGCCCAAGCTCCCGGTGCCGGTGCTCTCGCCGTGGCTGTCGTCGCATTGGATCGGCCTCGTGACTCCGGTGGACGCGGGCGTGGCCAAGCCGCTGATCGAGGGCCTGTCCACCGAGACCGTGATCACCGATCCCAGCGGAGCCGCGCTGTTCGACATCGAGCCGATCGGCATCGACGACGCCCTGCGGGGTGCGATCGCGCAAGAGCGGAGCGTCGCAGCCGGCTCCTAGTAACCTGTGCCCCGCCACGGGCTGTGGCGCAGCTTGGTAGCGCGCTCCGTTCGGGTCGGAGAGGTCCCCAGTTCAAATCTGGGCAGCCCGATTTCCCAGATGATCGCCTAACGCGTGGTCGCTAGGCCGCCACGGCGTTGTAGTAGCGCACCGCAAGGCCGGTTAGCAGCGTCTCGAAGCATGCCTGCGCCGTGAGGGAGTGCTCGTCGGCGTAGGTGCGGATGCCGGCTCGCTCGATCGCCTCGCTCTGGGTGATCACGTCATCGACGAGGTCAGGGTGCTCGTCGCAGAAGAACGCCCCCATCGAGTAGAGGCTCGTGTCGGTGAGCGACTCGAGAAAGTCGGTTTCGGCTACCGCGTCGGGTTCCTTGGCCATCCCGGCTCAGAGTACCTCTGGCGGCGTGGCGGGCGCGGCGTCAGAGACCGGTGACCCGGTACACCAGCTCGTCCAGCTGGCCGCCGACCTGCTACCCCGCGTTCGTGATGGGCTCGATCTTCTCCGTCACCAAATCGGTGGGCAGGGCGGGTCCAGCAGGCACACCCGCGCCGCGGATGATGGCGCCGGTCAGGACGGGAAGGGGCGCCGTCGGCTGCACGGGGGCCGTTTGCCCGGTGGCCGGCACCGCCGGTGCAGCCGCGCGTGGGCGCGGTGTCTGACGCGCCGTGGGCGGCTGCGGGGCGCTGCCGCCGGGCTGCGTGTTCGCCGGACTCGGAACTGCCGTGGCCCGGCGCGGCGGGTGCGCGCGGTGGCGTGCCGCGGGATGTGGCGCACGTGCGGGGTGGGAGGCCGAGAGGGCGACAGGGAGCGACGCCGGCGCTGGGGTGTGAGCGTGAGCGGCGGCCGGGGCCTTGGCCGAATGCGGATCGCTGCCGCCGTCCCGGGCAGCCGGCCCCTGGCCCATCAGGGCCACGGCGGCGATCAGCGCGAGCCCCTTGCCGATTGCGGGGGCGGCCTGGTCCCAGCCGGAGCTGCTCGCGGGCGCAAGCGCCGAAGCCTGCTGGGAGCCGGTGACGAAGAACCCCCGGATGTGCTCGGCGATACCCGTGCGGCGGCGCTCGAGCAGGGCGGGGAAAGGCAGCCATGCGGCAACCTTGGCGCCATGCCCCGCCGGAAGCAGCGGCTCGATTCCGTTCTCGCGCGCGAGCCGGCGACAGATCGAGCAGCGAAGCGAGTGGCGGTGCAACTTGCGCCGGTCGCGCCGCGACCCGGCGCCGTCGGCCATGCGGATGATCGCCGCCTGGGTCGCCACGCAGCGCACCCCCGAGTCAAGCTGCTCGTACTCCTGCTCGAGCCGCCTGCGGGCACGGAAGAGGGTGCTCTCGACACCCGACGGCGACAGGGCCATGAGCTGCGCGATCTCGCGGTAGGAGTGACCCTCGAGTTCCCGGAGCACGATCACGCGCTGGTGGGACTCCGACAGCTCGTCGAGAGCTCCGCGCAGGTGACCGAAGCGCTCACGGCTGATCGCCGCGAGCTCTGGCGACGGGGTGATCGACATCCGCTGGGCGTCGGTGGGCGCCAGCGGCCGATCGTCATCGATCGAGACCTCGTGGGTGCGACCGGCACGGCGGAAGTGGTCGATCGAAGCGTTTCGCGCGATCTCTGAGATCCACGCTCGGAACAGAATGTCGGAGTCGGTCTCGCACAGCCGGCGCAAGGCGGACAGAAAGACGTCCTGCACGATGTCTTCGGTACGTGTCCTGTCGCGAACCATCCGGGCGACGATGGCGGTCACGTGCCCGTGATGGCGGCGATAGAGCTGCTCGAAGGCGTCGTCGTGGCCAGAGCGCACCAGAGCGACCAAGTCGCTATCGCCGGCGGCACCATCGATGCGGGTGGCTGCTGCTGTCGCTGCCGTCATGGCCTCACGAACCTGCTTGGACTCCCTACCGGATGAACAATACCGCGCATCGCGTAATACGAAACATCGGCGGAGCGGTCCCCCGGGCGTCGTCCGCGCGTGGGATAGCGTGTTCGCGATGGCTTCGCGCGACGAGATCGTAGCCCGCCTCGACAGCCTGCTCGAGGCACGCGCGTTCGACGACTACACCCCCAACGGCCTCCAGGTACCTGGCGCCGCGTCGGTCTCGCGGGTGGTCACCGGCGTGTCCCCAGGGGTCGAGCTGTTCGAACGCGCAGCCGAGCTGGAGGCGCAGATGGTCATCTGCCACCACGGGCTGCTCGGCGACTTCCACCCCGATGAGATCACCCCACTGCTCAAACGGCGACTCCAGCCGCTGTTGGCCGCCGACCTTTCGATGGTGGCCTATCACCTGCCATTGGACGCCCATCCCGAGGTGGGCAACAACGCGTTGATCTGCTCAGAGCTCGGCTTCGAGCGCGCCGAGCGTTTCGGCTCTCACCGCGGCCGGGCGCTCGGGTTCGTGGCGCGGTCCGAGGCCGGCGTGTCGGTGGCCGACCTGCGCGAGCGGTCTGCCGCGGCCTTCGGCTCCGAGCCGTTCGTCTGGGCCTACGGTCCTGATCCGGTGCACAGCATCGGGGTGATCTCAGGCGCCGCCGCGTCCTCGCTCGGCGAGGCCGTAGGTGCCGGACTCGACGCCTTCCTCACCGGCGAGCCGGCCGAGCACACCATGCTCGAGGCGCGCGAATCGGGCATCCACTTCATCGCTGGAGGCCACTACGGCACCGAGACATTTGGCGTGCGCCGCCTCGGCGACCTGCTGGCGGAGGAGTTCGGCATCGAGCACGTCTTCGTCGACGTGCCAAATCCGATCTAAGATCCGCCCGGCACGCCGATCGGAGGAGAGGAAGCGATGGAAGCAGGCACGACACCCGGTATGGGCACCGGGTCAAAGACGATGGCCGATCTCGTCGGCTTGGCCGCCGAGCAGCATGGCGACAAGCCGGCTCTGCGTCACAAGGTCGGTGATGCCTGGGAGGACGTGAGCTATGACGAGCTCGCCGCCTCGGTGTCCGAGGTCGGACGCGGCCTGATCGAGCTTGGCGTCCAGCCCGGCGACAAGGTTGCGATCGTGGCCCACACGCGCGTGGAGTGGACACTCGCCCACTTCGCCATCCTGACCGCCGGGGGCGTCTCGGTATCGGTCTACCAGACCAATTCCGCCGAGGAGTGCCACTACGTGCTCGAGCACTCCGAGTCCGAGGTCGTGTTCCTCGAGGACGCCGAGCAGCTGGAGAAGGTCCGGTCGGTCCGCGATCGGCTGCCCAAGCTGCGCGAGGTCGTCGTCTTCGAGCCGGTCGAGGGCGCCGACGACGCGATCACACTCGACGAGCTGCGCGAGCGTGGGCGCGGAGGCCACCAGGCCGCGCTGGACGCCCGCACCGACGCGATCAGCCCCGACGACGTCTGCATCTACATCTACACCTCGGGCACCACCGGGCCGCCCAAGGGCTGCATCCTGACCCACGGCAACTACCGCCAGGTCGTCACGATGTCAGAGGTTCACGGCGCGCTCGAGTCGGGCGAGGTCACCTACCTGTTCCTGCCGCTGGCCCACGCCTTCGCCAAGCTGATCCAGTTCATCGCGCTCGACGTCGGCGGCACCGTCGCCTTCTGGGAGCGCGACCCGCAGAAGATCATCCCGAACCTCATGGAGGTCAAGCCGACCTTCTTCCCATCGGTGCCGCGGATCTTCGAAAAGATCTACACCATAGCCACCACGGCGGCCGAGGACCCGGAGAAGATGCGCCAGGCGGTGCAGGTCGGCCTCCAGGTTCGCCAGCTCGAGCGCGACGGCCAGGAGGTCCCGGTGCAGCTGCGCGCCGGCTTCGACGCCGCCGAGGAGAAGCTCTACAAGAACGTCCGGGCGCTGTTCGGCGGCAACATCCGCGTCTGCAACACGGGTGCGGCTCCGATCGCACTGGAGATCCTCGAGTTCTTCTACGCCTGTGGCGTGCCGGTGATGGAGGGCTACGGCATGACCGAGACAGCCACGGTGGCCACCGTCAACACGCCCGAGGAGTTCCGGCTGGGCTCGGTCGGCAAGTGCCTGCCCGGCGTCGAGGCCAAGGTGGCCGAGGATGCCGAGCTGCTACTGCGCGGACCGAACATCTTCCAGGGCTACTACAAGAACGCCGACGCCACCAGCGAGACGCTGGTCGACCGCTGGTTGCACACCGGCGATCTCGGCTCCATCGACGAGGACGGCTACGTTTTCATCACGGGCCGGAAGAAGGACATCATCATCACCGCCGGGGGCAAGAACATCACCCCGGCCAATCTGGAGAACGGCCTCAAGCAGAGTCGCTGGATCTCCCAGGCCGTGGTCATCGGCGACCGCCGCCCCTACCTCGTGGCGCTGCTCACCCTCGATCCCGACGAGGTCGGTGCCTTCGCGGAGCAGCACGGGCTCGAGCCCGACGAGGTCGCAGGCTCCGACGAGATGCGCGCGGAGGCCCAGGCAACCGTCGACAAGGTCAACGCCGCCGTCGGTCCCGTGGAGCAGATCAAGAAGTTCACCATTCTCCCCCACGACCTGAGCCAGGAGACCGGAGAGCTGACACCGACGCTCAAAGTCAAGCGCAACGTGGTCAACGAGAAGAACGCCGACGCGATCGCGGCTCTGTACGAACGCTGATGCCCTAGCGTTCAGGGGATGGCCGGCAGTGACCCAACCGACTCCGGAGGTCTGTTCACCGGCAGGCCGTCGACGCCCGTGCGTTTCAAGGGCAGCGGCGCCAGCAGCGCGCGTCAGCGTGCCGACCGCATCCTGGCCGGGTTCATTCTCACGCTCGAGGCCCTGCTCTGCCTGACTCTGCTGGGCCCCCAGCCGCTGGGTTGGCTGTGGGTGGGGTCGCAGGTGCAGTACCTCACCGGGGCGGTCACCGCCGGCATCTCGGTGATCATGCTTGGCTGTCTGACGTCGCTGATGCTGACGATGGTGGGCGCCAAGAAGCTCGACCACTGGTGGAAGCTCGTGCGGCGCGCCGCCGGCTATGACCAGGAGCGGGGCGCTATCGAGCTCATCTTCGCGGCCTGTGTGTTCGTCGTCGTCGTGGTCTTCTCGTTCTGGTTTCTGATCATCCAGGGCCCGGGGCCGACGATCGCGCCGTCGCGCTGATGGGGTTGCGCGACTACTACCGCCAGTTCGACGACGTCGATCAGGAGGCCGTGAACGTGGTCCGGCGCGAGCGACGCGCACGCGAACGCGCGCTCGCTCTTGAGCGCGTGCCCGATCTGGACCTGTCCGACACCGAGTGGCCCGAGTTCCCGAACTCCGAGGTGGTCAACGCCTCGATCTACACCGCGCGGGGCCGCGTCAACGGCTACCCAGACCGCTACGCCGAGGAGGTCCGCAGCGCGCTGGCGGAGCTGCACGACGTCGCGCCCGAGCGAATCGTGGTCGGCAACGGGGCCGCCGAGCTGCTCCAGGCCACAGCCCTCTCGCTGATGGCCCCTGGCGACGAGCTTGTCACCCCCTGGCCCTCTTACCCCCTCTACCCCCTCATGGCGCAGCGCGCCGGAGGCCGGCCGGTGCCGGTGGACCGTTTCGAACGCCTCCAGGAGCACCTCACCGACCGCACGCGGCTCGTCGTGTTGTGCAATCCCAACGACCCCACCGGCACCTACCTGTCCGCCGACCAGGTGGCCACGCTGGCGGCTTCCCTGCCCGAGCGCGCGCACCTCGTCGTCGACGAGGCCCTCGTGCAGTTCCAGGACGCCGAGCCCGCCGACAGCGTGCTGCGCCTGACCGACGCCCTACCCCGCCTACTGGTGGTCCGCACCTTCTCGAAGATCTACGGGCTGTCGGGCCTGCGGGCGGGATACGCCGTCGGATCGAGCGCGTCCTCGGCGCTGCTCGAGGCGATCTCGCCGGTCCTGGGCGTCAACACGCTGACCCAGGCGGCCGTGCTCCAGGCGCTGAAGATCGGCGGTGCCGAGATCGAGCGCCGCCGACACGCCGTGATCCACGAGCGCGGCCGACTGCTCGAGGCGCTGCGCCAGCTGCCTGTGCACGTGGCCGACAGCCAGGCCAACTTCGTGTGGCTGTCGGGCGAGGGCATGACGGGCGCCGCGCTGGCTTCCGCCCTGCGCCGCGACGGCGTGATCGTGGCCCCCGGCGGCCCGCTGGGAGCCGACGACCACGTGCGGGCGACGGTCAGGAACGCGGCGGCGACGGACCGCTTGCTGAGTGCGTTGCAGAAGGTGATCAGTCAGTAGGGCGGCTACGCCGCCCTACTCCGACTGGCGTAGCAGCGCGCCCGTCGTCTGCTCGAAGATGCGCCGCCAGCCCTGGGTGCGCTCCCGCTCCTCGGCGAATCGGCTCACGACCTTACGCACCCGCGTGGCCGAGATCTCGATGCCATGGCGCCCACACACCGCGCGCAGGTCGTCGTAGTCCGCGGCGAGCTTGAGCGTGACCGACTCGAAGCCGTGGCGGGCGATGTCCACCCGGCGGCTGAAGTTCATGACGTTGGTCTCGAACATCAGCTCGTCGTTGGGCTCGGGCTCGATCAGGATGATGTCGACGCCTGGGTACTTCTCCTTCCATTGGCCCACCGCCTCGTGCAGGCGCTGGTGCGCCAGCAGCTTGAAGGTCTGGTATCCGATCTCAGGGAAGCCCATGTCCGCGACGCGACGCACACGGCTGCCCATCATGGTCGGGATCACTTTCTGGAAGTCGTTGACGTAGGGGACGAGCGGGTTGACCACCACCACGAACTTGGCCCCGCGCTCCACAGCGATGTCGACGTTGGTGGTCGAGCGGATCCCACCGTCGATCAGGTGGCGGCCCTTGATCTCGACCGGCTTGTAGACCATGGGCAGCGCCGTCGACGCGGCCACCGATCGCGCGATCGGCACGTCGTCCCAATTCTCGCCTCCGAGGATGATCCGCTCGCACGTGTCGAGATCAGTGGCAGTCAGGTAGAGCTCGTTCTCCAGCAGGCGGAAGTCGTCGGTGCGGTCGGGGTCTGAGAGCACGGTCTCGAGGTACTCCTGGATCGCGCGCGAGTCGTACAGCCCGGCGGGTAGGGCGCCGGCCAGCTGGACGGCGAGGTCCATCACCGCAACCCGACCGCCCTCGGCGATCACGGTGCGCGCCAACCCCAGCATCCGCAGCGGCAGCAGCGCGGTGCTGCGGGCGAAGTCGGCGTAGTTGGGCCGCATCAGCGAGCCGCGATCAAGGTTCTCGAACGGGGTGGGCACCTGCTGGTTGACCACCCGCATCATCTCTTCGGGGGTCACGCCGTTGGCGGCCATGCTGGCAATGAAGGAGCCCGCGCTCGTGCCCACGTAGACGTCGAACTGGTTGACCGTGCGGTTCACGGCCAACAGGTCGAGCGCGCGCAGCGCCCCGATCTCATAGACGCCTCCGGTGAAGCCGCCGCCGCCGAGCACGAGGGCGGTGCGCGAGCTCTTACGCGAGCGGCGCGCGCTTGCCCGCACGGTCTTTCGCCCCTTGCCCGTGGGGTTCTTCAGGTCTACGACATCGCCCATCGGCCCATTATCGACCATCGCGGCGGTCGGAGCGCGCAAGGCACGCTGCGGGAGGAGCGGAGGCGGATCGTGGATCCGCCGAGCACCGCACCGACACCCGTACCGCACCTAGCCCTGCGCTAGCGTGTTGTCGCGGCAATGGGATCTCTTCGCAGCCTGACCGGCGTCGCGTGCGCGGCGGCCGTCGTCGGCCTCTCCGCCGCCCCTGAGCCGGTCGCCGCGGCCCCCAAGACGAAGGCGTCGGCAAGCCTTCCGTCGCGCCTCTCGACCGCACTGAGACCCGCTGGGCGCTCCTCGGGCGCCTACGTCGTGAACGCCACCACCGGCAAGACTGTGTTCGGCTCGAGGCAGAACAGCCCGCGCATCCTCGCATCGAACACCAAGCTGTTCACCACCACGGCGGCGCTGGCCCAGTATGGCGTGGCCGCCAAGCTCTCGACCGTGGTACGGGGGACGGGCTCGCTGCAGCAGAACGGGACCTATCGCGGCAGCCTCTACTTGGTTGGCGGCGGCGACCCGACTTTGGGCAGCAGCGCCTTCGCGCGCCGCGCATACGGCGGTGGGTCCTCGGTCCAGACGCTCGCGCAGCGGCTCAAGGGCATCGGCATCCGCAAGGTCACCGGCCGCATCTATGGCGACGAGGCGAAGTTCGACTCCCTCCGCGGCGGCCCGGACTCCCGCTATGTCGTCTCACCCTACGTCGGGCCCCTCAGTGGGCTGTCCTACAACCGCGGCCTGGCCACCGAGGGTGGACGCGGCTACCAGGTCAGCCCGCCCGCGTTCGCCGCCGCGCGGCTCGACGGCGCGCTCGCGCAGATCGGAGTGCCGGTGGCGGGAACGCCGCAGTCGGGTCGGGTCCCAGCGGCATCCGTGGCGCTCGTCGAGGTGCAGTCGCCGCCGATGTCGTCGCTGGTACGGCTGACCAACAAACCCTCCGACAACTTCTTCGCCGAGATGCTGAGCAAGGACCTCGCGCTGCTCGCCAACGGCCTCGGCACCACCAAGGGCGGCGCCAAGGCGGCCGCCGGATTCGCCACACGCCTCGGCGCCGCGCCGGCGAGCCTCACCGACGGTTCGGGACTGTCGCGCGGTGACCGCGCCAGCCCCTTCCGCGTCACCCGCCTGCTGTTGGCCATGCGCACCCGCGACGAGTTCCCCGCATTCTTCAACTCGCTCCCGATCGCCGGCCGCGACGGCACCCTGGGTGGCCGGATGCGCAGCGGAGCCGCGCGCGGTCGCTGTCGCGGCAAGACGGGCACGCTCACCGGCGTCACGGCCCTGTCGGGTTATTGCACGGCGCTGTCGGGCGACGTCTACGCATTCTCGATCCTGATGAACGGCGTGAACACGTCGGGGGGCAGGGCGATCCAGGACCGCATGGCCCAGCTGATCGCCTCGACCCCCTAGCCGGCTAGATGGTTGATTCCACGGGAGTGGCCGTGTTTGAGGGGTTTTGGGCAGAGAGGCCGAAGTCGGCGGTGTCAAGTACACCGTCTGCCTGGAGGCCACGATGGACGCCGACCTCGACACTCTCTGCATCGCCGTTTATTG
>JBBRYL010000040.1:0-25756 GCA_038237685.1 Solirubrobacterales bacterium | reverse complement strand
TCACCGCCCGACCCTTCGGGCCGAGCAGAGCATTAGCGTGAACCTTCATCCGGTGTCCTCCTTGCGACTGAGTTGGCTTCGACACCACTCAGCCTCCAAGGAGGCCCGGATGAACAACGTGATCAGGTTCTACAGCTAGCGCCTGCGATGGCGACACACCCGGATCGCTCGACGCTGGCCGCCTGCGTGGCCACCGTGATCGGCGTGCCCACCGCCGACGTGCCCCTGGGCGACGACGAGCTGCGCGCGTGGCTGGCGCAGCGCGGGATGGGGATGGTCCCGGTTGCCGACGCCGCGTCGTTTGCCTGGGCTGGTCCATGGATCGCCCGCCGGCCCGCGCTTGACGACGGCGGCCCACGCGCGGTGGTCATGTTCGGCGTGCCGTCAGGGCCGATCTGGGATCCGGCCGTCACCACCGACGAGGTGATCGACGGCGTGGTGATCACCCCACTCGACGTGGCGGTATGGCACCCGCCGTCGGCCCGCGATCCCGGCACCGGCGTGGTCGAGCCATCGCCGTTGCACCCGATCGCGAGGCGCCGGTGCAGACGCTGATCGAGGCCGAGGCGCTTCCGGGGAACGGGCTCGCCGGCGACCGCTACGCGGCGGGCAAGGGAACCTTCGCGTCGGGCCGCCCCGGCAGCGCGCTGACGCTCGTGGACGCCGACGTGCTGGACGAGCTGGCGGCCGCCGCGGGCCATGCAATCGATCACCGCCGCAACATCGTGGTGCGCGGGGCGGACTTGAACGCGCTCGTGGGCCGCGCCTTCCACGTGGGCGATGTGGCCTGCACCGGCAGTCGGCTGTGCGAGCCGTGCCTGCACCTCGACCGACTCAACGGCGGAGGCGTGCTGCGCCCGCTCGTGCACCGCGGCGGACTGCGCGCCGATATCGTCGGGAGCGGGGTCATACGCGCGGGCGACCGGGTGGTTGCCGACGATGGCTGAGGCGGGTGACCTGCGCGGCCGGGACGTCTTGCTGCGACCCCTGCTCGAGGAGCACGCCGAGACGCTGCGGGCCATCCGGCGCCAGCCCGAGGTGGCGGACTGGTGGGGCTCGCTGGAGGACGACTTCCCGCTCTCCGACGAGCCGACCGCGAATCGCTTCACGATCTTGGCAGGCGGCAAGCCCGTCGGCATGGTCCAGGTGACCGGGGAGAACGAGCCCGACTACCGCAGCGCCGAGGTCGACATCTTCCTGACCCGAGATGTCCACGGGCACGGGCTCGGCACCGACGCGCTCGAAACCCTCGCGCGCCACCTGATCGAGGACCGTGGCCACCACCGGCTGGTCCTCGGGGCAAACGTGCACAACGCACGCGCCATCCGCTGCTACGAGAAGGCCGGCTTTCGCCGTGTGGGCGTCACCCGCCTGAGCGGGCGCGACTTCCGCACGGGCGAGTACGCGGACGAACTGTTGATGGAGCTGGTGGTCACGCCGCGCGCGCCGCCGGCACGAGGCGCAGACGGTCCGGCACGAACGGGATCACTGCGCGCTTGACGTACTCCGCCCCGCCGGTCACCACGGCTTTGCGCAGCGGGGCGGGCGGCAGCGGGAAGAACCCGTACTGACGACGGATCCGATCGGGCAGCAGCGTGATGGTGATGAAGTTGGCCGTCTGCAACAGCGGCTGGGCGATCCACGGAATCGGCGGCTCGAGCACGATCTCGCGGGCGCGCCTGCGGGCCCAGTCGGTCACGAGCAGGGTGTCGCCCTCGAACATCTCGCGGCGGTAGGAGTCCAGGTCTTGGAGGGTGTCGGGCATGTCTGCGCGCTTCAGCCCGAACAGCTCGCCGACCACCTTGTAATCGTCCCAGTAGGCCGCCTCCTCGGCGCGCGACATCGCGCCGACGTACTTGCGGTAGACCACCACGGCGGAGTCGACGAGCGTGAACAGCACCCAGAGCAGCAGATCGGGCTGGTCGGCCCGATACGGCGTGCCCGCGGGGAACCGCCCGACGGGCTCCTTGATCCTTCCGCTCACGCGGGTGTGCATGTCTCGTACGTGGGACGTCACATGGTCGGCCTCCGCGCGGGTGCCGAAGCCGATGGTGCTCATGGTCTCCGCCGTGCGCGCAAGGCGGTCGTATGGCTCGTCCATCGCCGTGGAGTGGGCCAGCAAGCCGGTCACGGCGAGCGGATGGGCCGCC
Source organism: Solirubrobacterales bacterium (assembly GCA_038237685.1). Classification (GTDB taxonomy): domain Bacteria; phylum Actinomycetota; class Thermoleophilia; order Solirubrobacterales; family Thermoleophilaceae; genus JAAYBF01. The sequence continues at coordinate 23,606 of JBBRYL010000040.1, read as the reverse complement.
TGCATCAGCAGGGCGCGGGGCCCGCTCAGCGCGATGGCACGCTCCTTGTGCACGCGGCGCAGCATCGAGTCGTCGGTGAAGTAGCCGTCGGTCATCTGCCCGTAAATACGGCGCGTAGACTGGCTTGGACCATGCCTGCCCAAGCGTATGCCGGAAAAGAGTGCGTGTGCCAGTTCCGCAAGGGGATCTGCGACCAGTCCTGCGTACAGGGCATGCTCGAGACCCCGTTCTACATCGCGTGCCTCAAGCTCACCGGACGGCGCTGTCTGGTCGTGGGGGGAGGCGACATCGGACTCGAGAAGATCGAGGGGCTGCTGGCCTGCGACGGCCAGGTCCACGTCGTGGCCCCGGACGTCTGCCCCGCGGTGCACGAGCTGGTCGAGGAGGGCTCGATCAGCTGGCAGAAGCGCGGGTATGAGCCCGATGACCTCGAGGGCAGCTTCATGGTGATCGCGGCCACCGACGACTCCGAGGTGAACATCGGCGTGTACGAGGACGCCGAGCGCAGGGCGATGCTCGTGAACGTCGTCGACGTGCCGCCGCTGTGCAACTTCATCCTGCCCGCCATCGTGCGTACCGGGCCGTTGGCCATCGCCATCTCGACGGCCGGCGCCAGCCCGGCGCTTGCCAAGCGCATGAAGCGCCAGATCGCCGACGAGTACGGCGACACCTACGCCCGCTTGGCGGTGATGCTCAACGAGGTGCGCGGCTGGGCCAAGGGCACGCTGCCCACCTACCAGGACCGCAAGGTCTTCTTCGAGTCGATCGTGAATGGAGATCCCGATCCGATCGACCTGCTGCGCTCGGGCGACGACGATGCCGTGCGCGACATCATCGCCGCGGCGCAGCGCACCGCAGTCCCGGCATAGTGGACGCGGAAGGAGCGCCGCCCGAGGACCGGCCGGGCGAGCACCGCACCGAAGGCCTCTCCCATCTGGACGAATCGGGCCGCGCCCGCATGGTCGATGTCGGCGAGAAGGGTGTGACCGATCGCCGGGCGGTGGCAGATGCCGTCGTGGAGATGGACCCGGCGACCGCGGCAAGGGTGGCCGCCGGCAACATGCCAAAAGGCGACGTGATCTCCACCGCCCGCATCGCCGGCATCCAGGCGGCCAAGCGCACCTCGGACCTGATCCCACTGTGCCATCCGCTGCCGCTGTCCTATGTGGACGTGGCGATCGATGTGGACGCAAACGCTGGAGTGGTGCGCCTGACCGCCGAGGCGCGTACCAGCGGCCAGACGGGTGTGGAGATGGAGGCGATGACCGCCTGCTCGGTGGCCGCCCTGACCGTCTACGACATGGTCAAGGGCGTCGAGCGCGGCGTGCGCGTCGGCCCCGTGCAGCTGGTGGAGAAGACCGGCGGTAAGCAGGACTGGCGGCGGTGATGCCTCGGACACGCGAGATCGAGCGGGAGCACGCCGACTCGTGACGCTGGCCGCGGTGCTCACCGTCTCCACCAGCCGCGCCAGGGCCGACGATGCCTCGGGCGACGAGCTCGAGAAGCGCTGCCGCGCGGCGGGCCTCGACGTGGTGCGGGCGCTCAGCCCCGACGACCGGGACTCGATCGCCGCGGAGCTGCGGCGCTTCTGCGACGACGAAGGCGCGCGCTTCGTGTTCACCACCGGCGGCACCGGCCTGACCCTCGACGACCTCACACCCGAGGCCACCCGCGACGTGATCGACCGTGAGGCCCCGGGCTATGCCGAGGCCATTCGCGCCGAGGCGCTGCGGCACACGCCGATGGGCCTGCTCACGCGCGGCGTCTCGGGCACGCGCGGGCGCACACTGATCGTCAACTTCCCCGGCAACCCCAAGGCCATCGGCGAGTCATGGCCGGTGGTCGAGCCGACGCTGAAGCACGCCGCCCAGACGCTCGAGCGGTGATGGCCCAGCCGGCGATCGCGCTGCAGGATGTGGAGCGGCGCTACGGCGAGCGCATTGCCCTGCACGGGGTGACCGTGACCGTGACCGAGGGCCAGACCCTGGCCGTGCTCGGCGCAAACGGCGCCGGCAAGACCACGCTGTTGCGGATCCTCGCGACGCTGCTGCGCCCGCACGCAGGCACCGCCCACGTGCTCGGCTCACCGCTGCCTCAGGAGAGCTGGAAGGTGCGCGGACGCGTCGGCTACCTGGGGCATGATCCGCTGCTCTACCGCGAGTTGAGCGGACGCCAGAACCTGGCCTACCACGCCCGGCTGCACGGGGTGCCCCTCGAGGTCGTGGACGCCCAGCTCGACGCCGTGGGCATGTTCCGCCGCGCCGACAGCCCGGTGCGCGAGCTCTCGCGCGGCATGGTGCAGCGCCTTGCGGCGGCGCGAGCCACGCTGCACGATCCGGCGCTGCTGCTGCTCGACGAGGCGCGCGCGGGGCTCGACCCCGCGGCCGCGGAGAAGCTCGAGCCCCTGATCGGCCGCGCGTCCGGGCGCACGCGCGTGCTCATCACCCACGACGTGGACGGCGGGCTGGCCGAGGCCGACGTCGCGCTCGGCCTGCGGGCCGCGAGCCAGGTGTTCGCGGTGGCCACGGCGGAGATCGACGGCGCCGAGGCCCGGAGGCTCTACACGTGAGTCCCACACCGCCGTCGATGCTCGGTGCCGCCCGGGCGATCCTGGCCAAGGACCTCGCGATCGAGTGGCGGACCAAGGAATCGGTGCCCGCGATGGCGCTGTTCAGCGTCACGGTCTACGTCCTCTTCCACTTCGGGCTGGACCGCGATTCGCTGGAGGGCAACCTGGCATCAGGGGTGCTGTGGGTGACGCTGCTGCTGGCGGCCATCATCGGCATCACGCGGCTGTTCGCCGCCGAGCGCGAGCAGGGCGGGCTCGACGGGCTCCTGCTGGCGCCGGTGGACCGCACCGCGCTGTTCGTGGCCAAGGCCACCGGCATGTTCATCTACCTCGTGGCGCTGGAGGTGGTGTCGGTGCCGGTGTTCGGGCTGCTGCTGCTGGGGCCCAACGTGTTCGACGCCTTCCCCGAGCTGCTCCTGATCCTGCTGCTCGCCGATATTGGCCTGGCTGCCGTGGGTGCGCTGGTGTCGGCACTGGCGTCGGAGTCAAACGCGCGCGAGCTGATCGTGCCGCTGCTCCTGCTGCCGCTGCTGGTACCACTGCTGATCGCGTCGGCGTCGGCCACCGCGCCGCTGCTGCGCCACGTTGCGGCGCCCGAAGACCTGGGCCGGTGGACCGCGCTGCTGGGCGGCTACGACCTGATGTTCCTGCTGATCGCGCTGGGCGTCTTCGACTTCTTGCTCGACGACTAGGCCCAGGGGAGGCGCGCAGCCGGATCAGTAGGCTCTAGAGCGTGTACTCGAAGGGATTCAAGCCGCTGGCTGCCGCCACGGTGGCCATGACGCTGCTGGCCTTCGCGATGGTGTTCTTCTACGCCCCGCTCGAGGCCGACCAGGGCTTCATCCAGAAGATCTTCTACCTGCACGTGCCGATGGCCATCGTGTCGCTGTGCGGCTTCGTGGCCGGCGGGCTCATGGCCATCAAGCACCTGCGCACCGGCGACCGCGGGTGGGACCTGCGCTCCTACGTGTGCATCCACCTGTCGATCATCCTCGGCACCGGCGTCTTGATCACCGGCTCGATCTGGGCGCGCGCCTCCTGGGGCCACTGGTGGCTGTGGGACGAGCCGGTGCTCGTCTCGTTCTTGGTGGTTTTCCTCCTGTATTGCGTCTACTACCCGCTGCGCTTCTCGATCGAGGACCCCGAACGCCAGGCGCGCTATTCCTCGGTATTCGCGATCGCAGCCGGCGCGTTCGTGCCCATCAACTTCGCCGCCGTTCGCATGGCGCAGGCGTTCACGCACCCACGCGTGCTGTCGGAGACCGGCGGCCAGCTGCCCGGCGACATGCGCCTGACCTTCCTGGTGTGCATCGTGGCCATGACGCTGCTGTTCATCACGCTGTGGAAGCTCGAGCTGACCGCCAAGAACGCATCGATGCAGCTCAAGCGGCTGCGTACCCGGCTCGAGGCCACCGCCTCGGCCTGACCCCATGCCGGCTCTCCCCCTTGACGAGGCGGGCAAGTACGTGGCCGCTGCCTACGTGGTCTTTCTGACCCTGATCCTGGTCTACGTGATGATCATCGGGGCAAAGGTCTCGCGGATCGAGCGCGAGGTCGGCGAGCTCTTGGAGCTCACCGAGGACGATGCCAAGCCGGACGGCACCCCGGACCGCCCCCACGCGGAGGTGGCGCCATGAGTTATGAACTGCTGGCCCTCGGCATCTCACACCACACCGCGCCGCTCGCGCTGCGTGAGCGCCTGGCGATGCCCGAGGGTCGCGCCGCAGGTGTGCTGGCCGAGCTGCGCGCCGGGCCCGCCGTTCACGAGGCCGTGGTGGTGTCCACCTGCAACCGCACCGAGCTCTACCTGGTGACCCCCGACGCCGTCGAGGCCGAGAGCGCGGCCCTCGCCGTGCTGGCGCGCCAGGCTGAGATCAGGCCCACTGAGCTGACCGACTCGCTGTATGCGTTCCGCGAGCGTGAAGCCGTGAGCCACCTCTTCTCGGTGGCGGCTGGGCTCGATTCGATGATCCTCGGAGAGGCCGAGATCCAGGGCCAGATCAAGCGCGCCTACGAGCTGGCGCTGGTAGAGGGCGCCACCGGGCCGATCACCAACCGCCTGTTCCGCGACGCGCTAGGCGCCGGCAAGCGCGTGCGTACCGAGACGGCCGTGGGCCGCTCGCACGTATCGGTGTCCTCGGTGGCCGTGGAGCTGGCGGCCGACATGCTGGGCGACCTCTCTGCCAAGCGCGTGCTGGTGATCGGCGCCGGCGACAACGGCGAGCGCACCGCGCGCGCCCTGCGCTCCAATGGCGTCGACACGGTGTTCGTGGCCAACCGCCGCTATGACCGCGCGATCGGTCTCGCCCAGCGCTTCGGCGGTTCCGCGGTTCGCTTCGACGACCTTCCATCCGAGCTGGCCCGTGCAGACATCGTGGTGAGCTCCACGTCTTCGCCGCACCAGATCGTGGACCGCGAGGACCTCGAGCTGACGATGGGCGAGCGATCCCCGGAGCGGCCGCTGGTGATCATCGACATCGCCGTGCCGCGCGACATCGATCCCGGCGTGCGCGACATGCCCGGCATCGCGCTCTACGACATGGACGACCTCCAGCGCGCTGCGGCGCGCGGGCGCAGCGTGCGCGAGGCCGAGGCCAGCCGCGCCCGCGCTCTGGTCGCGGACGAGGTCACGCGGTTTGACCGGTGGGTGGCCAGCCTGGACGTTGTGCCCACGATCGCGGCGCTGCGCGAACGGGGCGAACAGGTGGTCCAGGCGGTGCTCGCCGAGAACGCGGCGCGCTGGGAGTCCCTGTCCGACGCCGACCGCGAGCGCCTGACGTTGATGGCGCGCTCGGTTGTCAGCCGCCTGCTGCACGAGCCCACGCTGCGGCTGAAGCAGTCGGTGGCCTCCGACGATCCCGAGCACGCCGATTCCTCCTACTTCCAGCTGCAGGCGCTGCGCGAGCTGTTCGGTCTCGATTCGGCGCGCGTACAGCTCGACGACGAGCAGGGCGGCGCGCAGGTCACCAACATCTCGTCGCACCGCCAGCGCCGCAACTAGCCGTGGGCCTGCGGCTCGGCAGTCGCGGCAGCGCGCTGGCCGTGGCCCAGGCGGAGCTGATCCGCGACCGGCTCGAAGGCCTAGGAGAGGAGGTCGAGGTGATCACCATCCGGACGTCGGGCGACGAGCGGGCCGGCGGGCGGCCCGCCCCGGAGACCGAGGACAAGGCGCGCTTCGTCAAGGAGATCGAGGAGGCCCTGCTGGACGATCGCATCGACCTGGCGGTGCACTCGGCCAAGGACGTGCCGGGCGTGCTGCCCGAGGGGCTCGCCATCGTGGGCGTGCCCGAGCGGATCGATCCGCGCGACGCGCTGTGCGGCGGCGCGACCGCCCTCGCGGCGCTGCCCGAGGGCGCCGTGGTGGGCACCGCGAGCTTGCGCCGGCGCTCCCAGCTGCTGGCCCTGCGGTCCGACCTGCGGGTGAGCGAGGTGCGCGGCAACGTCGACACGCGCCTGCGCAAGCTGGCCGATGGCGACTACGACGCACTGGTGCTTGCCTCCGCGGGCCTCCAGCGCCTGGGGCGCGACCCTGGCACGCCGATCGCCCTCGACGAGATGGTGCCCTCCCCGGGTCAGGGCACGCTGGCGCTCGAGGCGCGCGACGGCGACGACCGGATCCAGGCGGTGGCCGTCGAGCTCACCGACCGCGACGCCCTGATCGCGCTCACGGCCGAGCGCGCGCTTGTGCTCGGCCTCGACGCTTCCTGCCACACGCCGGTTGGAGCGTTCGCCCGCGCGCACGAGGGGCGCCTGCGCATCGATGGCTTCGCCGGTACGCCCGATGGCGGCGTCTGGCTGCGCGACTCACTCGACGGCGACCCACTAGAGCCCGCGGCGCTCGGACTGGCAGTGGCGGAGCGAATGCTGGCGGCAGGGGCGCGCGAGATCCTCGACACGGCCGAGCGCATGGACGCCGGATAGCTCACCCGGCACGTCGGGCCGGTGGAACCCAGCCCGCGCTCACAGACCGGCTTCTAGAGTCCGCCCCGGGGCGCGGCCCAGTAGCGTCCGGGCGGTGAGTGACGGCATCGTCCACCTCGTCGGCGCCGGCCCGGGCGATCCCGGGCTGATGACGCGCCGATCGCTCGAGCTGATCGCAGCCGCCGACGCGATTCTGTACGACCGCCTGATTCCCGCCGACGCGCTCGAGGGCGCGCGCCCCGACGCGGAGCTGATCTATGTGGGAAAGGCGCCGGGCGACGTCGCCATGACCCAGGACGGCATCAACGCCAAGCTGGTCGAGCTCGGCCTGGGCGGCAGGAACGTGGTGCGACTAAAGGGCGGCGACTCGTTCGTGTTCGGCCGCGGCGGCGAGGAGGCCGAGGACCTGCGCGCGGCGGGCGTGGCGTTCGAGGTGGTGCCGGGCGTGACATCGGGCGTGGCCGCGCCCGCGTACGCGGGCATCCCGGTCACCCACCGCGACCTGGCCTCGGCGGTCGCCTTCGTCACGGGACACGAGGACCCTGAAAAGGGTGCGAAGACCGCCCTCGACTGGGATGCATTGGCGCGCTTTCCCGGCACGCTCGTGCTCTACATGGGCGTCAAGAACCTGCCCACGATCGCGGCCCGACTGCTCGAGGCGGGGCGGCCGGCCGACCATCCTGCGGCCGTCATCCAGCACGGCACGCTGCCCACCCAGCGCACCGCCACCGCCACACTGTCGGGCATCGCTGCCGAGGTCGCGGCCCAGGGAATTCGCGCGCCCGCCATCACCGTGATCGGTCCCGCGGCGAGCATGCGCGACACGCTCGCCTGGCTCGAGCGCCGCCCGCTGCACGGCCGCAGCGTGGCCGTCACCCGCGCCCGCGCGCAGGCCAGCGGACTGGCGGCGCGGCTGCGCACGCTAGGCGCCGAGGTGGTCGAGACGCCCGCCATCCGGATCGAGCCGCGGCCCGTGCCGGCGGAATTGGCAGACCCTTCCGGCTACTCGCTGATCTGCGTGACCAGCCCCAACGGCGCACACCTGCTGATGGACGGCCTGGACGCCAACGGCCTGGACGCCCGTGCGCTCCACGGCGCCACCGTTGCCGCGATCGGACCGGGTACGGCAAAGGAGCTCGCCGCGCGCGGGATCGCACCCGACGTGGTTCCACCACGGTCGATCGCCGAGTCGCTAGTCGAGGCACTCGAAGCCGTGCCCGTCGATGGCAAGCGGGTGATGGTCGCGCGCGCTGCCGAGGCCCGCGACCTGCTCCCCGACGCCCTCGCGGAACGGGGCGCGCTCGTGGACGTGGTGCCCCTCTACGACACCGTCGCCGAGCCGCTGTCGGAGGCCCAGGGCACCGCTCTGGAGGCGGCGGACTACGTGACGTTCACCTCCTCTTCCACCGTGCGCTTCCTCATGGAGGCCGCCGGCACCTTCCCCGAGCACGCCCGGCTGGTGTCGATCGGGCCGGTGACAAGCGCCACCGCGCGCGAGTACGGCCTGGAGGTACACGCCGAGGCCGTAAGCCACGACATCGACGGGCTGGTACAGGCGCTGCGAAACGACGTGGCCGACCGTTCGTGATCGTCACGCTGCTCTCAGACTACGGCCGCGACGACGAGTTCGTGGGCGTCTGCCACGGCGTGATCGCAGGCATCGCGCCTGACGTGCGGGTGATCGACATCACCCACGGAATCCCACGCTTCGATGTGCGGCGCGGCGCGCTGGCGCTCTGCGAGGCGCTGCCGTTCATGCCCGTGGGCGTCCACGTGGCCGTCGTGGACCCGCAGGTGGGTACCGAGCGTCGCGCGACCGCGATCCGATGCCAGGACGGGCGCGTGCTGGTTGGCCCCGACAACGGCCTGCTGTCGCTGGCCTGGGAGCAGGCGGGCGGTGTGGACCTGGCCGTTGACATCACGCGGTCGACGCATCGGCTGGAGCCGGTGTCGGCCACCTTCCACGGCCGTGACCTGTTCGCGCCGGTCGCCGCCCACCTGTCCGCCGGCGCCGCCGTCGAGGACGCCGGGAGCCCACTCGAGGCCGACTCGCTGCAGCGGCTCGAGCTGCCGGAGCCCTTCACCGAGGACGACACGCTCGTGGCCCACGTGCTGTCCATCGACGGATATGGCAACGTCGCGCTGAACGTCGGCCACGCCCGGCTGGCGGGAAGCGGACTGACGCTCGGCGCGGCCATCTCCCTCACCACGCCGCGCGGCACTTCAACGGCGCCGCTGGTGACTACCTTCGCCGACGTCGAGCCCGGCGCGTTGATCGTCTATGAGGACGCGTCGCGGATGCTGGCGCTGGCCGTGAACCGCGGCAGTGCTGCCCGGACGCTGGGCCTCGAGCCCGACACCGAAGTGCGGCTGCGCCCGCGGTGATCGGCACCCCGCGGGTTCACCATCGCCTAGTCGACTCGACCAACCTGCACGCCCGCGCCTTGGCCTCCGCGGGTGCTCCCCACGGCACGGTGGTCACCGCAACCGAGCAGTCCGCGGGGCGCGGGCGCTCCGACCGCAGCTGGCACGCCCCCGCCGGTTCCTCGGTGTTGATGTCGCTGATCGTCCGGGGGCTCGGCGAGGACGCGGCGCTGCTGCCGCTGGCCGCCGCAGTGGCGCTGTGCGACGTGCTCGAGCCCCACCTCGGTGATGTGGCGATCAAGTGGCCAAACGACGTCTGGGTCGCCCGGCGCAAGATCGCCGGCATCCTGGTCGAGGGCCGGCCCCAAGACGACTGGGCGGTGCTGGGCATGGGGGTGAACGTGAACACGGCCGCCGCGGAGCTGCCTGAGGGCGCCACCTCGGTGTCCGCCGCGGGTGCGCCTCGCGAGACCGTGGACGGGACGCTCGCCGCGCTGTTCGCGACGCTTCACACCCGACTCGCCCAGCCCCGCGAGACCGTGCTCGCCGCGTGGCGCCGCCGCGATGCGCTGAGGGGAGGCGAGGTGAGCTGGCCGGCCGGCAAGGGCATGGCGGCGGGCATCGACTCACGCGGAGCACTGCTGGTGGACACGCCCGAGGGCCGCGTCGCGCTGGATGCCGGTGAGGTGCACCTGGGTTGGGGCGGCCCTGCTCCCGGGTAGGCGCCGATCGCCGTCTCGGACTTCGGCCCCAAGCTGTTCGTCACCCAGATCGGTCCCGACCACGAGGGCTCCTTCGACCTCTACACCAGGGAGGTGCTGCCGCTACGCGTGATCAGGCCGCGTCGCGCTTCTCGGAGTCGGCGTTCTTGTCGCCGCCGCCACCACCACCGCCACGCGAGCCGCGCTTCTTCCTGCCCGACCCGCCGTCGCCGTTGCGCTGGGTGGACTGGGAGTCGGCCTCGACCTCGCCGCCCTCGCCCCCGCCCTTGCCGCGTCCGCGCCGCCTCCGACCCCCCCGCCGGCGTCGGCCCTTCGGGAAGTTCTTGAGCAGCTCGCGGGCAAGTGCGCTTGGCTTGCGGGCCATGCGCATCCGCGCCCCATCGAGCACCTGCTGGGCCTCGGGCGTGTGCGCCAAGGCGGCCGCCAGCAGTGCCGCCGAGAGCCTGCGGTCCTGCTTCTTGGAGGCCTGGACCAGGCGCCGGGCGTTGCGCGCGTGGGCACCACCGGACGAGTTCACCAGCAGACCGAGTAAGCGCTTTGTCTCGGGCCAGCGCGACACGGCGTACTCCTCGTGCACCTCGCGGCTGTACTCCGCCAGGTGCCAGAGCCAGCGCGACGCCTGGTCGCGACGACCCATCGGCTTCTCGGCAAGCGCCTGGAGCAGCACCTTCACGCCTTCACGGCGCTCCTCGCGCGACCAGCCGCCCACCAACTCGACGGCCTCGTCGAAGGCTTCGGGGTCCTTCAGCGCACCGACTTCCTGCAGCGCGCGCAGGCGCAGCTGGGTGTTGCGGTTTCGCTGCAGGCACGTGATCAGGTAGCGCCGGCGCAGGTCGCCGGTGGCGTCGAAGTGCAGCATCGCCTTGGCGCGACGCCAGTTGTTGGACGCCACACGCGCACCGGCGAGCGCCGCCCACGCGTGCTGCTCGCCCCACGACAGGTGCTCGACAGCGATACGCCACAGCTCGCGCTCGAACACCTGCGCGCGGCGCTCCTCGTCAGAGGTCACGGGCACCACCCGGCGCTCGACACGCAGGCGGCGACCACGCCCGCGCCTGACCGGACCGACCACGATCGCGCCGCCACGGTAGACGTCGCGATCCAGGAGCGAGTGCAACGTCACCACCGGGTCGTCGTTAGGTGTGGCGGGGTGGACGAAGTCCACCACGATGCCCGCCTCCTTGCCCGGCTGGCGGCGGGTCACGCGCCCCACGCGCTGCTGGTAGATCCGCCGTGAGGCCGTCGGTGCAAGGTGCATGCACACGGTGGCGCGCGGCGAGTTCCAACCCTCGGCCAGCAGCTGGGCGTTGCACAGCACGTCGATCTCGCCGCGCTCGTATGCCGCCAGCGTGCGCGTGAGCTCGCGCTTGGGCGTCTCGCCCGACACCGCGACGCCCTTGATCCCCTGCGCCTGGAAGGCGGCAGCCACGTTGTGGGCGTGGCGCACGCCGGCGGTGTAGACCACGCCGGGCAGGTCCTTGAAGCGGGTCTTGTACAGGTCGGCGATGGCCAGGTTGAACGGCGTCTGATCGAGCAGCGCGGCCAGCTCCTCCTGATCGAAGTCCTGGTCGACCTCGCCCTTCCGCAGCGGCACGTTGGAGATCGAGCGGACGCCCACGCCCGGCGGGATGCGCACACAGCGCAGCGGCGCTATCACGCCACGACGCGCGGCCTGGGCCAGGTCGAACCGCGATGTCTGCGTGGGGAACAGGTCCGTCACGTGACGCGCGATCAGCGCCCCGGTGGCGGTCATGCCCACATAGATCGGACCCTGCCACTCACGGATCGACGCCGAGGTCTTCTCGCCGAGCGCCGTATGGGCTTCGTCGCAGATGACGATCGTGTAGGCGTCGGAGATCTTGCCGACATTGCGCACGAACCACTGGTAGGTCTCGACGGTGACCGGGCCATCGACGTTCGATCCCTTGTCCTTGCCCATCAGCGGCGCACAGACCCGCTTCTTGTAGCCGCGATCGGCCAGCTCGCCGTTGAACTGGTCGACGAGGTTGCGGCGGTGGGTGAGGATGAGCACCCCGCCGGTGCGCGACGCCTCGACGAAGCCCAGCGCGGCAACGGTCTTGCCGGCACCGGTGGCATGCTCGAACCAGAAGCGGCGGTCGGCCCCGGGGTCACTTGAGCCGACCTCCGCGTCGGCCTCGTCGGCTTCTTCCTCTTCGGCCTCCTCGGCGGCGTCCCAGTCCAGCGGCTCGTCGTCGTCTGAGAGCTCGTCGTCGCCCTCCAGCTCGAGCTCGCCCGAAGGCAGCTCCTCGACCTCGGCGGCCTTCGCGCCGTTGCCGGACCCGTTCGTACGCTGCGCCGCCCCCTGGATCTCGGCGGTGAGGGCTATCAGCGTGCCCGAGAGTGCATCGACCTGATGGGCCGACAGGGTGGTGCCGTCCACCAGCTTGGGCTCGTCCGCCGAGACCAGGCGCTCCAGACCGAGCATGAGCGAGAAGTCGCGGCGCCACTGCAGCGAGGGTTCTTCGTGGCCCGCCTCGACCTCCGCGACGGCCGCGTCGAACGCGCGCCGGCGGGCGGTTCCGGGCGCCAGCGCAGCCGCGGAGTCCTCCCCCTCGAGCACGAACGGCTCGCGGGCAAACGCTTCGGCGCGCCGAAGATCGGCGCCGGAAACCGGCGCGCTATCAGCCAGGGAAGTGCTTTCAGCCATGAGGCCTCTGAATTCGTGAAAGGAAGTCGAGTCGGGCCGCGGACCACGTTGGTGAAGGGACCTACAGTGGAGGCAGCGGCTCTGCCCGGTCGGATCGGCGCCTGAGGCGTATCCCTCGAGCGCCGCGCGCAGCACATGCGGTGCGGCGACCGCTTAATTACAGCACACGCGAGCATTCACGACGACGGTGGGCTTCTGCCACCCTTCTGCGCGTGATTCGAAAGCTCGTCTTCGGTGCTCTGGCGGTGGCCCTCGTGGTACTGGTCGTCCTCGGCGTCCTGAGCGCCCGCAAGAGCGAGCCGGGCGGCGGCAGCAGCGGCGGCAAGGCCGCGAGCCTGCCGCTCGCCAAGGCACAGGCACGGCTGCGCGGCTCGCCAGCGCCCCTGGCCGCCCTTCACGCCCAGTCCTCGGAGCTGCTCGGCGGCGGCAGCGCCGCTTTCGTGAAGCGCCTGCGTTCCCTGCGGGGATACCCGGTGGTGGTGAACAAGTGGGGATCGTGGTGCCCGCCCTGCCGCGCGGAGTTCCCGCACTTCCAGCGCGAGGCCGCAAAGCACGGCAAGACGATCGCCTTCCTGGGCGTCGACGGCCAGGACAACGACAATTCCGCCCGGAAGTTCCTGGCCAAGTACCCGGTGTCCTATCCGAGCTACATCGACGGCGATCTGAAGATCGGCAGGTACCTGCAGGCGGTGAACGCCTTTCCCTCCACGGTCTTCTACGACCGCCGCGGCGGTGTCGCCTACATCAGGCAGGGCAGCTACCCCGACGAACGCTCGCTGGCGGCAGACATCCGTCGTTACGCTCGCTGAATTCCCTCGAACGACCACATCGATGTGCGTCGGGCTCGGTCTCCAGAGGAGGTCGAGGCGGCGCTGGAGCTCAGGCGCCAGGTGTTCTGCGTCGAGCAGGGCGTTGCCTTGGAGGCCGATCGCGACGGGCGCGACAGCGACGCTGAGCAGGTGGTCGCGGTGCGCGGCAGCCACGTCGTCGGCACCCTGCGACTGCTGTGCGACTCAGACCCCGCGCGACTTGGGCGCATGGTGGTGTCCTCTGCGCTGCGTGGCCGTGGCGTCGGCGCCCAGCTGCTCGAGGAAGCCGAGCGCGTCGTGACACAACGGGGTCTCCACCAGATCATGCTGCACGCCCAGGTCCCGGCGCGCGCGGTCTACGAGCGCGCCGGGTACCGCCAGCTCGGCGACCCATTCATGGAGGAGGGCATCGAGCACGTGACGATGGACAAGCGCCTTGGGTGAGCTGCGGATCGATCCCCTGTCGGGCCTGCGCGTGATCCTCGCAGAGGTTGACGAGCCCGCCCTCGCGCCCGGCGGCGAGCTTGGCGGTGACCCGCTCGCCGAGGGACGCGGGGATCCCAGTCTGTTTGCAGCCGGCCCGGCCGCCGGCGTGCACGAGGTGATCGCCAGCGGGTCCGGCGCGGCGCCGCGCCTGCTCGACCTCGGTCCGGACGGCCTGGCCGAGGCAATGGAGCTCTGGCGCGTGCGGATGCGCGCGCACGCCGATGCCGCCTATGTCCACCTGATCGTCGACGAGGTCGCCGAGACGAAAGCGCCGGCGGCCAGCGGCGCCGAGCTGTTCGCCCTCCCGTTCGTCCCCGCCGCCGTGGCGCGCGAGCGCGAGCGGTTCACCGCCTATTTCGATCGGACGCAGGGCCGCAACCTGCTTGCCGACGTGCTCCAGGAGGAGGTTCGCCGGCAGCAGCGGTTGGTCACCATCGATCGCGAGGCGGTGGCCATCTGCCCGTTTGCGTCGCGGGCGCCCTTCCACGTGCAGGTGATCCCGCGGGCCCCGCGAGCCAGGTTTGAGGACGACGGTGCCACCGGGGCCGCGGTGCTGTTCGACGTGTTGCGGCGCATCGCGGCCGGGCTCGAGACGCTGCCCGCTCTCAACCTCTGGATCCGCACCGCCCCGCGGGGCGCTGCCGCCTTCTGCTGGCGCATCGAGGTCGTGCCCCGGCTGGTGCAGCCCGCCGGGCTGGAGCTCGGCACCGGCCTACAGCTGTGCTCTGAGCGGCCTGAGCGCGCGGCCCAGCGGCTGCGAGACGTACCGCCGGCCTGACCTGCCGGCCGTCCATCATCGCTGCTGTAGGTTGCGGCCGATGCCGGTTTCGCCACGACCAATCCCCACGTTCATCGCCGAGCCGCCCCAGGAGCCGATCCCCTACGGTCGCTGGGGGCAGGCCCTCACCGATCACTTCCACGCCGCCGCACGAGGGATCGAGTCCGAGAAGGAGCTCGGCGACGCCGGCGAGGTGCGCTGGTTTCCCGACCGCACGTGGGGCGAGCGCACCTTTGTGCCCGGCACCGCAACGACCTCGGAGGGCTACGAGCTGTTCGGGTACGTGAGCTACACCCGCGAGCACGAGGGCGCCCAGGCCGAGGCGTTCACCGCGGTGGTCGACTACACCGACGAGACCGCCGAGGCCAACCCCGACTGGAGCCTCGATCTGTCCGACCAGGAGATCGGCCACTGGCGCGGCCTCGAGGGTCGCCGCGGCGTCATCACGCTCGTGTGGGGCGTCTCGCTGGTGACCAACGGCGCGGTGGCCACCGCCGAGCTGGGCCCCGAGACCACCGACCAGTGCGCCCTCGTGGAGGATCGCTTCACCCTCGTAAGCCTCGACGCCTTCGTCGGCGACTACCTGGAGGTCCGGATGTTCGGGCCCAAGGGCGCGGAGCTCGCGAAGGAGTCGCTCTACGAGGACGACGAGGAGTGACTTGTATCGTCGGAGCTGGCGAGCCCGGCTCGCCGGGCCCCGATAGCTCAGCTGGATAGAGCGTCCCCCTCCTAAGGGGAAGGCCGCTGGTTCGAATCCAGCTCGGGGCACTGCTGG
This sequence comes from Solirubrobacterales bacterium, assembly GCA_038237685.1. Taxonomy (GTDB): domain Bacteria; phylum Actinomycetota; class Thermoleophilia; order Solirubrobacterales; family Thermoleophilaceae; genus JAAYBF01. The sequence continues at coordinate 8,514 of JBBRYL010000040.1, read as the reverse complement.
CGCGAATCCCAGGTCTCATCTGGCGTGCGAGGCTCCAACGCCAATCTCTGTAACCTTTTCCGATACGCCCGCAGGCCGCGCTGGAGCACTCCGGCCGATGCTGGCGCGTAGGCGCTCTATTGGGGGCGTCGATCCCCGGGCCGCATGGTTGAGCGAAATCCGGAGAGATCACCTTTTTTCCCAGCCATCCAAGGAGGCAGGAACCCGAGTGACCGACTCTCGATCTGGAACCCCCGTCGCGACCGCCGAGAAACCTTTCGACATCACCTTTCCGCGAGGCCGGGAAGAGGATCGCGACCAGGATGAGGAGTTCTGCGAGGTCGTCGTCGACGGCGAGACGCGCAAGATCCGGTTCCACGACTACGACGAGATCTTCAAGCTGCCCGGCCTGTACGAGCAGCTCTTCTACCAGGAGCTCAAGTGCGACTCGCCGCGGACCGTGGCGGACCTCGTGGGCGAGCAGATCGACGACGGCGAGCGCGCGGGTCTGAGGGTGCTCGACGTTGGCGCCGGCAACGGCATGGTGGCCGAGCAGTTCGACGAGCTGGGCGCCGAGGAGCTCGTAGGCGTCGACATCATCGAGGAGGCCGAGGCCGCGGCGCACCGCGATCGTCCAGGCCTCTACGACGACTACTTCGTCGTCGATCTCACCGACATTCCCGCGGACGCGCGCGAGGCGCTCGAGGCCAAGCGGTTCAACTGCCTCGCCACGGTGGCCGCGCTCGGCTTCGGCGACATTCCGCCGGAGGCGTTCAGCGCCGCCTACAACCTCGTTGAGGACGGCGGCATCATCGCCTTCAACATCAAGGAGAAGTTCGTCGAGGACGGCGATCGCAGCGGCTTCGAGGAGATGATCCAGACGGCACTCGACGACGGCACGATGGAATTGCAGGCCGAGCGTCGATACCGCCACCGCCTGGCGGTGTCGGGTGATCCCCTCTACTACATCGCGATCGTCGCGCGGAAGCGCTCGAGCCTCTGATGCCCCGGACCGGGCGAGCATCCATGCCCGCCCGGTGGCTAGCGGTCGGGTCGGGTCGGATATAGGTCGTCGATGGTGGCCAGCGCGCGGTAGGGAGCGCCGGCCGCCTCGGTGATCGTCTCGCCGCCGCCGGCCAGGCGATCGAGGACGCTGACCACGCCGACGACCTCGAGGCCCTCCTCGCGGATCCGCTCGATCGCCTTGACGGTCGAGCCGCCGGTAGTCACGACATCCTCGACGACCAGACAGCGCTCACCGGGGTGAAGTGGCGGGCCTTCGACCCAGCGCTGCAGACCGTGGGCCTTGCGGTCCTTTCGGACGAAGAACGCCTTGACGTCGGCACCGGCGGCCAGGGCCGCGCACGCGACCGGGTCCGCGCCCATCGTCAGGCCGCCGACGGCCGTGGCACCGCGCAGCTTTGCCTCCTCGGCCACCAGCTCACCGAGCGCTCGGAACCCTGCGGGTCGCAGGATTGCCCGCTTGGCGTCCACGTAGTACTCGGCCTCGGCTCCGCTCGACAAGGTGACCGTCCCGATCACGAGCGCGTGCTCGCGGAGCTGGTCGATGAGGCGGGAGGCGGGGTCGCTCATCGTGGCGGCAACGTGGATGCGGGGCTCAGGATCTTCACGGCGGCTGCCGATGCTAGAGAACGAATGGGATCGCTCGTACGACTCTGCGCAGTAGTGACCGCGGGCATCGTGGCCCTCAGCCTCGTCCTGTTCGTGATCGACCAGTCGAGCGCGAGCAGCGACAACCAGGTGCGCGCGGTACAGAACCAGGCCGCACTGCAGGAGCCCTCGGACATCAACCGGCCGAACCCCACGCCCGCGGCCGAGAGGGTGCGTGAGCAGGTTCATTCCGGGACGCGCGAGAAGATCGACGACGCAAACGACGTGCTGTTGACCCCGTTCTCGGGCGTCGTCGGCAGCGGCAGCGTGTGGGCCGCCCGACTCGTTCCGGCCGCCCTGGCCCTGCTGCTGTACGGCCTCGGGGGCCTGGTGCTGGCCAACTACTTCACGGGCGGGCCGCGCGAGACACGCGACTGGCGCGAGTCCCGGGCCTGATCAGCGGACGCCCTGGACAGATCAGGCATCCCTGCCTGATCAGTGGACGCCCCCGACCGATCAGGCATCCCTGCCTGATCAGTGGTAGACGAAGATCTGCTCGCCGAGGGAGACGGCGTCGTGGATCGACCGCGCGTTCGGGATCGGCACCCGGATGCATCCGTGGCTGGCTGCGTAGCTGGGGATGTCGTGGTAGCCGTGGATGGCGTAGCCGCCGATGAAATAAGCGGCATCGACCATGCCGCGAGCGTTGGTCCCCAGGTCCCGCCGGTAGAACCGGAAGCGGCCGAACACCGTCGGCGTCGAGGGCTTGCCCGACGAGGCGTGGTAGGTGCGCGTGGCCTTGCCGCTCTTGCCGATCAGGGCCAACACCTGGCGGCTCCAGTCGAACTCCACGTGGCGCCCGGCCTTTGGGTAGCGCACGTTGAACGCGCCCTTGCCCTGAAGGACGCCGGAGTAGACGGCCTTGGTGGCGTAGCCGTCGCGGCCCATGTTGTTGACCTTGCGAAACGCCAGCACCGCGCGGGACGTGCCGCCGTCGTAGTACCCGGTGCGCGCAACGGCGTAGCCGAGCGCGAACAGGCCCCGCTGCAGCAGGAGGACCTTGGTCCCCTTGGAGCCCTGCCCTGCGCTGAGCACGACGGACTCGAAGCGCACGCTGCGTGAGCGAAACGCCTTCTGCGCGGGGGTCGCCTTGTGGCGCAGGCGCACCTTCAGCAGACCCGACCGGGTAGCCTTCATGCGCACGCTGACGCGGCCCGTCTTGCCGACCTTGACCGATTTGCGCGCGATCACCTTGCCCTTACGGGTGATCTCGACCAGGAGCTGCTGCCCCGCCACGTAAGGCTTGACGATGCCCTTCACACGCACCGCGCCGCCCGTGGCGACGTAACGCAGCTTCTTGGTGGCCTGCCCGCCGCCGAGACCGATGCTCGCCTTGCCGGCTTTGGGGGCCGGCACCGGGGCCGGCGCGGGAACCTGGGCGCCCGCGGCGGTGGGTGCAAGGACGGAGAGGAAGGCCGTAGCCGCGATAAGAGTGAGTGAGCGCCTCATGGGCTGGAACTGTACCCGGGAACGCCGGCGAATCGCCCGCAAACGCGGCAACGCCGTGGGCTGGTCAGGCGCTCGACAACCGTGGCGCGGGCGCCAGGCGCCGGCCGGTCAGCACCACCGCCCCCAGCATCATCGGCCCGACCACCACCGACACCTGCCAGCCCCCGTGGGCCTGAGCGGCGAAAGCGATCGTGTTGTTCAACGCGTGCATGCCGATCGGCGCGAGCAGCGTGCCGGTGCGCTCGTACACGAGGCAGAAGATCACCCCGAGGATCGCGAGGGGGGGCAGGATCAACAGACCGTCCACCCCGTTGCCCGAATAGTGGATGCTGCCGAACAGCAGGCCGTCGACGAGCGCGGCGGCGATCCACGAGAGCCTGCTGCGCAGGGCGCGGTAGAAGAAGCCGCGGAAGAAGAACTCCTCGATCACCGGCGCGACGGCGATCACCATCACCCCGGCCACGATCAGCCCGAACGTTCCCGAGTTGCCCCCCAGCTCCTGGACGGTGTTCTGCTCGGCGCTGGGCTTGACCAACAGGCCGTAGATGATCGTGAGCACGTAGAAGGCCACGATCCCCAACGTTGCCCAGCCAGCCGTTGGCCAGAACTGAGCTCTGCCCAGGCCAAAGTGCCAAGCCTTGGGACGGGCCACGCGGCTGGCGAAGAAAAGCGCGGTCGCCCCGAAGGCGAGGCCCTGGACGATGGTGCCGAGGACGATGAAGCCGGGCGAGTTGGACTTGGCGCCGGTGACCGCCGCCAGCACGCCTCCGAAGATCGCGACAAGCAACAGCGTGGCCGCGATGCCGACCAGGAACCCGACGAGCGCGAACCACCAAGGCCACGCCGGGCGACGCTGGATGCCGTCGGGGAGCTCCGGTGGATCGGGCGGCGCGGGCGTCTCCAGAGCGGCGTCCATCGCGCTTAGAGTAGGGAGGGCAGTCGTTCCAGCGAATCGACCGCCTCGACGCCCGCCGGCGCGGGCGCGCCGCGCGTGACGAGCACCGGCCGAACCCCCGCCGCGCGGGCGGCCTCCAGGTCGCTCTCGAGGGAGTCGCCGACGAACAAGGCGTCGGCCGGGCCGACTCCCGCCAGCTCCAGGCCGGCCAGCACCGGCGCGGGGTCGGGCTTGGCCACGCCCACCTCGGCCGAGGACACGGTCGCGTCGATCAGCCCGGCGATTCCGGCTGACTCAAGCGCCTCGGGCAGCGAGCGGTCCCAGTTGCTGACCACCACGAGGGTCAGGCCCCGCGCGCGCAGCTGCTCGAGCGCGGGCACCACGTCATCGAACGCTGTGAACTTCAGCGACTCGAGCATCGCGGCGCGCACTGCCGGCCGCCCGAGACCATCGACGCCGAGCGCTTCGTGCAGCACCGCCGCGCAATCGTTGCGGAGCCGTTCGAGGCCATCGGCATCGCCGCCCCGCATGTGGTTGGCCATGTAGTACGCGATCTCGGCGTGAAATCCGCGCTCCGCTGCCAGCTCGTCAACGTCGATCCCGGCGTGGCGGTGAAGCGTCCGGCGCAGCCGTGGTCCGGGCGGCTCGAGGCGGACGAGCGTTCCGAGGGCATCGAGCAACACGGCCTTCACCATCTAGGACACGAAGAACCAGGTGGCGTATTGCGTGGTGAACAGTCCCAGCCCGATCGCCGAGATGGCGGCCACCCGCTCGGTCTGGCCGCGGCGTGCGCAGACCGCGCCGAGCCACATGAAGATGGGAAACAGCACCACGAGGAAGCGCGGCAGCGACATCAGCGGCTGCGGGGTCACCGGATAGCTCAGCGGGAGCGCAAGCGCCGCGACCAGGTAGAGGCCGTAGGCGAAGGGCAGCCGGCGCAACACCCCGACGGTGGCAACCACAGCGAACACCAGCGAGCCGAAGAGCATGAGGTTGATGCCCGCGACCCGAAACGGATCGCCGCCCGCCGGCCCGAAGAAGACCGTTTCGCGCGAGCCCGAGGCCAGCTGCCGCGCGCCCTGGAACGCTGCCTCCAAACCATCCCAGGCGCCCACGAACGGGCCGGCGAAGTGGCGGGACCACAGCTCCTGGACCGAGGAGAACGCAAGGGCGTTGCCATGGGCGATGCCGAGGTAGAGGGCGAAGACCGCCAGCCCTGCCGGTGCGAGCGCGAGCCAGGCGATGTCGGGGCGGACGCGATAGGCGGGTCGCAGCCACGCGAGCCGGCCGCCGAGCCTGGGCGCAAGCGTTCCCGGGCGCGGCCCGTAGAGGTAGAGCACGATCAGCGGCAGCAGCAGCAGGACACCCGCGCTGCGCGTGCCGCTGGCCGCCCCCGCTGCCACGCCTGCCCATGCCCAGTGGCCGGTGCGCGCGGCGTAGAAGGCAGCGACCGAGCTGAGCAGGAACACGCTCTCGGAGTACGGCGCGCCGAGGAACAGCGAGGCCGGGAACACGCACAGCAGCAACACCGCTGGCCCGCTCGCGGCCTCACCGAGCTCGAGCGCGGTGAGCTTGTGCAGGAGCACGAGCGCACCGAGCAGCGCCGCCAGGGACACCACGTAGGCGGCGATCAGCGTCGCCCCCGCCGACCCGCCGCCGAGCTCCCCGAGCCCGCGGGACAGCAACGGGTACAGCGGGAAGAACGCCACGCGCGCCGAGCCGGCGCCCTGGTACCCCGAGTCGGCGATGTTCAGAAACCACACGGAGTCCCACCGCGCCAGGGGCGAGAACAGGAGGTCTCCGACCCCGCCGAACGGATGGGTAAGCGCCGGGACGTCGAACCGCCTGGCGTTCGCGGCCGAGACGCCACCGGTGGTCGTGAGCGCGGCGAACAGGGCAACCGCCAGCACGCCCAGGCGACTCCAGGCAAACGCCCGCCACGCGTCGGCGACGCCAGGAGTGGAGCACGCGGCGGTTATCCGGGCGCGGATTCCGGCGGCCGACGGGAGGGTCCGATCCGCCTCCCTGGAAGTAGCCTCATAACCCATGCCGTCCGCCGATCTTTACATGGCCACCAGCTTCCTGGATGCGCACAAGGAGGTGATCACGGCGATCGTCACGGTCGTGCTGGCCTTCGCGTTGGCACGGCTCGTGGACCAATCGCTCCTGCGGCGCGGCCGCAAGCTCGGCGAGGCGGTGGCCGGCAGGCCCCTCTCCGCCGTGGCGGATACCCGCCTGCAGCTCGTGCGCCGGCTGCTCTTCGCAATGATCGTGCTCATCGGCATCGCCCTCGCCCTGTCGCAGTTTCCGGCGGTCAAGCGGCTGGCCACAGGACTTCTGGCCTCCTCCGCACTGCTCGGCCTCGTGGTCGGGTTCGCCGCCCGCCAGACGCTGGCCAACGCCGTGGCAGGCGTGGTGCTCGCGATCACCCAGCCGATCCGGATCGGGGACCTCGTGACCTTCGAGGACGAGACCGGCGAGGTCGAGGACATCCGCCTGGCCTACACCTACATCCGGCTCGATGACGGTCAGCGGCTGATCGTGCCCAACGAGCGCCTGGCCGCCAGCTCGGTGCACAATCACACGGTCGTCGACCCCAGGATCCAGGTGGAGGTATCGGTCTGGATCCCACCGGGCGGCGACGCCTCGCGCGCGCTCGACCTCCTGGCCGCCGACGACGGCGTGGATGCCCGGGTGGCCGAGGTCGATGTCGAGGGCATCCGGCTCGCGGTGACCACTTGGGCGCAAAGTGCGCGGGAGCGAGGAGGAGTGGCAGCGCGCCTGCGAAAAGAGAGCCTGCAACGCCTGCGCGACGCTGGGCTATCCTCAGTAGCTAACGGGTAGGTATCAGCGCGCTCGGATGCGCAGTCACGGTGAGCCAAAAGCGCTCATCGACCCGTATGGCTCCTATGACCTATCGGCAAAGAAAGCAACGGCGTAGGCGAGGGCGCGGAGGCGTAGGCCGCCGCGTGGCGCTCGGCGTCGGCGTCCTCGGGCTGATGCTTGCCGTCGGGCTGCTGTCGGCCGCCGGCTACGTGCTCGCAATCGCGGGCACCGCGCCCGACCTCAACCAGCTCAAGCCCACCGACAAGGGCGCCAACTCAGAGATCCTCGCCGCCGACGGGTCGCGGCTGGGCTACGTCCAGTCCGATGAGATCCGCACCCCGCTGTCCGCGAAGAAGATCCCCGACGACATGCGCCACGCGCTCGTCGCGATCGAGGACGAGCGCTTCTACAAGCACAGCGGGGTGGACTACGGCGCGATCGTGCGCGCCGGGGTGCGCAACCTCGAGTCGGGCAAGAACGTGCAGGGCGGCTCGACGATCACGCAGCAGCTCGTGCGGGCGCTCTACATCAAGGATCCCCAGCGCAACGTGCAGCGCAAGATCCGCGAGGCCAAGCTGGCAAACGAGCTGGAGAAGCGTCATTCCAAGGCCTGGATCCTCGACAACTACTTGAACGACGTGCCGTTCGGCACCGTCAATGGCCGTACGGCGATCGGCATCGAGGCGGCAGCGCAGACCTTCTTCAACAAGCACGCCAAGGATTTGAACCTGCCCCAGGCGGCGATGATCGCCGGGCTGCCCCAGGCGCCCTCCCAGTACAACCCGTTTCGCAATCCAAGCGCAGCGCTCCAGCGCCGCGGCGAAGTGCTTCAGCGGATGGTCAAGAACAACTACATCTCAAAGGCCGAGGCCGATCAGGCGGCCGCCAGCCCGCTGCACTTAAAGCAGGGCACCCGCTACACCCAGCGCCGCGAGCCGTTCTTCTTCGACTACGTCCAGGAGAAGCTGATCGAACACTACGGCGTGGGCGTCTACCGCCGCGGCGGGCTGAAGGTCTACACGACCATCAACCCCAAGCAGCAGGACGTCGCGCGCAACGCGATCAACCAGTTCTACGCCGATCCCAACGGTCCGTCCTCGGCGATCGCGTCGATCGACCCGCACAACGGCGAGATCAAGGCGATGGCCTCGAGCGGCACCTATAAGGATCGCCGCTTCAACCTGGCCGCCCAGGGCCACCGCCAGCCCGGCTCGGCGTTCAAGGTCATGGTGCTCACCGCCGCGATCCGCGCGGGCATCGACCCGGCCCGAACCACCTACACCTCGAAGCCCCTGAACCTGAACGTGCCGGGCTATGGCCCGTGGACGGTCAAGACGTTCGACGGCCGCTACGGCGGCTCGATGAACCTCGTGCGCGCCACGCTGAAATCCGACAACTCGGTCTATGCCCAGCTGGTGATCGACGTCGGGCCCAAGAAGGTCTGCGAGACGGCCAAGCTGCTTGGCATCACCACCAAGCTCGACTGCCTGCCCGCGGAGGGCCTCGGCGGTCTGCGCCTCGGCGTCACTCCGCTGGAGATCGCCAACGCCTACGCGACCCTCGCCGCCGGCGGCGTGCGCCACAACCCGACCGGCATCCGCAAGGTCGTGTTCCCCGACGGCAAGTCCGAGAACTTCGACAGGGCCAAGGGCAAGCGCGTGCTCACCGACGGCCAGGCCTACGCGGTCACGAAG